>NZ_JBSFIK010000001.1:242068-318503 GCF_053597535.1 Streptomyces sp. NPDC001348 | reverse complement strand
GGCCGCCGAGCTGATCGGCGGGCCGCCTGCGCAGCGCACGCTGTTCGACGTCGAGGCGACCGTCGAGGGCGTGCACGACCTGGCGGTGCTGTCCGGGCACGGCCTCGCCCTGGAGCACGTCGCGTCCTGACGCCGCCAGGCCGAGGCCGCCGCCCGGCCGCTGCCCGCGCGGGCCGCCGAGCTGATCGGCGGGCCGCCTGCGCAGCGCACGCTGTTCGACGTCGAGGCGACCGTCGAGGGCGTGCACGACCTGGCGGTGCTGTCCGGGTACGGCCTCGCCCTGGAGCACGTCGCGTCCTGACGCCGCCAGGCCGAGGCCGCCGCCCGGCGGACCGGCTCCGCGCCGGTCTGCCGGGCGGTCGTCAGTGCGGCGCCGGGACGCCGTGCAGGGCCGTGCGGCGCAGCACCGCCGCCATCGCCTTCAGCGTGCCGCGGAAGTCGGAGTCCAGGTCGCGCAGATAGGCGCTCTGCGACAGGGCCGCGGCCGTCGGGCCCTCGTCCAGGGTGATGCTCAGCGTGAGGGTGAGCCGGCCCTGGTCGTCCCTGCCGATCTCGTTGCGGATCAGCGAGAGATCCGTCTCGTCCTCGTTCCGGAAGGTGATGACGCCGGCCTTCTCGTCGGGTGTCACCCGCTGGACGAGGAAGCGTTCGCCGCGCTCGGACTCGCGCAGGAACCCGTCGGCGTACCGCTCCACGATCCGGGAGGAGGTGATGGCGGGCACGTACCGGACGGGGTTCTGCGCCTTGTCCAGCATCGCCTGCCACAGGCCCGCACGGGTGGGGACGCGGCCCGTCTCCTCGTCCACGCCGTCGATGACCCGGGTCCACGAGATCGTCAGCACATCGATTCCCTTCGGTCCGCTGTGGTGCCTGCCGGAAGGGAGTGTCGGCCGCGCTTTCCACGGGCGGCAATCGGCGTACGGAAACTTCGTCACCTGCGGGTGGCGACCTGACAGGAAACAGCGGCTTTCGTTGCCGGTACGACGCGGAAACGCGAGGCTCGTGACGGACGGCGGGGGCCGAGAGCGCCCCGGCCTCCCCGGAACTCCCCGGAAATCCCCGGAAATCGCACCCGTAGAATCAGGAGAACTCCGATGTCGGCACGATTCACCGGTCAGATCGTCCTCGTCACGGGAGGCGGCGAGGGAATCGGACGGGCCGCGTCCATCGCCTTCGCCGACGCGGGCGCAACCGTGGTGGTGGCCGGACGACACCTGGAAACCCTGGACGAAACCTGTGAGTTGATCGAAGGGCGGGGCGGCAGGGTGTCCCTTGTCGTGGCGGACCCGGCGGGCACGGGCGAGAGCGGTGCGGAACACATCGTGGCGGAGGCGGTACGCCGGCACGGCACGGTGGACGTGGCCTTCAACAACGTCACCGAACTCGGCCCGAACCAGCCCGTGGCGGAAATCCACGAAAACGTCTGGGCGGAAACACTGACGGCCAATCTCACCGGCGTCTGGCTGGCCATGAAGCATGAAATCGCGTACATGGAGAAAGCGGGACGCGGTGTCATCATCAACACCGCGAGCAATATAGGCGTCCAGGGAATGCTGCCGGGGCTCGGCGCCTACGCCGCGTCCAAGGCGGCGGTCAGCGCGCTCACCCAGACCGCGGCCCGCGAGTACGCCGACCGCGGCATCCGCATCAACGCCATCAGCCCCTGCCCGCTGGGCCGTGGGGCGAGCGTCGAGCAGATCGCCGACACGGTGGTCTGGCTGGCCTCGGACGAGGCGTCGTACATCGTGGGCCACGACCTGGTCCTGGACCGCAAGGCGACTGTCTGAACCGCCGTACGCCGAAGGGCCCGGAACGCGCCGTCCGCGTTCCGGGCCCTGGTCCTGGTGGCGGTCAGCCCAGCGGGACGCCCTTGTCCCGCAGCAGTGCGACGGTGTTCTCGATGGTTCCGGCCTCCTCTATCTCGGTGTCCTCGAGGGCCACTCCGTAGTGGTCGGAGAGGATCACGGCGAGCTCCACGAGGTCGAGCGAGTCCAGCTCCATCGTCGCGAACTCGGCGGTGACGTCGACATGGCCCGCGGGGACCCTGAACTTCTCGGCCATGAGCTCGGTGATGTGCTCGGCGATCGCGCTGTGGGCAAGGACGGTCATGGGTTCGGCCTTTCCGGGTGTGAGGGTCAGCAGGGTGTGACGTCGGGCCAGACCAGGGCCGTGGAGCCCCAGGCCAGCCCGCCGCCGAAGGCGGTGAGCAGGACGCGTTCGCCGGTACGGAGGCCGCCGTCGGCGACCGCGTCGGCGAGGGCGAGCGGGATGGACGCCGCGGAGGTGTTGCCGACGCGGTCGAGGTTGACGACGGCCCGCTCGCGGTCGATGCCGAGCCGGTCGGCGACCGCGTGCAGGATGCGCACGTTGGCCTGGTGGCCGACGAGACGGTCGACGGATCCGCGGGGCCAGCCCACGCGGTCCAGAACGGCGGCGGAGGAGCCGCCCATGGCGGCCACGGCCCGGGCGAAGACCTTCTTGCCCTGCATCGTGAACCAACTCGTCGCCGGGTCGGGCGGGTTGCCCCCGGAACGCTGCCGGGAGCCCCCGCCGGGGATGGCGATCAGATCGTGCTGCGTGCCGTCGCTGCCGAGGTCGAAGCCGAGCAGCGCGCCCGGCGCGTCGGCGCGGCCCGCTTCCAGGACGACCGCGCCGGCCCCGTCCCCGAAGATCACCGCGGTGTTGCGGTCGGTGGGGTCGAGGATGCCGGAGTACGTCTCGGCGCCGATAACGAGGACCCGCTCGGCGACTCCGGACGCGATGAGCCCGGTGGCGCTCGCCAGGGCGTAGACGAACCCGGCGCACACGGCGGCCACGTCATGGGCGGCCACCGGGCCGAGCCCCAGCCGGGCGGCGACCCAGGGCGCGGTCGCCGGACAGGGGTGGTCCGGTGTGGTCGTGGCCAGGACGACGGCGTCGGCACCGGTCACACCCGCCGACTTCAGTGCGCGGGCGCCCGCCTCCACGGCGAGGTCACCGGTGGCGGTACCGGGGTCGGCCCAGTACCGCTGCCGGATGCCGGTGCGGGTGCGGATCCACTCGTCGCTGGTGTCGAGGTGCTCGGACAGTTCCTCGTTGCGCACGGCGCGCGGCGGCAGGAACGTACCGAGTCCGGTGAGGACGGCGGCCCGGCGCCCCGGGTCCGCCGCCGACTGCTGTGGGGTGGTCATGGTGATGTCCGGCCTTTCACGCAACCGCGGATGACGGTCTTCGTCCGCATCAGGAACTCGCCGAGGTAGCCGTCGTGCGGCACACCGCGGTCCATCCAGTGGGTGGGGTGGTCGCCCACGTGGACGTTGGCGATCGTCGGCTCGGCGACCAGCTGGTCGACCAGGTCCCGGTCCCGCTCCACGTCGCCGACGAACACGCCCAGGACGAGCGACCCGCGCAGCGGCGCCGTGCCGTCCGAGCGGCTCCACGGTGCCACCCACACGCAGGGGAAGGGGAGTTCGGCGGTGTGCCAGCCGCCCTTCAGGTGCGGCGCCTCGAACACGGCGGGGCGCAGCACCGCGCCACCGCCGGGGAGTTCCTCCACGACGCCGTCGCCGCCGAGGTGGGCCGTGGTGCCCCGGGCGCGCTCCAGCAGGTGCCGCTCCAGGGCGCGGGCGCGCTCCACCGGCTGCACCGGCAGGGCGGCCTTCTCGTCGTCGGCGGGCAGGCTCGGCAGCGCGCCGAGCCGTTCGGCGAGGGCGCGGGCCACCGGGGCGGGATCGCCCTCGACCAGGACCGCGGTGGCGTTGACGCACTTGACGCCGCCGTGGTGGGCGACCGAGCCGACCAGGGTGTCCAGATGTGCCCGCCAGTCGGCGCCCTCGGTGATCAGCACCTTGGTGCGGCCCGGCCCCTGGACGAGCACGGTGGGGTCGGCCGCGTACTTGTGCACGACGTCGTCGCCGCCGTACACGAGGGACAGGTCGGCGCCGCGCAGCACCTCGTCGGCGCCCGCGTGGTCGGTGGGCAGCAGCATCACGTGGTCGTCGCCGAAGCCGGCCGTACGCAGGGACGCGACCAGGCGGTGGGGGGTGAAGGGCTCACGGCGGGAGGGCCGTACGGCGACCCGGTAACCGAGGGCCAGCGCCTCGAGCCACAGGGCGTGCGGCGCGGGATGGTTGCCGGCCGCGCCCACCGCGAGCACCCCGCCGCGCCGGGTCCACACCGCGGCCCCGGTGCGGGTGCGCGGGTCACCCCAGTCGAGCACCGCGCCGCCGGGCAGCGCGCCGTAGGAGCCGGCCAGGGGGCGGCGCGCCGAGTCGGCGATCTCGTCGGCGGCGGACCGTACGGCGGGCAGCGGGATGCCGGCGACCCGGGCCACGGTCCGTTCGTAGTCCTCGTACGACAGGCCGTGCACGGTGTCCTCGCGGAAGATCCGGGCGGCGCGGGCGAGGGCGGCGAGCCGTTCCTCGCGCGGCGGGGGCGCCGCCGCGCGCAGTGCGGCCAGCGCCCGGGTCACGAACAGGCCGGGGACCAGGCAGAGTTCGGCGGCGGGCGCGCCCGTGGTGTCGGTGACGGTCTCCCGGCGCCGGGTGCGGTAGGGGCCGGAGGGGCCCAGCGCGTCCAGGACGAGTGCCTCCGGGTTCGACGCGCCCATCAGTACACCCCCTCGATGACCTTCTCGTCGTCGAACTCACGCACCGGGGCGATGTCCGCCACCGAGTCGCCCACCTGGCCGGGCAGCGGGCGGATGCGCAGGGCGGTGTCGCGCTCGACGTTGTTGGGCAGGAACAGGCTCTTGCCGACGTAGTGCATGACGACCCGCCCGCGCTCGCCGTACTCGACGGGCCTGCGCGCCTCGAGGTCGATGACGTTGTACGTCATGTACGGCGAGAAGGGGTCGTAGACGCACGGTTCGTCGTCGGTCAGGCCGGCCCGCTCGCTGACGTGGCCGAGGGTCATCGTGTTGCCGAAGCCGCCGCACAGGACGGCGTCGGGGAACAGCTCCGTCCGGTACAGGTGCCGGGTGTCCGGGTCGAGTTGTGTGCCGACCCACATGATGGCCTTCACCTTCTTGCGCACCAGGTCGACGAGTTCGTCGCGGTGGCACAGGCGTTCCAGGACCGGCGGGGTGAGCATGAGGACGCCGACGTCCTGGGAGCGCAGCGGGTGCTGGAGCTGGTCGACCAGGTGCTCGGTGTACAGCTCGGCCTCGGTCCGGTCGCCGCGGGCGATGATCTTCTTCACCCAGCGCGGGTCGACGTCGACGGAGAAGGAGAACCCGCCGCGTGCCGTCACCAGCTGCTGGAAGGACGCGCCGACCATGTGCGGCCCGGACGGGATCGCCAGCAGCCAGTTCACACCCCTCGGCACGCCGTGCGCGTCGAGCTGGGCGTTGCTGTGCGCGAGCAGCAGGTCCAGCCACTCCTGGAGCATGACGACGCGCTTGGGCGCCCCGGTGGTGCCGCCGCTGTCGAAGACGCCGACGACCGGGGGGCGGTGCGGTCCGTAGCCGAGCGGGATCAGGTCCTCGGCGCGTACGTCGCGCAGTTCGTTGGCGACGTTCGGGAACAGTTTCAGGTCGTCGAAGGTGCGGATGTCGGTGCGGGGGTCGAAGTCCAGCCGATCGGCGCGTTCCAGCCAGAACGGCGAACCGGTCTCCTCGGAGAAGTGCCAGCGGACGGCGGCGCGCAGGAATGCGTCCGGGTCCGGGGACACACCGTACGGCAGTTCGAGAATGGGGTCTGCGGCGGACAACTGCGGGCTCCCTTCCAGGAATGGGAAAACGCGGATCAGGCGGGTCGAACGGCCGTCGGTTCGGGCAGCTTGTCGATCAGGTCGCCGGCCCAGTCGGGCGTGTAGGAACGGAAGTGCGGGAACCCGCCCGCGTTCGGGTCGCCCGTCCATGTGAAGTCGGCCCCCGGGTTGTGCACATCGGTACCGGCGGCGGTGAACAGGTGCGGGCTGCCCTGCACCCGCGGACCGCGCGCGACGGCGAAGTCATGGTGGACGGCCGCCCGGGCCGTGCCCCGCTCCAGGGCGTCGGCGAGCGCCGCCTCCTCCACCAGCGGGCAGTCGGCGGCGACGGCGAGGATCTCCGAGGGGACGCTGATGCACCGGCCCTCCGCGTAGAAGGCGTGCCGCAGTGCGGTGTCCAGCTCGTCGCTCGCGGGCAACCCGCCCACCTCGGGCGCCTTCGCCGCCTGCACGGCCTCCAGCGCGGGCAGCGTGGTCACCGGGTAGCTCCAGTCGGGACCGGGCCACAGCCGCCAGCCCAGCTCGGGCACCTTGGCCCCGATCGCCACCGTCTCGGCGTCGATGATCGGCTTGGGCGTGGACTGCGCGTTGAACAGCTCCAGCGGGAAGACCCGGTGGTCGACGAGAATCCGGCGGCCCCGCGCGCGGGCTGCGGCGTGCAGCGTGTGCAGGGCCAGGGTCGCCCAGGGGCAGCCGATGTCCGACCAGACGGTCACGACGGCCGGGTCGGACGAGTACAGGGACTGCGGTTCGGCCTGCGCGGTCATGGGACATTCCTCCGGCGCGTGCGGGACGGGTGATTCGACCCGAATTCTGGGCACGGCCGTCTCCGCGTCCGAAGATCGCCGGAAGGACTTTGTCAGGCGCCGCCGACTTCGTCAGACGCGGTTCGCCCACCTGACGAAGTCAGCCGTCCGCGATCGACGTCCCTTCGCGCACTCACGGAGCATGACGCACACTCGCACGAAAGGGTGTTTCATCATGTCCGTGCTGGACGATTCGGCACGCCGGCCCCGTTCCGTTCCCCTCTCCCCGGAGGCGGCGCACGAGCAGGGCACCGGCGGCCCCGCGCGTCCCCCCGCGGCACCCCGTATGACGAGCCGTCAGCGGTCCGTGCTGATCCTGCTGCTCAGCTCCACCTTCCTGCTCGCCGCGGACCTGCCGCTGCTCAACGTCGCGATCCCGGTGATCGGTTCCGGCCTCGGCTTCGCCGTCGGCGACCTGCACTGGATCACCACCGCGTTCGCGCTCACCTCCGCCGGTTTCACGCTGCTGTTCGGGCGGATCGCCGATCTGTACGGGCGGCGCCTGGTGTTCGTCGCCGGTGTGGCCCTGCTCGTGGCGTCGTCCGTGCTGGGAGCCGCCGCGCAGAGCCCGGCCGTCCTGATCGCCGCCCGCGTCGCCCAGGGCATCGCCACGGCCATGGCCACACCGGCGGCGCTCGCGCTCATGACCACGTCGTTTCCCGAGGGACCGCTGCGGGCCAGGGCGCTCGGTGTGAACGGCACCATGATCTCGCTCGGCTTCACCGTCGGCGCGGTGGCCGGCGGGCTGCTCACCGGCCTGCTGAGCTGGCGCTGGTCGTTCCTGGTCAACGTGCCGGTCGGTCTCGCCATCGTCGTGCTGTCCCCGGTGCTGCTGAAGGAGAGCCGGGCGGCCGAGCGCTCCCGGATGGACGTGCCCGGCGCGGTCACCGTGAGCCTCGGGCTGCTCGCCCTGGTCTACGGCGTCTCCCGCAGCCCCGACCTGGGCTGGGGCAGTCCGCTGGTGCTCGGCTGCGTAGCCGCCGGTGCCGTCCTGCTGGGCGCGTTCTGGCGTGTCGAGCTGCGCTCCGACGCCCCGCTCGCCTCCGTGCGCATCCTGCGCACGCCCACCGTCCGCTGGGGCAACCTGGGCGGTTTCGCCCTCATCACCCTGCAGACCGCCGTGATCTTCCTGGTCACCCTGTATCTGCAGGAGGTCCTCGGCTACTCGCCGCTCGCCACCGGCATCGCCTTCTCGGTGCTCGGCGTCTCGGCCTTCCTCGGCGGCGCCCTGGCTCCCCGGATCATCGGCCGGTACGGCGGCCGTCGCACCCTCGTGGCCGGGCTCGTCGTCCAGCTCCTCGGCCCGCTCGGCGTGTTCGTGTCCACCGGCGCCGGGCACGGCATCGTGCCGGTCCTCGCGGTCCTGACCGCGGGTGCGTTCGGCCACGTCATGGGCGTGGTGGCGTACATGGTCACGGGCACCTCCAACCTGCCGGACGACGAGCAGGGCCTCGCCACCGGACTGGCCACCATGACCCAGCAGGTGGCCCTGGCGATGGGCACCCCGGTGATGAGCGCGGTCGCCAGCGGCCGCATCCACGCCCTGGCCTCCTCGCACCGCTACGACGACGCCGTCCTGTCCGGCGTCCGCCTCGCCCTGGGTGCCGACACCCTGCTCACCGCCGTCGCGGCCGCCCTCGTGTGGATCTGCCTGGGCCGCGCACCGCGCCGCACCGCCTGACGTCACGTCCCCGCTTCTTCCCCCACGTTCCAGTCCACGTTTCCGCCCACGTTCCCGTCCTCGTGAGGAGAGTTCCTTCATGACCACGCACACCCTCGTGCGCGCCGACGCCGCCGGATCGGTCACCCTCGGCGGTGACCTCGTCGTCCACCGCATGGGATACGGCGCCATGCAGCTGGCCGGCCCGGGCGTCTACGGCCCGCCGAAGGACCGCTCGGCCGCCCTCGCCGTACTGCGACGCGCCCGGGAACTCGGGGTCAACCACATCGACACCAGTGACTACTACGGCCCCCACGTCGTGAACGAGCTCATCCGCGAGGCCCTGCACCCCTACGACGACGACCTGGTGATCGTCACCAAGGTCGGCGCGCGGCGCACCCCGGACAAGGAGTGGCCGGCCGCGCTGTCCCCCCGCGAGCTGCGCGAGGCCGTGCACGCCAACCTGCGCCACCTGGGCCGGGACCGCCTCGACGTGGTCAACCTCCGCATCGTCGCCGAGGGCGGTGGCATCGGCCCCGACGGCTCCCTCGCCGAACCCTTCGGCGCCCTCGCCGAGCTGCGCGAGGAGGGCCTGATCCGGCACCTGGGCGTCAGCAACGTCACCCCGGCCCAGCTCGCCGAGGCCCGCTCCATCGCACCCGTGGTGTGCGTGCAGAACGAGTACAACGTCGTCCGCCGCGACGACGAGGCGACATTGCGGGCCTGCGCGGAGGCCGGCATCGCCTACATGTCCTTCTTCCCGCTCGGCACGTACACCCTGCTGCACGCCGAGAAGACGCCCGGCAGGGACGCGAAGGTGCCGCGGAACGTGCCGCTCGACGCGGGGCCCGTCGACCTGGTCGCCGAACGGCACGGCGTCACCCCCTACCAGGTGGCCCTGGCCTGGCTGCTGGGCCGCTCCCCCAACCTGGTGTGCATCCCGGGCACGTCGTCGGTGGCGCACCTGGAGGAGAACATCGCGGCCGCCGGGCTGCGCCTGACGGCACAGGACCTGACGGAGCTGGACACGATGGCGGTCTGACCCGCCCGTCCGCGCGAAGGGCCCGGGCGCTCGCGGCGTCCGGGCCCTTCGGCGTTCGCGGGCTCAGTCCGTCACCGGGACCGGTCGCTCGGTGATCTCCAGGACCGCGGTGGTCCAGTTGAAGCCGAGCCCGATCCCGGTCAGCAGTACCCGGTGGCCCGGCTCCAGCCGGCCCGAGCGCACCAGGTACTCCAGGCCGCCGAACTGGTCGGTGGCCCCCACGTGCCCGGTCTCCCGGGCCCACTCGGACACCGTCCTCCCGGCGTCCAGCCCGAGCGGCATGAGTACCTCCTGGCGCAGCATGGTCCGGCCGAAGTTCGGGAAGACCAGGTGGTCGGCGTCGGCGGCCCTGATCCCGGCCTCCTGCGCGGCACCCTCCACCGAGCGGATCAGGGCCTGGTTCATCACCTTGAAGACCTCGCCGATCCGCCCGCCGTGCTCCTCGTCGGCGAAGGTCTGCATCCGCTTGATCAGGTTGACCGGGTAGGCCTCCGGGTCGCTGGTGTCGGCGTACGCCATGAACGGCAGCCCGGCGCGCTGGGCGCGCTCCAGCTCGGGACGGCTCTCGGTGACCACGGACAGGACCCGGGCGAAGCCACCGGTGCGGGAGAGCACCGCCGCGCTCGCACCGTCGCCGAACACCAGGCCCGGGTAGGTGCGCCAGCGGTTCCACACCGGCATGGTGAAGCGGTCGGAGGCGGTGATCAGGGCGGCCGTGCGGTCGGTGCCCGCGACGAGGAAGGCCGCGGCGAGCTCGATGGCGGCCATCGCTCCGTTGGACTGCTGCTTCACCTCGAAGGACAGACCGTGGCCGGCGAGGACGTGCTGCTGGAGATAGGAGGCGACGTTCCAGCCGTCCAGACCGCAGAACGCGCCGGTCGCGTGCAGCAGCAGCCCGAACGCGCCGGTGTCGAGGCCCGACTGGAGCACCGCCAGTTTCCCGGCGCGCACGGCCATCTCCGGCTGGGTGTCGTCGTCGCCGGCGACACTGACGCCGAGCTGGCCGGTGCGCCGCTGGGTGTCGGCGTCGTACCAGCCGGCGTCGATGGCCTCCTCGACGGGCACGGGCTTGGGGTACCAGGCCCCCACACCCGCGATGTACAGGTTGTCGTGGCGCATCGTTGCGCGGCTCCCCTCTCGTGGGACGTGCGGTGGATCGGGCGGACCGGGCGGTCAGACGGTGGCGCCGACGACGGGGACCGGGCCGGGGGCGTGTCCCGTGCCGGCCCGGCCGCCGTGCAGCCACCGGACCTTCTCGTACAGGTCCTCCTCCGACAGCGCGCGCAGCATCGCGTTACGGGTCTTCGCGGCCCGGCCGGCCGGGTGGTAGAGCTGCCGGCCCATCTCGCGGGCGAGCAGCTGGGCGGCGGCGGTGCGTTCACGGCGCTCGGCGTTGAACTTCTCGAAGCGCTGGGCGAAGTCGGCCGGTTCGGTGCCGGCCAGCTCACCGAGCACCACGGCGTCCTCGAGGGCCTGGCAGGCGCCCTGGGCGGCGTACTGGAGCATGGGGTGCGCGGCGTCACCGACCAGGACGACCCTGCCGTCGGTCCAGCGGTCCACCGGGTCGCGGTCGCACAGCACCCACGACCTCCAGTCCCGGCCGAGCTCCAGCAGCCGCCGGGCGGTGGTGCCGAGGGACGGGAACTCGGCGAGGACCCGCTCGCGTTCGACGGGTACGCCCACCACCGCCTCGGTGGCACCGTCGTCGCGGGTGGCGGCCAGGTTGAAGAACTCCCCGCCGCCGATCGGGTAGTGCACGAAGTGCCACTTCGGGCCGGCCCACAGCGTCACGGTGTTCCACCGCAGCTCCTCGGGGACCTGCTCCATGGGGATCACCGAGCGGTAGATGGTGTGCCCGGACACCTGCGGACGGCCGTCACCGACGACCTGTTCACGGACGGCGGAGTTGATGCCGTCGGCGCCGATCAACGCGTCGGCGTGGACCCGTTCACCGCTGGTGAGCCGGGCGGTCACCCCGTCGGCGTCCTGTGCGTAGGCCGCCACCGAGCAGTCCGTGCGCAGCTCCACCGACGGTTCGGCGCGGCAGGCCGCCAGCAGCGGCTCGTACAGGTCGATGCGGTGGACCACGGCGTACGGGTTGCCGAAGCGGGCGCGGTAGGCGCCGGTGAGCGGCATCGAGACGACCTTCTCGCCGGTCGTGCCGTCCATGAAGCGCAGCTCGTCGATGTGCACCGCGCGTCCGCGCACCGCGTCGCCGATTCCGAGCACGTCCAGCGCGTGGAAGGCGTTCGGGCCCAGCTGGATGCCCGCGCCGAGTTCGGTGAAGCGGTCACGGCGTTCCAGCACCACCACGTCGTGTCCGCGCCGGGCCAGGCTGAGCGCGGTCGCCAGGCCGCCTATCCCGCCGCCGGCGATTGCTGTCTTCGGCCCTTTCCTCGGCCCTTTCTTCGGCCCTTTCTTCGGCATGTGCAATTCCCTTTCCTTTTCCCGTTCGAATCCGGTTCCAGGGACTCAGCCACTGTCTCGGCCTGCCCTGCCGGGGAGCAATGGAAAGGGATTCACTTCGTCAATTGCCCGGCTGCCCCACGAAGGGCGGGAAACGCCCGGAAAACGCGGGAAGCGGCTCCGGACCGGACGGCGGGGGGCGAACGTCCGGCCGGAGGCCGCTGCTGTGGGTGCCTGCTGGGTCCTAACGGGTCACCGAGGTGACGCCGACCTCGCGCACGTCGAGGCGGGCGCCCTGGCCCCAGAGACGGTTGTGCGGAAGGCTCGCCGGGTCGACGAAGCGCTGTTCGACCGGTGTGCCGCTGTCGGGGTCGTAGTAGTGCGTCTGGTCGGTGAGGCGGACCAGACCGCCCTCCCGGCCGGGCATCTCGGCGTCGAGGAGCGTGAACATCCCGAAGCCGCCGGCGAGCTGCCGCGGCCGGACCAGCTCCTCGCGGCCGCCCAGGTCCAGGAGCAGGTGCTCACGGTCCTTCGGCAGATGGCCGATCCGGTCCACGGCGAGGACCTCCCGGCCGTTCACCGTCCACACCACCGTGCCCGCGGACCGGTCGTAGGACACCGCGAGGCGGTGCACCTGGTCCGGGGTGGCCCGGCGGGCGACCGGCAGGGCGTAGGAGAAGGCCGCGTAGTCGGCGCCCGGGGTGGGCAGCCGCTCGTAGAAGGCGTACACCCAGCCGTTGGTGACGAAGAAGTCGAAGACCATCATCGTCTCCGGGTCGACGGTGTTCATCGCGCCGGCGGCCAGCCTGAGGTCGGTGCGCGGATCGGCGACGGCGTCGCCGAACGGGTGCTGTCCGGTGCCGAAGGTCCGGGCGGAGAGGGTCACGTCGATGGTGAGCACCTTGCCCGGTTCGGCGTCGAAGCCGAGGAAGCCGGCCGAGGAGGTGTGGTGGGCCAGCGCGAAGAACTTCAGGTGGTCGGCCGCCCCGGCACCGCCGTCGCTCTCCTTGCCGGTGCTGTAGGCGAACGCGGGCTCACCGGTGCGCGGGTTGACCCCGGTGGGCACGATCCGCAGGCCGTCCGCCGAGGTGGTGGCCCTGCCGTCGCCGTACGGCAGGCCGTCCCCGGTCGGGGTGAGGCTCCACCTGGCGTCGTCTCCGGTGTACGAGAAGCCGTCGCGGAAGTCGTCCCAGACGACCCGGCCGTCCTCCGCGACGCCGGTCCCCGTCCTGCCGCGCACCGGCGCGGCCGTGGCCGTCACCGGAGCTCCGGTGACGGATGCGGCCGCCAGCAGACCGAGCAGGACGGCGCGTCGCCGTGGTGCGCGGGTACGCACGGCGTCCTCACGCCGCCGCGAAGCCGCGCCTGAGGGCGCCGGCGATCTCGACGGCACGGCGGGTCTGGTGCTCGATCGCGGCGAGGGTGGCCTCGTCGGCGGTCGCGTTGTCGTACGACACATGGCCGGTGCCGTACGGGTTGCCGGTCTTCGCGTGGAACTGGATCGGGTCCGTGTAGCCGGGCGGGACGATGATCGCGCCCCAGTGGTAGAAGGTGTTGTTCAGCGCCAGCAGCGTGCTCTCCTGACCGCCGTGCGTCTGCGAGGTGGACGTGAACGAGGTGACCACCTTGTTCACCAGCTTGCCCTGCGCCCACAGCCCGCCCGCGGTGTCGATGAACTGCTTGAGCTGCGCGGTCGGCAGACCGAAGCGGGTCGGCGTGCCGAACATGATGACGTCGGCCCACTCCAGGTCGTCCACGGCGGCGACCGGGTTGTCCTTGGTCTCCGCGTGGTGGGCCGCCCACGCCGGGTTGGAGTCGATGGCGGCCTGCGGCGCCAGCTCGGCCACCTTGCGCAGCCGGACCTCGGCATCGGCCTTCAGCGCGGCCTCCGCGGCGGTCGTGGCGAGGGTGTGCACATGGCCGGTGGAGGAGTAGTAGATGACGGCGACGTTCGTCATGTCGAGCGTCCCTTTCCCTTGAGCGTGTCCGTGGTCCGGTGACCGCCGACGACCTTTCCGCAGGACGCCGGCGGCCGACAATCGGGGCCGGCGGACTTCGTCAGATGCGCGGCGACTTCGTCAGGTGTCAGGCCACCCGGAAGGTGCCCATCATTCCCATCGCGGAATGGTCGAAGAGATGGCAGTGGTAGACGTATGTGCCGCGATATCCGGTGAAGGTCGCCTGGAGTTTCACCGTCTCCCCGGCCAGAATGCTGACGGTGTCCTTCAGCCCCGACTCGAGACCGCCGGTGACGGGTGTGCCGTTGCGTTCCAGCACGCGGAACATCACCAGATGCGTGTGGAAGTTGTGCGGGGCGAGCTTGTTGGTGTTGGTGACCGTCCAGATCTCGGTGGTGCCGTATGCGACCTCGGTGTCGATGCGGTCGGGGTCGTACGTCCTGCCGTTGATGCAGCCCCGCGGGTCCGGGCGGCCGTCCTCGTCCATGCTCAGCTCGAAACGGCGGTTCACGGTCGCGGTGCGCGGCTCCGGCAGGGTGCGCAGGGTGGCGGGCACGAAGCTGTCGTCCGGCGCCGTCCGGGTGATGTCGAAGCGCATGACCTGCCCGACGTGCTCCACCGGCCCGGGACCGAGCGCGTTCTCCAGGACCACCTTGGCGCCGACCGGGTACCGCGAGAAGTCGACGACGATGTCGGCCCGCTCGCCCGGCGACAGCCGCACCACGGTCGCCCCGGCGGGCTGGGCGAGCAGTCCCCCGTCGCCGCCGATCACGGTGAACTCGGAGCCGTCGGACAGCTTCAGGTCGAAGAAGCGTCCGTTGCTGTGGTTGAACAGCCGCAGCCGGTATCTGCGTGCCGCGACCTCGAAGTACGGCCACGGCCTGCCGTTGGCGAGGATGACGTTGCGGTTCGGCCAGTCGTCCATGGCGTACACCAACTGGCCCGCGGTGTCGAAGCGCGCCTCCCGCAGGGCGATCGGCACGTCGAACTCGCCCGCGGGCAACGGGAGCCGCTCCTCGGTCTCGTCGGTGAGCAGATAGCAGCCGGACAGTCCGCGGTAGACGTGCTCGGACTCCTGGTGGTGGGCGTGGTCGTGGAACCACAGGTTGGCGTGCGGCTGCTGGTTCGGGTAGGTGTACGTCCTCGAGGCGCCCGGCTGGATCAGGTCCATCGGGCCGCCGTCGTCGGACTGCGGGACGTGCGCCCCGTGCAGGTGCACCGAGACCGGCAGCCCCAGGGCGTTGGTCTGCTCGATCACGGTCCGCCGGCCGGACCGCGCCTTGATGACCGGCCCCGGGAACTGCCCTCCGTAGGTGCGGACCGTGGTGGCCGGCAGCCCCGGCAGGATCGCCGCGGCGGCCTCCTTCATGGTCATGCGGTAGTAACTGGCCGTCCCGGAGACCTTGTACGGCGCGAGGACGCGCGGCAGCGGCATGGCGGTCGCGAACTTCGGGATGCTGCCCGGGTCGAGGTCGGCGACGGCGGTGGTGGTCCGGTTCCGCTCGGCCGCGTCCGCGGCGGCCGGCCACAGCGCGGGCGCCACGAGCCCCGCGAGCCCGAGGCCGCCGCTGACTACGGCCCCGGACAGCAGGCCGGACACGAGGAACGAACGACGTGTTGTCATGGTTTTCCCCCTGGATGCACACCTGGCCGCGCCTGGTCGTGCGTGGCCGGATGCCGCCCATGAAAGACCTGGAAGGGGGGATTTGGCCGATTCAAGCAGTCCGACTGTGTCACCTCTCCGTCGGCGGCCGCTCCGCGGAAGGACCGCCTCCGGCGGCTTCCTCCTGCAGGCACACACCGGGCGCGGTCAGGGAGAGCAGGGCGACGGCGATGCTCTCCATCACCTCGGGGTTGGCGCGCGGAACGTGGGCGAGCAGTTCGCTCCCTCCGCTCGGCGCGGGTTCGGCGACGTCGTGCTGGGCGTGGACGCCAGGGGTGTGGGGCCGCACGGTCGGCTCCTTCCGAGAGGTAACCGGGGTCTGTGGACGCTAGGCGGGGCGCGGGCGGGCGGCCACGGTCCCGGGGACCTCTGTGTCAGGTCACGGGGACGCCGTCACCTCGGCGGCCGCCCCCTTGCGGACGCCCGAAGTGACACAGTGGCGCGCGGGTCGTTGCCGCCCGCTCCGCTCCGCGGCGAACCTGTCGGCGCCCGGTCCGCCGTACGGGACCGTCCGGCATCCGCGATGCATCGAGGAGGAGCCTTGAGCAGGTTGCGCTGGCTGACCGCCGGGGAGTCCCACGGTCCCGCACTCGTCGCGACGCTGGAGGGCCTTCCGGCCGGCGTGCCGGTCACCACGGAGCTGGTGGCGGACCACCTCGCACGGCGGCGCCTCGGCTACGGGCGTGGCGCGCGCATGAAGTTCGAGCGGGACGAGGTCACCTTCCTGGGCGGTGTCCGGCACGGCCTGACCCTCGGCTCCCCGGTCGCGATCATGGTGGGCAACACCGAGTGGCCCAAGTGGGAGCAGGTCATGGCGGCCGACCCCGTCGACCCCGAGGTGCCGGCCGGTCTGGCCCGCAATGCGCCGCTGACCCGGCCCCGGCCCGGCCACGCCGATCTCGCCGGCATGCAGAAGTACGGCTTCGACGAGGCCCGGCCGATCCTGGAGCGCGCCTCGGCCCGGGAGACCGCGGCCCGGGTGGCGCTGGGCGCGGTGGCCCGGTCGTACCTGAAGGAGACGGCCGGCATCGAGATCGTCAGCCACGTGGTGGAGCTGGCGTCGGCGAAGGCACCGTACGGGGTGTTTCCGGTGCCGGCGGACGCGGAGCGGCTGGACGCGGACCCGGTGCGCTGCCTGGCCGCGGACGCGTCGAAGGCGATGGTCGCGGCGATCGACCAGGCGCACCGGGACGGCGACACCCTGGGTGGTGTGGTGGAGGTGCTGGCGTACGGGGTTCCGGTGGGACTGGGCTCGCACGTGCACTGGGACCGGCGGCTGGACGCCCGGCTGGCCGCGGCGCTGATGGGCATCCAGGCGATCAAGGGCGTCGAGGTCGGCGACGGGTTCGGGCTGGCCCGGGTGCCGGGTTCGAGGGCACACGACGAGATCGTCGCCACCGATGGGGGCGTCCGGCGGGCCACGGGCCGTTCGGGCGGCACGGAGGGCGGCCTGTCCACGGGTGAGCTGCTGCGGGTACGGGCGGCGATGAAGCCGATCGCGACGGTGCCGCGCGCTCTGCGGACCGTGGACGTCTCGACCGGCGAGGCGGCGCAGGCGCATCACCAGCGTTCGGACGTGTGCGCGGTCCCGGCGGCGGGGATCGTGGCCGAGGCGATGGCCGCCCTGGTGCTGGCGGACGCGGTGGCGGAGAAGTTCGGCGGTGACAGTGTGACCGAGACCCGCCGCAACGTGCGGGGCTACCTCGAGAACCTGGCGATCCGGTGAGTGCGGCGCCCGTGTCGGCCGGCTCCCCGGCGACGCACCGGTGCCGGGCCCCGCACGGGGACCCGGCACCGGAGGAGGGTCGCGGAGGTCAGCAGCCGATCAGGCGGCTCGCGAGGTAGCCCTCGATCTGGTCCAGCGAGACACGCTCCTGCTTCATCGAGTCGCGCTCACGGACGGTCACCGCGTTGTCCTCGAGGGTGTCGAAGTCCACGGTGACGCAGTACGGGGTGCCGATCTCGTCCTGGCGGCGGTAGCGCCGGCCGATGGCGCCCGCGTCGTCGAACTCGATGTTCCAGTGCTGGCGCAGCGCCTGGGCGAGCCCCTTCGCCTTGGGCGACAGCTCCGCGTTGCGGGACAGCGGCAGCACCGCGACCTTCACCGGGGCCAGGCGGTGGTCCAGACGCAGGACCGTGCGCTTCTCCATCTTGCCCTTGGCGTTGGGCGCCTCGTCCTCGACGTAGGCGTCGAGGAGGAAGGCCAGCATGGTGCGGCCGACACCGGCCGCGGGCTCGATGACGTACGGCGTCCAGCGCTCCTGGGCCTCCTGGTCGAAGTAGGAGAGGTCCTGGCCGGAGGCCTTGGCGTGAGCGCCGAGGTCGTAGTCGGTGCGGTTGGCGACGCCCTCGAGCTCGCCCCACTCGCTGCCGCCGAACTGGAAGCGGTACTCGATGTCAGCGGTGCGCTTGGAGTAGTGGGAGAGCTTCTCCTTCGGGTGCTCGTACCACCGCATGTTCTCCTCGCGCAGGCCCAGGCCGGTGTACCAGTTCCAGCGCTGCTCCATCCAGTACTCCTGCCACTTCTCGTCCTCGCCCGGCTTGACGAAGAACTCCATCTCCATCTGCTCGAACTCGCGGGTGCGGAAGATGAAGTTGCCGGGCGTGATCTCGTTGCGGAAGGACTTGCCCATCTGCGCGATGCCGAACGGCGGCTTCTTGCGCGAGGCGACCTGCACCTGGGCGAAGTTGGTGAAGATGCCCTGGGCGGTCTCGGGGCGCAGGTAGGCGACGGAGCCGGAGTCCTGCGTCGGGCCGAGGTGGGTGGAGAGAAGGCCGGAGAACTGCTTGGGCTCGGTGAACTGGCCCTTGTTGCCGCAGTTCGGGCAGTTGACGTCGGCCAGGCCGTTCGCCGGGGCGTGGCCCTTCTTCTCCTCGTACCACTCTTCAAGGTGGTCGGCACGGAACCGCTTGTGACACGAGGTGCACTCGGTCAGCGGGTCCGTGAAGGTGGCGACGTGACCGGAGGCGACCCAGACCTCGGGGGCCAGGATGACGGACGAGTCGATACCGACCACGTCCTCGCGCGACGTCACCATGTAGCGCCACCACTGGCGCTTGATGTTCTCCTTGAGCTCGACACCCAGCGGCCCGTAGTCCCAGGCGGCACGCTGTCCGCCGTAGATCTCACTGCAGGGGAATACGAAGCCACGGCGCTTGCTCAGGCTGACGATGGTGTCGATCTTGTCGGCGGCCACGGTGCTCTCTTCATTACGACGACGGGCGACGAAGCGAGTTGCTTCCAGCGAATGCTTCAGGGTACCGGCGGGTGCTCCCCCTCAACCAAATCGGTGGCCCCTCGAACAGTTGTTGACAATGATTTCCATCGTAGTTGAAAATGACTGTCATGAACGTAAGACGGCGCCTCATACGCAACCCGGTGGTGCCCGCGGCCACCGCACTCGCCCTCTCCGCCCTCCCCTTCCTCTCCGCCTGCTCCGGCGCGAGCGCCGCGGGTGACACGGACAAGTTCGACGTCGTCGCGTCGTTCTACCCGATGACCTTCCTCGCCGAGCGGATCGGCGGGAGCCACGTCCACGTCACCGGCCTCACCCGGCCCGGCCAGGAGCCGCACGACCTGGAGATCAGCGCCCGGCAGACCGTACGGCTCCAGCAGGCCGACGCGGTGCTCTACCTGAAGAACCTCCAGCCCGCCGTCGACAAGGCGGTCGCCCAGTCCGAGGTGAAGACCAAGATCGACGCCACCTCCTTCACCACGCTGGAGAAGCACGGCAACGAGGTCGGCGGCCACGCGGCCGAGCACGACACCACCGAGAACGCGGAACTCGCCGGCCTCGACCCGCACATCTGGCTCGACCCCGTCCGCTACGCCCAGGTCGCCCAGGGAGTCGGCAAGGCCCTCGAGAAGGCCGACCCCGGCCACGCGGCCGACTACAGGAAGAACACCGCGGCCCTGGTGGGAAAGCTCGACGCCCTCGACGAACGGTTCAAGAAGGGCCTGGCGAACACCAGGACCAAGGTCTTCATCACCACCCACGCCGCCTTCGGCTACCTCGCCGAGCGCTACGGCCTCACCGAGGAGGCCATCAACGGCCTCGACCCCGACTCCGAACCCAGCGCCGCCCGGGTCCGGCAGCTCGAGGCGATGGCCAAGGCCGACGGCGTCACCACCGTGTTCTACGAAACGCTGGTCAGCGACAGCACCGCGAAGACCGTCGCCGCCGACGCCGGACTGAGGACGGACGTCCTCGACCCGCTCGAGGGCATCACCGACAAGTCCCGCGGCACCGACTACTTCTCCGTCCAGGAAGCCAACCTCAAGGCCCTGCAGAAGGCCCTGGGAACCAAGTGACAGCCCCACCGACACCCACGCAGGACGACACAGGACGAGGAGGACGACGTCATGGGCGAACCCGTCATACGCCTGCGCGGCGTACACGCCGAGCTGGGCTCACGCCCCGTGCTGCGCGGCATCGACCTGACCGCGCACCGCGGTGAGGCCGTCGCGCTGCTCGGTGCCAACGGCTCCGGCAAGTCGACCGCCATCCGCACGATCACCGGCCAGGTACCGGTCACCGCCGGCCGGATCGAGCTGTTCGGCACCCCGCGCCCGGCCTTCAGGGACTGGGCGCGCGTGGGCTACGTACCGCAGCGCACCACGGCGGCGGGCGGCGTCCCGGCGACCGTCACCGAGATCGTCTCCTCGGGCCGGCTCTCCCGCACCCGCTTCGGCCCCTTCCGCAGGGCCGACCGCGAGGCCGTACGCCGGGCCCTGGCAGCGGTCGGCATGACGGACCGGGCCGGGGACTGCGCCACCGCCCTCTCCGGCGGCCAGCAGCAGCGGGTGCTGATCGCCCGCGCCCTGGTCGCCGAACCCGAGCTGCTGATCATGGACGAGCCGATGGCCGGCGTCGACCTGGCCAGCCAGGAGGTGCTCGCCCAAACTCTGCGGCAGCAGATCCAGGCCGGTACGACCGTCCTGCTCGTCCTGCACGAACTGGGCCCCCTCGAGCCCCTGATCGACCGGGCGGTCGTCCTGCGCGACGGCTGCGTCACGCACGACGGCCCGCCCCCGCGCGCCCTCGGCGGGCACGCCCTTCCCGGCCACGACCACGTCCACCCGCACGCACCCGCGGACACCGAATCGATTCGTACGGGACTGCTGAGCTGATGGAACTCCTCGACTACGCCTTCATGCAGCGGGCCCTGATCGCCGCCGTCCTCGTCGGCGTCACCGCCCCCGCCATCGGCATCTACCTCGTACAGCGCCGCCAGCCCCTCATGGGCGACGGCATCGGGCACGTCGCGATGACCGGCGTCGGCCTCGGCTTCCTGCTGAACACCTCACCGGTGTGGATGGCCACCGCCGTCTCCGTACTCGGCTCGGTACTGATGGAGCTGATCCGCTGGTACGGCAAGACCCGCGGCGACATCGCGCTCGCCATGCTCTTCTACGGCGGCATGGCCGGCGGCGTGATGTTCGTCAACCTCGCCCCGACCGGCTCCAACGCCAACCTGAACTCCTACCTCTTCGGCTCCCTGTCGACGGTCTCCCCGTCGGACGTGACCGCCATCTCACTGCTCGCCGGATTCGTGGTCCTGGTGACCCTCGCACTGCGCCGCCAACTGTTCGCGGTCAGCCAGGACGAGGAGTTCGCCCGGGTCACGGGACTTCCCGTCCGCGCCCTGAACCTGCTCACCGCCGTCACCGCGGCGGTCACCGTCACCGTGGCCATGCGGGTGGTCGGGCTGATCCTGGTCTCCGCGCTGATGGTCGTCCCGGTCGCCGCCGCCCAACAGCTCACCCGGAGCTTCGCGGCCACCTTCGCGATCGCCGTCGCCATCGGCGTGACCGTCACCATCGGCGGGACGGTCACCTCGTACTACCACGACGTGCCACCCGGCGCGACGATCGTCCTGCTGACCATCGCCGCGTTCGTCGCACTGACCGCACTGGCCACCCCACTGGCCCGGCGCCGCGCCCGGGCCGCCGCCGCCGGTCAACCCGCCGCCCACCCCACGGAACCCCCGATTCCGGCCACCCGGGAGGCCACCGACGAGATCGGCGTCTGACCGCGCACAGCCCCGGCTGGCACAATGGCCGGATCAGCGTGCCGAAAGAGGAGGAACCGGTGACGACCGCTGGACCGCCCGTGAAGGGCCGCGCCACCCGGCAGCGCGCCGCCGTGGCGGCAGCCCTCGACGAGGTCGACGAGTTCCGCAGCGCGCAGGAGCTCCACGACATGCTCAAGCACAAGGGCGACTCGGTCGGCCTGACCACGGTCTACCGCACCCTGCAGTCCCTCGCCGACGCCGGCGAGGTCGACGTCCTGCGGACCTCCGACGGCGAGTCCGTCTACCGCCGCTGCTCCACCGGCGAACACCACCACCACCTCGTCTGCCGCGTCTGCGGCAAGGCCGTCGAGGTCGAGGGCCCCGCCGTGGAGAAGTGGGCGGACGCCATCGCGGCGGAACACGGCTACGTCGACGTGGACCACACGGTGGAGATCTTCGGCACCTGCGCGGAGTGCGCCGCGAAGTGATCCCAGCGGCCGGAGCCACCCCCGCGGCACTCCGGCTCCCGGCCGTCGCGGCCGCGAACGGCGACTTCCTCAGAGCCTGCTGGGCATGGGCCTGCGCACGGTGCTGAACAGCCGGGCCAGGACGGCGGAGCGACCCTGGTCCGCCGTGTTCGGCGCGATGGCGGCCACTCCCTCCCTCAGCCACTGGTCCCACTCCGGCCGGTCGGCCGGGTCCAGCCGTCCGTGCGCCTCGGCCAGGTCCAGGATCCTGGTGCCTATCTCGGTCGCCATGGAGCCCCCGTGGAAGCGGTAGCGGCTGCCGATGACACCGAGATGACACACGTTCACCCGCCCGCCGGCCAGGGCGACGGAGATGTTGAGGAAGGTCTCCACACCGAAGTCCGGCGGCAGTTCGACACCCCGTAGGTAAGAGGTGCGCACGGCACGGAAGCCACTGAGGGCGTGCGCCCCGTGGTGGCCGACCTCCGGGAAGAACCGGGACGTCAGCGGCTCGTAGATGGTGAAGGTGGACGCCAGGATGGTGCCCGGGTGGTCGTACTCGAAGTCGCCGACCACCTGGTCGGCCGTGCCGCCGGCCGCGGTCTCGCGCAGCAGCACGGCGATGTTGTGTTCCGACGTGGCGACGTCGGAGTCGAGGAAGCAGGTCCACTCGGTGTCGACCGTGGACACGGCCAGTTGCATGGCCGCGCCCTTGCCGAGCGGACCGCTGAGCACCTCCGCACCGGCCTCGCGTGCCCGCCGGGCCGTGTCGTCGGTCGACCCGCTGTCCACGACCAGCACCCGGTCGCCGGGCTGTGCGGCCGCCAGGGCCTGGGCGACCATGGTGGCCACCGTGGTTTCTTCGTCGTGTGCGGAAATCACAAAAGTGAACAGCGGAACCAGCCCCCGTTGCGATCGAGCAGTCGCCCACGATCTTAAATCGCACACGCGCACGGGCTGTTCCGGGGCGCCGGAGGGGGCCGTCGTCGACGGCCCCTGGGCCCCCGGTGCTACGAGGTGGCCGGGCGCCCCCGCATGTCCCGTTCCATGGCGAGGAGTTGCTCGTTGGGCACGGCCCCGCCGAAGCGTCGGTCGCGGGAGGCGAACTCGAGGCAGGCGCGCCACAGGTCGCGGCGGTCGAAGTCCGGCCACAGGACGTCCTGGAAGACCATCTCGGCGTAGGCGCTCTGCCAGAGCAGGTAGTTGGAGGTGCGCTGCTCACCGCTGGGCCGCAGGAAGAGGTCCACGTCCGGCATGTCCGGGTAGTAGAGGTACTTCTGGACGGTCTTCTCGGTGACCTTGTCCGGGTCGAGGCGGCCCGCCCGTACGTCCTCGGCCAGGGCCTTCGCGGCGTCCGCGAGTTCGGCCCGGCCGCCGTAGTTCATGCAGAAGTACAGCGTGAGCCGGTCGTTGCCCTTGGTCTGCTCCTGCGCGACCTGGAGTTCCTTGGCGACCGACTTCCACAGCCGGGGCATCCGGCCCACCCAGCGCACCCGGATGCCCAGCGCGTCGAGCTGGTCGCGGGTCTTGCGGATGAAGTCGCGGTTGAAGTTCATCAGGAAGCGGACCTCGTCGGGCGAGCGCTTCCAGTTCTCGGTGGAGAAGGCGTACAGCGAGATGCTGCCGACGCCGACCTCGATCGCGCCCTGGAGGACGTCCAGCACGCGCTCGGCCCCGACCTTGTGCCCCTCCGTCCTCGGCAGCCCGCGCTCCTTGGCCCAGCGGCCGTTCCCGTCCATGACGATCGCCACGTGGTTCGGGACGAGCTCCCCGGGGAGCTTGGGCGCGACGGCGCCGGACGGGTGCGGCTCCGGCTTGCTGTACTCGCGGCGCTGGCGCCCCAGGATCCCGCGTACGACCATGTGCTTCTCGTCTCCCTCGATGGTGCCGGTCGGGTTGTGCCGGTTCTACTTCTCTACGTATCTGAGCGAGCGCAGCCCGCGCTCCAGATGCCAGTGCAGGTAGGCGGACACCAGTCCGCTGCCCTCCCGGACGTACCGCGGCTCGCACGCGTCCGCGGTCTCCCAGTCTCCCGTAAGCAGCGCGCCGAGCAGTCCGAGGGTCGCCGGCGACGGTACGACACTGCCGGGCACCCGGCAGTCCACGCACAGGGAACCGCCGGACGCCACGGAGAAGAACCGGTTCGGGCCGGGCAGACCGCACTTCGCGCAGTCGCTGAAGCTGGGGGCGTATCCGTTGACGGCGAGGGAGCGCAGCAGGAAGGCGTCGAGGACGAGGTGGGGTGCGTGCTCGCCGCGGGCGAGGGTGCGCAGCCCCCCGACGAGGAGCAGGTACTGCTGCACCGCCGGCTCGCCCTCGTGGTCGGTGAACCGCTCGGCGGTCTCCAGCATGGCGGTCCCCGCGGTGTAGCGGGCGTAGTCCGTGACGATGCCGCCGCCGTAGGGCGCGATGGTCTCGCTCTGCGTGCACAGCGGCAGCCCGCGCCCGACCAGCTCGCTCCCGCGCGCGAAGAACTGCACGTCCACGTGCGAGAAGGGCTCGAGCCGGGCCCCGAACTTCGACTTCGTCCGCCGCACACCCCGGGCCACCGCCCGCACCCGCCCGTGCCCTCGGGTGAGCAGCGTGATGATCCGGTCCGCCTCACCGAGCTTCTGGGTGCGCAGCACGATGCCGTCGTCGCGGAACAGACTCACGACCCACCACCCCCACAGGGCACCGGCCGGGGGTCCGGGGGTTGCCCCCCGGGAGATCGCAGCATGATCCGGTCCGCCTCACCGAGCTTCTGGGTGCGCAGCACGATGCCGTCGTCGCGGAACAGACTCATGGGGTCCATTCTCGCCTACGGCGGCGGTGCGGTGCCGGGCCCCGGGAAGTAGGTCCGCGGCGTGGTCCCCATCACCCACCGGAAGGCTGCCGTGAAGGAGCTGGCGGAGGCGTAGCCCACCTTGCGGGCGACCGCCTCCACGGGGAGTCCGTGGCCGCTACCCCTGACGTCCCGCCGGGGTTTCTGCCGCGTCGGAGCCCGGGCACCGCCGCCGCTGCCGCCATCCTGTGGGGAGGGGCCGCCCGGCCCGCGGCCTCGTACTCCAGAGGTGCCACAGAGCTGTCCCAGGGAGCCTTCATGACCTTGCCCGCCCCGCTGTCCGGTGTCGTACCGCCCGTCTGCACCCCCCTGACACCGGACGGCGAGGTGGACGTCCCCTCGCTCCTCAGGCTGGTGGATCACCTGGTGACGGGCGGGGTGCACGGCCTGTTCCTGCTGGGCTCGACCTCCGAGGCCGCGTATCTCACGGATCTGCAGCGCCGGCTGGTGGTGGAGGCGGTCGTGGGCCATGTCGGCGGTCAGCTGCCGGTGCTGGCCGGGGCGATCGACATGACCACGCCCCGGGTGCTGGACAACGTCCGGGAGGTCACCGCGGCGGGCGCCGGGGCGGTCGTCGTCACCGCCCCCTTCTACACCCGCACCCACCCGGCGGAGATCGCCCGCCACTACCGCCGGGTCGCCGCCGTCTGCCCGGTCCCGGTGCTCGCCTACGACATCCCGGTGTCCGTGCACACCAAGCTGGCCGCCGGACTCGTCCTGGAGCTGGCCGCCGACGGGGTGCTGGCCGGCCTGAAGGACTCCAGCGGGGACCTGGGCGGTTTCCGGGAGGTCGTCACCGGTGTCCGGGGCCGCCCGGACCTCGGCGGCTTCAGTGTGCTCACCGGTTCCGAGGTCGTCGTCGACGCCGCCCTGGCCCTGGGCGCCGACGGTGCCGTGCCCGGCCTCGCCAACGTCGACCCGCACGGCTACGTCCGTCTCGACCGGCTGTTCCGGGCGGGCGACCGGGACGCCGCCCGTGCCGAACAGGAGCGGCTGTGCGCCCTGTTCCGGATGGTGGGCGTCGGGGACCCGGCACGGATGGGCCGGAACTCCTCGGCCATCGGAGCCTTCAAGGCGGCGCTGCACCTGCGGGGCGTGATCGACTGCCCGCTGACCGCCGAGCCGCAGATCCCCTTGTCGGCGGAGGAGGTCGAGCGGGTGGGGAAGTTCCTGGCGGCGGCGGGTCTGCTCTAGGAGGGCCCGATCCGGGAGAGGTCCAGCCGGCGGAACTCGATCGTGTCGTACGGCCCCGTCGTACCGGTCTCGTACAGGATGCCCACGGTTTCGCGGTCGGCCTGCACCAGGTCGGAGTAGGCGGCCCGCCGCTCGGACAGCGTCAGCGCCTTGGTGAAGGTCGCCCCGCCGTCCGTGCTGCGCCAGATCGCCATGGCGCGGCGGGTGGTGGGCACGGACGGCGCCGAGAACAGCAAGGGGGCTCGGTGGCCGGGCAGTTGGAGGACGCTGCCCTCGACCACCGGTACGTCGGCGAGGGTGGGCTGGACGCCGTAGGGCCGGTCGAGGGTGCGGCCGCCGTCGCTGGAGTGGCTGTCGAGGCGGTTGCCGGGGCTGGTGCCGTTCTGGTCGCGGGCGCTGAAGTACAGGCGGCCGTCGGGGAGCTGGGCGGCAGTGGACTCGTTGGGGTGGGTGAAGCCGTCGTGGGAGTCGTCGACGAAGCCGAGCCGCCAGCTGCGCCCCCCGTCGTCGCTGTAGAGGGCGTGGGCGCCGTAGTACCTGGTCTCGCGGCCGGTGTCGGGGGAACCGGCGGGCGGGGCCACCGAGTGGTCGGCGGGTGCGACCAGCCGGCCCCGGTACCGGCCGTGCGTCAACGCCACCGCGTGACCGGGCCCCGTGGCGTACCAGCGCCAGCCCCGCGGTTTGACCTGGGCGGTGATGTCCCGTGGGCGGGTGAAGTGCCGGCCGTCGTCCCGGCTGCGCTGCACGTACACCCGGCGGCCCCGTTCGGTGGCGACCTCGCCGCGCATGATCTCCGCCTCGCTCACGGCGCCGCTGTTGGCGCAGGTCAGCAGCACGATGTCACCGGTGCGCGGGTCCACCACCGGCGCCGGGTTGCCCCGGGTGTCCCCGTGCCCGGCGGCGACCACCCGCAACGGGCCCCAGGTGCAGCCGCCGTCGGTGGACCGGCGGAGCACGACATCGATGTCACCGGTGTCGTCCGCGCTGTCGTGCCGTCCTTCGGCGAAGGCCAGGAGGATGCCGGTGCCGGTGGCGATCGCGGCCGGGACGCGGTACGTGTCGTAGCCGCCCTGTCCCGAGACGTACGGCACGGAGGACGCGCATCCGGCGGTGGCGTGCGCGGGCGCGGTGGCGGTGAGCGGGGTGAGGGCTGCGGCCATGGCGAGCAGGGCACGGCTCAGGGTGGTCATGTCATTCCCTGGCGATTCGTCGGAAGTGTCCGTCCCATGCTCTCGTGCGCCGCCGGTGCCGGGCTATGCGGACAGGCCGTGGGCCACGTCGGCGTTCTGCCGGTCCAGCACGCGCACCGCGGCCTGGACGCACAGCCCTCGGATGCACACTTCCAGTGGGCTGGCGTCCGGGAAGAGTCGCTGCCCGTCCCTGGTGTGCCAGGCCAGCACGAACTCTTTCTCGTCCACCCAGGAGAGCGCGGAGTAACTGGCGGTGCTGACCGGGAAGGCGTCGATGCCGGAGAGGACCCGCGCGACCACGGCGACCATGAAGGTGGACTCGACCCTGCCGTCACGTCCCGTCGGATCCTCGACGTCGCCGCGGAGCACGCCCTGCACGAAGCACTCCCCTCTGACGAGTCCGGCTTCGAGGGCGTCGCCCATGCGTAACTTCTTGGACATGACGGTCTCCACCAGGAGGCCCTCGACCGTCGTGGTCGCCCTGGACGCCCCGAACTGGCGCCGCAGCCGGTCGCCCGCGCCGCCGGCGAGTTCGGCCATGCCCACCGAGTCGACGCATGCCAGCTGCAGGGCCAGTTCACGCGGTATCCGGATGGTCGGCACGCTGACCACGCCCGGATGCCGGTCGTTGCACTCCGGCCTGCGGATGGCCGCCAGAACCTGGGGCCGCGGGTCTTCACGCAGGAAGACGAAGGCAGCCACTGCTTCATGATCCATCAGACACCACCGGAACGGGCTCGTTGAAGACATGGGCGTTCAGCCACTCCCGGCCACGCAGCAGGAGCCTGTTCAGCTCGCTGTCGTACATGCCGGAGTAGAGAGCGGACTCGCCCACTTGCGACAGAACGCGCGAGTCCCCGAGGTTCCACTGGATCGCGAGACCGAGTTCGTCGGGGTCGCGGCGGTACAGGACGACTTCGAAGATGCAGAAGAACAGCTGTTCGTCGGTGTTCTCGCGCTCCATCACCTGGAAGCCGCGCAGCCGGAACCGGTTCTCGGGTATGTCGAGGCCGGTCGAGTAGAAGAGCTCGCGTTGTCCGGCGTGGATGAACGCCTCCCGGGACAGGGTCAGCCCGGCGCTGGGGGCGTTCGCCTCGATCCACATGGCGTCGATCGCCTGCTCCGACTCCCGGTCCAGGTAGGGCACGACGCCCAGCGCCACGGCGACGTCCTCCTCCAGGACGCGGGCGCTCAGCAGCGACAGCTTGCCGAAGTCGTCGTTCGCCGTCATATGGCTGCGCCGCTTCAGCAGCACGACCGGACCGGTCGCCGATCTGGACCGCACCACACAGATCGTCACCGGAAGGCAGGTCCGGTGCTGCCGCGCCGTCGCCCCGTAGGGCTCCAGGGACCGGATGGGGAGCTGCCACAGCTTCTGGTCGGTCGGCGGGGTGCCCGCCGCCAGAAGGCCGTTGCCCACCTCGGCGACATTGGGTTCGACCGGTGTGCAGTCGACCTGCCGGGTCAGGAAGTCGCTGGCGCCGTCGGCCCATTCCCGTATGTTCGCCGCTATCTGCGCGAACTCCGGCATTCCCTCCTCGTAGGACTCGTATTCCTCGATGCCCGAAGCGGAGGGGGGTCCGACGGCTGCCCAGACCCGTTGGCGGCCCGTTTCCCGCTGTTTCACCAGCAGGGACATCTGCAGATACAGCAGATCCATCGAGAGCAAGTGGAATCCGGTGTCGCGGGCTCCCGATTCGTTCGGCGTCTTCTGCCACTGCTGGACCGAGTTGCGCAGCGCGGTGACGGCGGACTGCCATTGCTGGACCACCGGCCCGAGGCGTACGTTCCAGCGGTTGGCCAGAATCAGGGCGGGTGCCGGTGTCACATAGCGGAACACGTCCCAGGGCAATTCGGAGGGAGCACCCTGGGAAGACACCACGCCCTGTATGGCGGTGATGAATTCCCGTGACGCCACACCGCACACGGTGACTTCGGAGGCTTCGCGCAGCGCCTGGCCCAGCTCACTCTGCAGCGAGGCCGCGGTCATGCTCACCGCCCCCGCGTTGTGCCCGACTCCCGCCTCCGAACGGTTCGCACCGCCGCCGGTGCGGGGCAGTCCCCTTGCCGCCAGTGCCTGGTCGGCTTCTCTCCCCGATGGCATCCGCCACCACCATCCCCCGATGGGCCTTTGCTCAGGCCACTGATGTGTTCACGGAATTCTTCTCACGATATGGAGCGGTACACCCGGGCGACTTCGTGGATCATCGCGCTCCAGCGGTCCAGCAGTTCTTCGTCCCTGACGTTCTGGCCGACCGCGTATTCGACGAGGTCGTGACACGCCTGTCTGGCCTGGTCGTCCTGGATGCGGACCGCGCGCAACAGCAGGCTGCGTCTGACGACGCTGCTCGGTTCGGTCAGGGAGCGCACCACGTCGCCCCCCTGGAAGAGGGTGAGTATCTCGTCGCACTGCACACGCTGGTTGTCGGCCCGCCGTTTGCGGCCGTCGAGCGTACTGCTGACCATGGGGGCGAGCAGTCCCGCCGCCAGTCCCAGAATCGCCGTGCCGGTGGGCAGCAGCGCACTCAGCATCTCCCCCTCAACTCCCCCGTCAGCTCGCGGTGAGCAGGCCCTGCTCGATCCCCTTGTCGATGGCTTCGTAGGCGACCTTGGCCAGCGCCGGAATGGTGGGCTCGACGCTCCGCACCCGCTGCCGCACGGCGGCGGCCGCGACACCGTGCCGGCGCCACGACGACTTCTCCCCGGCCATGAGGTTCATGAAGACGGGCAGCAGGACGTCCAGTGCCATGACGTACTTGCCTTCGGCCGTCTGGGTGAACTCGTACTCGCGCCAGCCGTTCTCCAGTGCCTCCCGCTCCTGCATCGGCAGTGAGCCGAGAAGGACGGCGATGGCCCGCTCCTCCCGTCGGCGGCGACCGGCGGCGGCCGGACCGTAGACGAAGGTGTCCCCGGCGACCACTTCCACCACGTCGTGCAGAACGGCGAGTCCCACGCACCGCATCGGATCGATCGGTTCGGCCGCGTAGCGGGTGAAAAGCAGGCAGGCGAGTGCGACGTGCCAGGAATGCTCGGCCGTGTTCTCGCGACGTGATCCGTTGGACACCGGATTCTGCCGCTGCACGTGTTTCAGTTCATCCATTCGGCCGAGAAAATCCAGGAGCTGGGACAGATCGTTCTCCTGCTCACCCATTCCCAGTTCGGCCAACTCGTCGTAATGCAGGAAACAAGGAAGAGTTCCCACCGCTTCGGCCCATGTCATGATGCACCTCCCACTGCGTGATCGAGGGACCGAGGCTAGCAGGGCTGCATGGCCGAAGTTACGCCCTTTTCATGGTCTCAGACGCCCCGAGATCAGCAGAGTTGATCGAATGACGCAACGACCCCGGAATTCGATCTTGCCAGGATCTGAGCGGACGCAAACGTTCCCCTCCCCCTTCCGCCAGACCGGTGGCTTCGCATCTCGGTATACCCGAATCTTCAGCCCGCGAAGCGGCAGGGAATACCGAAAGTGCGTTCCCCGCGAATATGACTGATTCCGTGACTCAGGACGGCGTCCGCGCCGCCGCCAGCAGCCGGGTCACGTCGTCGGCGCCGATGGTGAGGGCGGCGCCCACGGTGAGCAGGGCGTCCTGCTCGGCCGGGGTGTAGGGGCCGTCGGCGAGGGCGATCCGGGCGGCCTGCAGGAGGATCGCCTCACGGCCGGCCGGGGCGAGGTGCGGGGCGAGCGGGTCGAGGGACTCGTGCAGCTCTATGGCCAGGCTCGCGCCGCCCGGCTGCTCGAACACCCGGCCGGTGTCCAAGTGGAGCGCCTCGACGAGTGCGGCGAGCTGTTCCTCGGTGCAGTCCTGCAGGCCGGCCGCGCGTACCGTGCTCGCCGCGGTCTCCAGGGACGTACGGGAGCAGGTGCCGCCCGCCGCCAGTACGGCGAGGGCCACCGTGTGCACGGCGTCGCGGAGCATGACGGAGAAACGCGAGGTGGTGGGGTGGTCGAGGACGTCGGTGCCGAAGTGGCGGCGGCAGGACGCGCACTCCACGACCGGTCCGGTGGCCCCGCGGGGCAGCACGGGCACACCGAGGAGGGTGAAGCGGCGGCGGCCGGTGAGGCGCTCGTAGTTGCGGTCGCCTCCGCAGCCCGGGCAGAAGAACTCCCCGTCACCGACGGGTGTCCACGCCACGCGGGTGCCCAGGATGCGCGCAAGCCTGCTGTCACGGCCGTCTCGTCCCCGTACTGGCAGCACCGTCGCACCTCCTTGACGACACGGCAACATCGCCGCGCTTGCGTGATGTTAGCCACATCGGAGACGCGGAGTCAGTACCCCGTACGAGACCTTTCCGTGACCTCCACGAACAGATGGCCGATATACGACGGGCCCCGACCGTCACGGAAGGCGATCGGGGCCCAGAAACCGCAGGTCGTAGCGGGTCAGCGGGCCGCGCGGTTCACCGCGGACACGACCGCCTTGAGTGACGCACGAGTCGTGTTCGCGTCGATGCCGATCCCCCACAGCACCTTGTCGTCGATCGCGCATTCGATGTACGAGGCGGCCTGCGCGGAGGCGCCCTCGCTCATCGTGTGCTCCTGGTAGTCCAGCAGGCGTACGTCGATCCCGATGGACTGCAGTGCGTCGAAGAAGGCCGAGATCGGACCGTTTCCGGAGCCGGTGAGGACGGTGTCCGCGCCGTCGACCGTGGCCTCGACGGTCAGGGTGTCCACGCCGTCGGTGTCGGTGGTCGACTGGCCGGTGCGGACCTGGATACGGCCCCAGGGGTTCTCCGGGTTCGGCAGGTACTCGTCCTGGAAGACCGCCCAGATGTCCTTCGGGGTGATCTCGCCGCCCTCGGCGTCGGTCTTCGCCTGGATGATCCTCGAGAACTCGATCTGCATCCGGCGCGGCAGGTCCAGCTTGTGGTCGTTCTTCAGGACGTAGGAGATACCGCCCTTGCCGGACTGCGAGTTGACGCGGATGACGGCCTCGTAGGATCGGCCGACGTCCTTGGGGTCGATCGGCAGGTACGGGACCGCCCACTCGATGTCGTCGACGGTGACGCCCTTGGCGGCCGCGTCGGCCTCCATGGCGTCGAAGCCCTTCTTGATGGCGTCCTGGTGGGAGCCGGAGAAGGACGTGTAGACCAGGTCGCCCACGTACGGGTGGCGCGGGTGGACCTCCATCTGGTTGCAGTACTCCCACGTACGACGGATCTCGTCGATGTCGGAGAAGTCGATCTGCGGGTCCACGCCCTGGGAGAAGAGGTTCATGCCCAGGGTGACCAGGTCGACGTTGCCGGTGCGCTCGCCCTGTCCGAACAGGCAGCCCTCGACGCGGTCCGCGCCGGCCATCAGGGCCAGCTCGGCGGCGGCGACGGCGGTGCCGCGGTCGTTGTGCGGGTGGATCGACAGGCAGACGTGCTCGCGGCGGGACAGGTTGCGGCCCATCCACTCGAAGCGGTCCGCGTGCGTCGACGGGGTCGAACGCTCCACGGTGGCGGGCAGGTTGAGGATGATCTCGCGGCCCGGGCCGGGCTGCCAGACGTCCATGACCGCCTCGCAGACCTCCAGCGCGAAGTCCAGCTCGGTGTCGGTGAAGATCTCCGGCGAGTACTGGTAGCCGAACTCGGTCTCGGGTCCCAGCAGCTTCTCGGCGTACTCCATCACCAGGCGGGTGCCGTCGACGGCGATCTGCTTGATGTCGTCCTTGGAGCCGCGGAAGACGACCCGGCGGAAGACCGGGGCGGTGGCGTTGTACAGGTGGACGGTGGCGCGGCGGGCGCCCTTGAGGGACTCCACGGTCCGCTCGATCAGGTCCTCGCGGGCCTGGGTCAGGACGGAGATCGTCACGTCCTCGGGGATCGCGCCCTCTTCCTCGATGATCGAGCGCACGAAGTCGAAGTCGGTCTGGCCGGAGGCCGGGAAGCCGACCTCGATCTCCTTGTAGCCCATCTTGACCAGCTGGTCGAACATCCGGCGCTTGCGCTCGGGCGACATCGGGTCGATCAGGGCCTGGTTGCCGTCGCGCAGGTCGGTGGAGAGCCAGCGGGGGGCGACGGTGATCCGCTGGTCGGGCCAGGTGCGGTCGGGGATGTCGACCTGCTCGTACCGGCCGTACTTGTGGATCGGCATGGAGGTGGGCTGCTGGCGGTTGGCCATGATTGCGTGGGCTCCTCGAGAAGTCCGGTGTGTCCGGTGTCCGGAAGGACGGCCGACGACGCAGCACCAAGCTCCGCGGGGAGGGAGTCGGCCTCTACAGGCCCTCGCCGCGGCAGCTAAGGAGAAGCAGCCCGAAACGCATGATGCTCCGCAGCCTAGCCGAGGCCCGCCGGACGCGCGGGACCGTTCCAGTATGCGGGACCGCGAGGGCGAACCGGACAAAAGGTGCGCCATACCACTCCGTGACGCTGAGCGACACCGAATGTCCGCGTATTTCACCAATCATGGTTGCGAGTAGTGACACGGGCGTCACCCAGTGCAAGGGTGCCCGGCATGACGACCAACGGGGGCTTCCAGCCCGTCTTCTGCACGATCGTGCCGCCGCACGTCCTCGACAAGCTCGCCCGGCACGAGGACCCCGCGCTGTCCGGACCGGCCCGCCGGTCCCTGGAGCACGACTCCTACCAGCGCACCAAGCGCCGGCTGACCACGGTCATCGGCGCACCCGCCGTCGCCCCGCCCGCCGGCGCCGCCGCCGACCAGCCGCACCGCACCGTCTACGACACCCGGCACACCCAGGACCTGCCGGGCCACAAGGTCCGCACGGAGGGCTCCGAGCCCGGCAAGGACGCCACCGTCAACCGCGCCTACGCGGGCCTCGGCGCCACCTTCGAGCTGTACCTGAAGGTGTACGGCCGCCACTCCATCGACGACGCCGGGCTGCCGCTGGACGCCACCGTGCACTTCGGCGAGGGCTACGACAACGCCTTCTGGAACGGCGAGCAGATGGTCTTCGGCGACGGCGACAACGAGATCTTCCTCGACTTCACCATCCCGGTCGACGTCATCGGCCACGAACTCACCCACGGCGTCACCCAGCACACCGCGAACCTGGAGTACTACGGCCAGTCCGGCGCGCTGAACGAGTCGCTGTCCGACGTCTTCGGCTCGCTCATCAAGCAGTACAGCCTCGGTCAGACCGCCGCCGAGGCCGACTGGCTGATCGGCGCCGGGCTGCTCGCCCCGCGCGTCACCGGCACCGCGCTGCGCTCGATGAAGGCCCCGGGCACGGCGTACGACGACGACGTCCTCGGCAAGGACCCGCAGCCCGCGACCATGGACGACTACGTCCGCACCGGTCGTGACAACGGCGGCGTCCACATCAACTCCGGCATCCCCAACCACGCCTTCTACCTGGTCGCCACGGCCCTCGCCGGGCACGCCTGGGAGAAGGCCGGGCAGATCTGGTACGACGTGCTGACCGGCGGCGAGCTGCGGTCGGACGCCCTGTTCGCGGACTTCGCCACGCTGACCGTCAAGGCCGCGCGCGAGCGGTACGGCGCGGGGGACGAACTGACCGCCGTGCAGAAGGCCTGGGAGCAGGTCGGGGTGCGGACGCTGTGATTCCGGGCGGGTCCGTACTAGACAGGGACCCATGCGGATTCAGGTGAGGCGCACAGGAGGTTTCGCGGGCATCGAGCGCTGCGCCGAGGTGGACACCTCGGGGCGGTCCGACGCCGACGAGTGGCAGGCCCTGGCCGAGCGCGTGCTCGCGTCCGGTCAGGGCAGTCCGCCGCCGGGGGTGCCGGACGGATTCCGGTACCAGATCACGGTGGACGGCAGGACGGTGCACGCGGCCGATCCCCGGCTCACCGAGGAGGAGCGGGAGCTGGTCTCCCGGGTGCTGAAGGAAGGGGCGTAGGACGGGATGCGGGCGAGGGAGCGAGAGGGGCGTAACTCGCACTTCACGCCCAGGCGTTGACTTCTGTTACCGGCGGTACGGATGATCCGCGCATGGCGACTGATGCAGGCAACCCGATACCCCGGTTCCCGGCCGGCTTCCTGTGGGGCGTGTCGACCTCGGCCCACCAGATCGAGGGAGCCGTGGAGATGCGCGAGCCCTCCGTGTGGGACGTGTTCACGGCCGAGCCGGGGAGGGTCAAGGACGGCTCGACGGCGGCGGTGGCCTGTGACCACTACCACCGCTACCGGGAGGACGTGGCGCTGCTGGCCGGCCTGGGTGTGGACGCGTACCGCTTCTCGATCTCCTGGCCGCGGGTCGCCTCCCCCGGCGGCCTGGACTTCTACGACCGTCTGGTGGACGAGCTGTGCGCGGCGGGCGTGCGGCCCGTGCCGACCCTGTTCCACTGGGACCTGCCGGCCACGCTGGACTGGCTGCAGCGGGACACGGCGTCCCGGTTCGCCGAGTACGTGTCGGTGGTCGCCGAACGACTGGGCGACCGCGTCCAGAAGTGGATCACCCTCAACGAGCCCGCCGAGCACACCCTGCTCGGACATGCGCTGGGCGTCCACGCCCCGGGGAGGCAGCTGCTGTTCGACGCGCTGCCGGTGGCCCACCACCAGCTCCTCGCCCACGGTCTTGCGGTACGGGCGCTGCGCGCGGCCGGTGCGGGCGACATCGGGATCGCCAACTCGCACGGGCCGGTCTGGCCCGCGTCCGGCGAGCAGGCCGACGTGGAGGCGGCGGACTTCTACGACGTCCTGCTGAACCGGCTGTTCGCGGAGCCGCTGATCCTCGGCGCATACCCGGCGGGGCTCGGCGAACTGATGCCGGGGGACGTGCAGTCCGACCTGAAGGTCATCGCCGAGCCGATCGACTGGTACGGCGTCAACTACTACGCCCCGACGCGGGTGGGCGCCCCGCAGGGCACCGAGATCGAGTTCGGCGGCATCACCATGCCCGCCGAACTGCCCTTCTCGGTACGGGAGATCGAGGACCGTCCGGTGACGGACTTCGGCTGGCCGATAGTCCCGGAGGGGCTGACGGAAGTGCTGACCGGCTTCCGCGACCGCTACGGCGACCGGCTCCCGCCGGTCGTCATCACCGAGAACGGCTGCTCCTACGAGGGCATCGACGACCAGGAACGGATCGCCTACCTGGACGGGCACGTACGGGCGCTGCACAGGGCGCTGGAGGCCGGGGTGGACGTGCGGGGCTACTTCGTCTGGTCGCTGCTGGACAACTTCGAGTGGGCGGAGGGCTACGCGCGGCGGTTCGGACTGGTCCACGTGGACTTCGACGGTCCCGGGACATCGGCGCGGACCCCGAAGGCGTCGTACGGCTGGTACCGGGACCTGCTGCGGGCGCAGAGATGACGACGGCCGGGGTGCGCGCGGACGGGGGCGCCCTCGCCGAACCGGTCGAGCGGGTCGGCCGCGGCTGGACGGCGTCCCTCTCGCTCGCCAACGGGGCGATCTGGGTGGGCTGGTACGGCCCGTTGCAGATCCTGCTCGCCTCGCAGGCGAAGGACTTCGCGCCCGGCTCCGGCATGTCGAAGGAGACGATGCTGGCGTGGGTGACGGGTGCCGGTGCGGTGGTGTCGCTGGTGGCGAACCCGCTCTTCGGCGCGCTGTCGGACCGTACGACCTCCCGCCGGGGCCGCCGTACGCCGTGGATCGTGGCCGGGGCGGCGGGCGGCGCGCTGTCCCTGCTCCTCCTCGCGGGGGCGGGCGGGATGGCCACGATGACGCTGGGCTGGTGCCTGGTCCAGCTGACGCTGAACGCGGCGTTCGCGGCGGTGACGGCCGCGGTGCCGGACCGCGTGCCGCGGCTGCAGCGCGGCGCGGTGGGCGGCTGGCTGGGGGCGGCGCAGATCCTGGGCGTGGTCGGCGGGACGGGACTGGCGACCGTCGCCGGGGGCGTCGGGGCGGGCTACGCGGCCTGCGCGGTGTTCACGGCGGTGGGCGTGCTGCCGTACGTGTGGCGCTACGCGGACCTGCGCCTGTCCGCCGGGGACCGGCCGCCGTGGTCCTGGCGCGGCTTCCTCGCGGGCTTCTGGCTGAGCCCGCGCCGGTACCCGGACCTGGGCTGGGCGTGGCTGACCCGTTTCCTGATCAATCTGAGCAACGCGCTGGTACTGCTGTACCTCCTGTACTACCTGCGAGACCGCCTCCACTACCACGACCCCGACGAGGGCGTGCTGGTCCTGACCGCGGTGAACGGGGTCACCCTGCTGGCCACGGTGGTGGTCGGCGGGGTGTGGTCGGACCGGGTGGGCCGGCGCAAGCCGTTCGTGGTGTGGTCGGGCGTGCTGATGGCGGTGGCGACGGCGGCGCTCGCCGGCTGGCAGACCTGGCCGGGTGCGATCGTGGCGGCTGCGGTGCTGGGGGTGGGCTTCGGCGTGTTCACCTCCGTCGACTTCGCGCTGATGACGGACGTGCTGCCGAAGGCTCTGGACCGCGGCAAGGACCTCGGCGTGATCAACGTGGCGAACGCACTCCCCCAGGTGGCGGCCCCGGCGCTCGCCGCGCCGATCGTGACGTATCTCGGCGGCTACCGGGTGCTGTACCTGGTGTCGGCCGTGATCGGGCTGGCCGGGGCGGTACTGGTGGAGCGGATCAGGGGCGTGGACTAGCCCCCCTCCCAGCACCGGCCGGTATTACTCAGCCCGTCCGGCGCTTGAGGACGAGGCCGTTCAGGCCGAAGCGGGGTCTGGGGGCGCAGCCCCCAGCGGGGTGCAGGGAGGCAGCCCCTGGGGTCAGAAGCCCAGGCGGCGCAGCTGCTTCGGGTCGCGCTGCCAGTCCTTGGCCACCTTCACGTGGAGGTCGAGGAAGACCGGCGTGCCCAGGAGCGCCTCGATGTGCTTGCGGGACTTGATGCCGACCTCCTTGAGGCGCTTGCCCTTGGGGCCGATGATGATGCCCTTCTGGCTGGGCCGCTCGATGTAGACGTTGGCGTGGATGTCGAGGAGGGGCTTGTCCGCCGGACGGTCCTCGCGGGGCAGCATCTCCTCGACGACCACCGCGATGGAGTGCGGCAGCTCGTCGCGGACACCCTCCAGGGCGGCCTCGCGGATGAGTTCCGCGATCATGACCTGCTCGGGCTCGTCCGTGAGGTCGCCCTCGGGGTAGAGCGCCGGGCCCTCGGGGAGAAGCGGGACCAGGAGGTCCGCCAGCAGGTCCACCTGCTTCGCGCCCACCGCCGACACCGGGACGATCTCCGCCCACTCGATGCCCAGCTCCTTGCCCAGCTGGTCGATGGCGATCAGCTGCTCGGCGAGGGACTTGGAGTCGACCAGGTCGGTCTTGGTGACGACGGCGACCTTCGGGGTCTTCCGGATCCCGGCCAGCTCCTTGGCGATGAAGCGGTCGCCGGGGCCGATCTTCTCGTTCGCGGGAAGGCAGAAGCCGATCACGTCGACCTCGGCCCAGGTCGTGCGCACCACGTCGTTCAGCCGTTCGCCGAGCAGTGTGCGCGGCTTGTGGAGACCCGGGGTGTCCACCAGGATGAGCTGGGCGTCGGTCCGGTGCACGATGCCGCGTACCGTGTGCCGGGTGGTCTGCGGCTGGTTCGCGGTGATCGCCACCTTCTGCCCGACCAGAGCGTTCGTGAGGGTGGACTTGCCCGCGTTGGGGCGGCCCACGAAGCAGGCGAAGCCGGCGCGGTGGACGGTCTCGCCCGACTCTTCGGATGACTGGGTACGAACGCTCATGGCGTTCATTGTCCCTGATCCACAAGGCCCTGCCGTACCACCGCCCGCCCGGATCCGGGACCGTGAGCTTCATGAAACCCGCACGCAACGAAACGTCACGGAAACACACCTGTACGCAACCGGAAACGCACGCCGGTGACCCTCTGACGAGCCCCCGTACCGTTGGAGACACCCGTGACCCTCGCCGCAGCGCAAGCAGCGCACGTCGACACCGGCGACACCGCCTGGCTGCTCGCCGCCACCGCCCTCGTGCTGCTGATGACCCCGGGCCTCGCCCTCTTCTACGGCGGCATGGTCCGCACGAAGAGCGTCCTCAACATGCTGATGATGAGCTTCGTGTCGATCGCCCTGGTGACCGTGGTGTGGCTGGCGGGCGGCTACTCGCTCGCCTTCGGGGACGACATCGGCGGCGGGCTCGTCGGCGGGCTCGAGCACGCGGGGATGGCCGGGCTCGGCCCGGACAGCGTCCAAGGGACCGTCCCCACCCTGCTCTTCGCCACGTTCCAGCTCACCTTCGCGATCATCACGGCCGCCCTGATCAGCGGCGCGATCGCCGACCGGGCGAAGTTCTCCGCGTGGCTGGTCTTCGTTCCCGTGTGGGCGCTGCTCGTATACGTTCCCGTCACCCACTGGGTGTGGGGCCCCGGTGGCTGGATCGTGGACAAGCTCGGCGCCCTGGACTTCGCGGGCGGTCTGCCCGTCGAGATCACCTCGGGTGCGTCGGGTCTCGCCCTGTGCCTGGTGCTCGGCCCGCGGCTGGGCTTCAAGAAGGACGCGATGCGCCCGCACAACCTGCCCATGGTGGTGCTCGGCGCCGGCCTGCTCTGGTTCGGCTGGTTCGGCTTCAACGCGGGCTCCGCGCTCGGCGCCAACGGTCTCGCCGCCGCCGTGTTCCTCAACACCCTCGCCGCCGGCTGCACCGGCCTGCTGGGCTGGCTCTTCGTCGAGCAGAAGCGCGACGGCCACCCCACCACCCTGGGCGCCGCCTCGGGCGCCGTGGCCGGTCTGGTCGCCATCACCCCCTCCTGCGGCTCCGTGTCCCTGCTGGGCGCCCTGGTGGTCGGCCTCGCCGCCGGTGTCCTGTGCAGTTACGCCGTGGGCTGGAAGTTCCGGCTGAACTACGACGACTCCCTCGACGTCGTCGGTGTCCACCTGGTCGGCGGCATCGTCGGCACCCTTCTCATCGGCCTGTTCGCCGAGAAGGCGATGACCGGCGGTGCGGAGGGCGTGTTCTACGGCGGTGGCATCGGCCAGCTCGGCAAGCAGCTGCTCGCCGTCGTGGTCGTGGCCCTCTACGCCTTCGGGATGACGTACGGCGTCGGCAAGCTGCTCGACAGGACGATGGGCTTCCGGGCGGACGAGGAGCACGAGTACACCGGCCTGGACCTTACGGTGCACGCCGAGACGGCTTACGATCACGGGGTCCTGGGCCACGGCGCCCCGGTCTCCTCGTCCGTCCCCACCACCCAGAAGGTCGACACCGAGGCATGAAGCTCATCACCGCGATCGTCAAGCCGTACCGCCTCGACGAGGTCAAGACCGCCCTGCAGGAGCTCGGCGTGCACGGCCTGACCGTGACCGAGGCCAGCGGGTACGGCAGGCAGCGCGGCCACACCGAGGTGTACCGCGGCGCCGAGTACCGGGTCGACCTGGTGCCCAAGGTCCGTATCGAGGTCGTCGTCGAGGACGCCCTCATGGACGACGTGATCGACGCGATCGTCAGGGCCGCGCAGACGGGGAAGATCGGGGACGGGAAGGTGTGGGCCCTGCCCGTCGAGACGGTCGTACGGGTACGGACGGGCGAGCGCGGCCCCGACGCGCTCTGAGCAGGACTCCGGTCGCCACCCCGGCGACGAACACGATCACCGCCACCAACCAGGGCAGCGCGAAGAAGGAGGCGCTCGCCGACTCGTGGGTGCCCGTGGCCCTGGCGGTCACGGTGACGTCCCCCCAGTCGAGCTGGGGTGCGTCCCGCCAGGGTTCGGTGAGCCGGACCCGCTGTCCCGGCAGCAGCTCCGAGGGGATCTTCGTCAGGTCGCGGGTCAGCAGCGTGCGGCCGAACATGCCCGTCGCCCTCAGCTCCACCTTGGGGTCGAGGGTGACGTTGCCGGTGTTGCGCAGGGTGTAGGAGACGGTGGCGTTGCCGCCGCCGAGGCCGGGGACGAGCGGCTGGTGGTGGGCGATGCGGACGTTCTCGACGGCGACGGCGGGCAGGGTGGGGCCGCCCACCCGCAGGTAGACCCGGGCACCGACGGCCCGCTGCACGCCGAGCGCGAGGGAGCCGCCGCCCTGGGCGGCCCCCTTCTCGACGCGCTCGTCCAGCGCGACGATGGCGCCCGGGTGGTCGCCCGGTTCGGCACCGTCGGGGACGTGCAGGGTGAAGGGCACGGTGACCGTTCCGTGTCCGGGGACGGTGACCCGGGACTTCGCGGGCCTCGCCCAGGCCCCGACGCCACGCATCCGTTCCTTGAGGGTGCGCACGGCGAAACCGCCGTCGCGGGCGGTGTTGTAGGCGTCGGCCGCGTACAGCCGGAAGGTCAGCGGCCCCGCGGTCTTGTTGGCGAGGACCACCTTGTCGGTGACGGTCTGGCCGGGGTCGGCGGAGAGGTAGAAGTAGGGCCGGGCGGCGATGCGGGAGGAGACGGGGTAGACGGACCAGCTGCCGTTGTCGGCGGCGTGCGCCGGGCCCGCCCCCGCGGCCAGGAAGAGGCCGAGGAGCGGGCCCAGGAGCACACCTGGGCGCAGGAGGAGGGCGTACGGCTTGCGCATGGGTGCGGACCCCCGCGGCGTTGGGTCGGGTCGGCGGTCGGGCGGGTGCGGTCCCGGTGCGGTGGGGCGCCCGGCCGCCGGCTGGATGACACGGACGTTCAGGTGAGCGTGAGGGTGAGGACGCCGGAGTACGCGCCCGGGGGCGTGAACTTCGGCACGTTCAGGGAGAGTCCGGCGTCGACGGTGAACTCGCCACCGGTGAGCGTGCCGTTCGGGGTCGACGCCAGGGTCGCTCCGGAACTGCCCACCGTGCCCGCCGAACCGGCCTTGCAGGTGCTGGGGCTGCCCGCCTTGGTCGCGCATGCGGGGGTCCAGCTGAGCTTCCCGGCGCCGATCTTGCCGCCGGGGCCGGTGAAGTCGGTGACCTTGCCGGTCAGGGACCAGCCCGCGGGCCCGCCGCGGTAGTCCTTGACGGTCACCTTGTTGAGGGAGCCGGTCGACGCCCCGCCCTTGCCGAAGTCGACCGCCGACAGCCTGACGGCGTTCCCGGCCTGGGACATGGACAGCGTCCCCGCCTTCACGGTCGTCGTCAGCTTCTGGCTGTCCGCCGGTACGGGCGTGGTGTCGTTCACGGCGTAGGCCGCGGGCTGGGAGCCCTTGTCCGTGCTCCAGGAGGCACCCTCGTACGCGACGATCCCGGTCGTCGCCTTGTCGTTGACGACGAGCGAGCCGCTGAAGGAGCCGTCGGTGCCGGCGGTCGCGGTCGCGGTGTCCCCGGTCTGCTTGTCCCCGGCGCGGCCGGCCAGTGTGACGGTCGCGCCCGGAGTGAATCCGCTGCCCTTGACGGTGACGCTGTCACCGGGGTTCCCGGAGGCCGAACCCAGGGTGATGGCACGGTTGTTGACCGGGGTCGAGTCCGTCGCGGTGACGGTCTCGGAGACCGGCGCGGGCGGGTTGGTCACCGTGCACGGGGTGTCCAGCTCCATGATGTAGCTGGTGTGGATGTTGTAGTCGCCGGGCGAGAGCTTGATCGCGCCGGGCTTGGTGACCTTGAAGGTTCCGGTCATGGAGAACGACGGGAAGGCGCCCTTCCCGGGCACCGGGTCGTTCTTCTTCGGTCCCGCCACCGTCACGTCCCCGGTCTGCGCGCCGCTGAGGGTGACCTTGCCGGTCGGGGTCATGATGTCGGCCGGCAGGGCCAGTTCGGTGGGGTTGCTGGCGGCCGGGGTGACCACCGTGTACGTCACGCCGACCGTGTCGCCGACCTTGGGGCTGGTGTTGTCCACCGATATGTTCGCGGTGGTGGTGCCGTCGATCGGCGGGAGGCCGGCGATGGCGGGCGGGATGCAGTGCGTCGCGTAGTCCACGTTGGTGCCCGCCGCGCCGGCCGGGCAGGCCAGCGCCCCGCCCGCGGTGACCGCGACCACGGTCACCGCGAGCAGCGACGCCCAGCGGCGCCGGCGCGGTCTTCGGAGTGTCGGACCCATGCTTGCCCCCTCCTGAGGGATGCGGGCGCAGCGGCTCGTCTGCGCCGACAGGGGGCCATTGATGTGGAGGCAGCATGAGAAGTCAATGCAGATGCCGCAGAAAGCTGACGAACAATCAGTTTCTGCGGCATCCGGAGCAGATCACTCAGTGCGGCCCCTCAGTCGAACACGAACGGGCCGGGCGACTGGTTGGCGGTCGAGGTGCAGGTGACGTTGATCCCGAAGATGGTCATCACCAGCGAGCCGCCGTGGAACTCCAGGCTGTCGCCGGAGGCCACGGTGCCGCTGAGCGGGCCGACCGTCACGGGATCCCCGGCGGCCATGGCCGGGTTCTTCTTCCCGCTGAAGACGGTGGTGCCGCCGCTCGCCTTCACCATGGTGAGCTTGGACGTGATGGAGTCCTTCGCCAGCGCGAGCGGGGTCTTGATGGCGCTGGACGAGAGGGTGATGGTGGCCGAGGTGCCGTCCTGCGTGGCGGTGAGCGTGGCCGCCCCGCCGCCGAACAGTCCGCAGGTGGCGTTGATCGTCGCCGTCGTCGGAGTGACGGCGGCCGCGGAGGGCGCGAAGGCGAGTCCGGTGGCCGCGAGGGCCCCGACCAGTACTGCCGCACCCGTGGTTGTGCGCTTGCCTCTCATGGGGATGGGCTCCCTTCCCGGTGTCTGGGAATGCGCATCGACGGCCGTCTGCTTTGACAGGTGGGTGCGGTCAGCTGCGCGGCTCGAATCTGACGGCCCGTCGGGAGTTGACGTCTTCATTGATGCGCCGGAAACAAGCGCTTGCAAGGTTGAATTCCGGCCTATTCACTTCTCCACACCGGTGGGTGCCCAGGGGGTGTCTTGTGGATCAGCCCGGCACACACCGACGGCGCCTTCCAGCCGACCCGAGCGGGGGCGATGGGGGTGCCCCCCGCGCGAGGGTGTTCGAGCGTGGGGGGAGCGTGCAGCTGCAAGGCGGAGGAGGGCGTCGACGCGATGGAGGTCCCCCCGCTCGAGCGAAGTCGAGAGTGGGGGAGCGCGTGCCAGACCCCGCGCCCCCGGGATGATCCACAAGACACCCCCTAGGGGCGCGGGCCCCCTGGCGGGGCCGAAGGGGCGGAGCCTCTGGGACCTCAGCCCGCGGAGACGGTCAGCCGGACGACGCCGTCGGGCGCGGCCACCAGCACCGGTGTCGCGGCCCCGCCGAGATCCCGCACGGCGGCCAGGTCCTCCGCCGGCACCCCCTCCGCCTCCGTCACGACCGCCGCCGCCTCCAGGGACTTCGCCCCGGAGGCCACCGCCATGGCGACAGCCGTCCGCAGCGCACTGAGCTGGAGGGATTCAAGGCCCACGGTCCCGGCGACGTACGTACGGCCCGTCTCGTCCCGTACGGCCGCCCCCTCCGGCACACCGTTGCGGGCCCGCGCGGAACGGGCCAGGGTGACGATCTTGCGGTCCTCGGGGTCAAGCGCGCTGCTGTCGGTCATGCCCCGAGCATACGAAGAACCCGCGCGGGACTCAGGACCGGTCCAGGCGGAGCCGCTCGGCGTGCGGAAGCCCGGCGACGACCAGGTCGTAGGAGTCCTCGATGAGCTCCCTGACCAGGCGGTCCGGAAGCCCGCCGTCCACCGTGACGGTGTTCCAGTGCCGTTTGTTCATGTGGTAGCCGGGGGTGATCAGGCCCTCGTGCTCGCCGCGCAGCCGGACCGCGTCCTCCGGGTCGCACTTGAGGTTGACCTTGAGCGGCCGGCCGTCCATCCAGCTCAGCGCGAACATCTTGCCCAGCACCTTGAACACCGAGATGTCCGGGTTGAACGGGAAGTCCTCCACCGCCGCGTTGAACGACAGGCAGAAGGCACGCAGTTCCTCGGGGGTCACTCCGGTGTCGCCTCTTCCTCCTCGGGCAGGCCGGCCGGGGCCACCGGCTCCACCAGCACCGTCACGATCTTGTTCCGCCGTCCGGCCGCGGCCTCCGCCGTCAGGCGCAGCTTCCGGCCGTCCGGCAGCTCCACCTCGGCGGAGGCGCCGGCGATGGGCACCCGGCCGAGCGCCTTGGCGAGCAGGCCGCCGACGGTCTCCACGTCCTCGTCGTCGTACTCCTCCAGCCCGTACAGCTCGCCGAGGTCGGTGATGTCGAGGCGGGCGGTGACCCGGTGGCGGGCGTCGCCCAGGTCCTCGACGGGCGGGAGTTCGCGGTCGTACTCGTCGGTGATCTCGCCGACGATCTCCTCGAGGATGTCCTCGATGGTGACGATGCCCGCGGTGCCGCCGTACTCGTCGATGGCGACGGCGACGTGGTTGCGCTGCTTCTGCATCTCGCGCAGCAGGTCGCCGGCGTTCTTGGTGTCGGGTACGAAGAACGCGGGCCGCATCGCCGTGGACACCAGGTCGTTCTCGGCGTCGCGGCTGATGTGCGTCTTGCGCACCAGGTCCTTCAGGTACACGATCCCGACGATGTCGTCCTCGCTCTCGCCGGTGACCGGGATGCGCGAGAAACCGGACCTGAGGGCCAGGGTGAGGGCCTGGCGGATGGTCTTGTAGCGCTCGATGACGACCAGGTCGGTGCGGGGGACCATGACCTCGCGGACGAGGGTGTCGCCGAGCTCGAAGACGGAGTGCACCATGCGGCGCTCCTCGTCCTCGATCAGGGACTCCTGCTCGGCCAGGTCGACCAGCGCGCGCAGCTCGGCCTCGGAGGCGAAGGGGCCCCGGCGGAAGCCCTTGCCGGGGGTGAGCGCGTTGCCGATGAGGATCAGCAGGTTCGGGATCGGGCCCATGATCCGGGCCAGTGGCAGCAGGACGTACGCCGAGGCGGTCGCCGTGTTCAGCGGGTGCTGGCGGCCGATGGTGCGCGGGGAGACGCCGACGGCGACGTACGACACCAGGACCATGACGCCGATGGCGGCGAGCAGGGCCTGGGCGGTGCCGTGGATCTCCTGCAGACAGGCGTACGTGACGAGGGCCGCGGCGGCCATCTCGCAGACGACGCGGACCAGCAGGGCGACGTTGAGGTAGCGGGTGGGATCGGCGGCGATCTGGGCGAGCTTGGCGCTGCCGCGCCGCCCGGACTTCACCGCTTCCTCCGCCCGGAAGCTGGAGACCCGGGCCAGGCCCGCCTCCGCGCAGGCGGCGAGCCAGGCCACGACGACCAGGGCGATCGCGCCGAGAACGATCTGGGGACTCATCGGCCGCGCTTACGAGACGGTCGGTGCCGGGGACGGCCCGGTCATGCCCCGCTCGGCACGCCAGCCGTCCACGATGGCCGCCTGGAGCCCGAACATCTCGGCCTTCTCGTCGGGCTCCTCGTGGTCGTACCCGAGCAGGTGCAGCACACCGTGGACGGTGAGCAGCTGCAGTTCCTCGTCCATGGAGTGCTGTGTCGGCGCCTCGGCGCCCTGCTTGGCGGCGACCTCCGGGCACAGCACGATGTCGCCGAGGAGCCCCTGCGGGGGCTCCTCGTCGTCCTTGCCCGGCGGCCGGAGCTCGTCCATCGGGAAGGACATGACATCGGTCGGGCCGGGCAGGTCCATCCACTGGATGTGCAGCTGCTCCATGGCGCCGGCGTCCACGACGATCACCGAGAGTTCGGAGAGCGGGTGGATGCGCATCCGTGCGAGCGCGTAGCGGGCGATGTCGAGGATCGCCTGCTCGTCGACCTCGGTTCCGGACTCGTTGTTGACGTCGATCGACATGGTGCTGGCGTGTCTACTTCCGTTTGGTGCGGCCGCCCTTGGGGCTGCCGTTCTCCGTACCGTTCTGGCTGTCGTACTGCTCGTACGCGTCGACGATACGGCCCACCAGCTTGTGCCGTACGACATCGTGGGACGACAGCCGGGAGAAGTGGACGTCCTCGACGCCCTCCAGGATCTCCTGCACCTGCCTGAGGCCGCTCTTCGTGCCGTTCGGCAGGTCGACCTGGGTCACGTCACCCGTGATCACGATCTTCGAGTCGAAGCCGAGGCGGGTGAGGAACATCTTCATCTGCTCGGGGCTCGTGTTCTGGGCCTCGTCCAGGATGATGAAGGCGTCGTTGAGCGTACGGCCGCGCATGTAGGCGAGCGGCGCGACCTCGATGGTCCCGGCGGCCATCAGCCTGGGGATGGAGTCCGGGTCGATCATGTCGTGCAGCGCGTCGTAGAGCGGGCGCAGGTAGGGGTCGATCTTCTCGTAGAGCGTGCCGGGCAGGAAGCCGAGCCGCTCACCGGCCTCGACCGCGGGGCGGGTCAGGATGATGCGGTTGACCTGCTTGGACTGCAGGGCCTGCACCGCCTTGGCCATGGCCAGGTAGGTCTTGCCGGTGCCGGCGGGGCCGATGCCGAAGACGATGGTGTGCTTGTCGATGGCGTCGACGTACCGCTTCTGGTTCAGCGTCTTGGGGCGGATCGTGCGGCCGCGCGAGGACAGGATGTTCTGCGTCAGTACCTGCGCCGGGGTCTCCTGCCCGTCGTTCGTCCCGGCGTCGCTCGCCTTCAGCATGGCGATCGAGCGTTCCACTGCGTCCTCCGTCATCGGCTGCCCGGTGCGGAGCACGAGCATCATCTCGTCGAACACGCGCTGGATGAGGGCGACGTCCGCCGGGTCGCCGACCGCGCAGATCTCATTGCCCCGGACGTGGATGTCGGCCGCCGGGAAGGCCGTCTCGATCACGCGCAGCAGGGAGTCGCCGGACCCCAGCACGGTGACCATGGGGTGCTGGGCGGGGACGGTGATCTGTGCCTTCGCCTGCTCCTGCGCGCGGGTGTGAGCTGTGGGTGTCTGAGTCATGGGCCGGCGCTTAAGGCCTGCGGTTCCTCCTCGTCACGGCCGCGTAGCTGAGGGCGGCCTCGCGCTATCAAGAGTACGACGGGGGGATGACAACGCCGTAGGGCTTTTCGTACAAGCGGGTGTCCCGGGGGGAATCGCCTGCCGTCACGCGGACCGGCCGAACCCGATCGTCGGCACCGCCCTGCGCCGGGGCCACGTGGTGAGCGGCTCGTCGGGGACCAGGCCGGCCAGGAACGCGTACCGGCGCAGGGCCGCGGGGTCCTGGCCGTCCACCGACTGGACCCGGCGCCACCACGCGCCGATCTCCGCCCAGCCGGGGGCCGACAGGGAGCCGCCGAACTCCTGGACGGACAGCGCGGCGGTCAGGCCCGCGAAGGCGAGGCGGTCTGCGAGGGGCCAGCCGGCCAGGGTGCCGGTGACGAAACCGGCGACGAAGACGTCACCGGCGCCGGTGGGGTCGAGGGCCTCGACGGCGATCGCGGGGACCTCGGCGCTCTCGCCGGTGCGCCGGTCCACCGCGTAGGCGCCCTCGGAGCCGAGGGTGACCACCGCCAGCGGTACGTGCTCGGTGAGGGCGCGGGCCGCGGCGCGCGGGCAGTCGGCGCCCGTGTAGCGCATGGCCTCCTCGGCGTTGGGCAGGAACGCCTCGCAGTGCTCCAGGTCGGCAAGGCCGGTCAGCTCCCAGGCCCCGGTGTCGTCCCAGCCCACGTCGGCGAAGATCCGGGTGCCCTCGCTCGCCGCCTGCGCGATCCAGGGCGCCCGCTTGCCCGGGGTCAGCGAGGCCACGGCCGCCCGCGCGCGGGGCGGGCAGTCCGGGGCGGGCTCCTCGGGGGGCGGTTCGTGGCCGTGGGAGACCATCGTGCGCTCGCCCTCGTAGGCCATGGAGACGGTGACCGGCGAGTGCCAGCCGGGGACGGTGCGGGAGGGGGAGAGGTCGATTCCCTCGCCCTGTTCGAGCGCGTCCCAGCAGTACTCGCCGTAGTGGTCGTCGCCGAAGGCCGCCCCGAGGGAGGTCCTGAGGCCCAGGCGGGCCAGTGCGGTGGCCATGTTGGCGACGCCGCCGGGGCTCGACCCCATCCCCCGCGCCCAGGACTCGGTGCCGCGTACCGGGGCGGAGTCGAGCCCGGTGAAGACGATGTCCAGGAAGACCGTGCCGGTGAGGTAGACGTCCCAGGGCGGATCGGTCGGTGTGCGCGTGGCGGCGAGGGGGTCGACGTGGGCGTGGGCGTGCGGGGGCTCCCCGAGGTGCTCCCGTTCCTCTCCGGCGAACGTGTTGGACGCGGTCACGATGGCGCTCCCTGACGTGGTGCGGGTCTGGCCAGTGTGCACCACATACCCGACGGCCGGCCGCCACGCGCCCCTGGCCCCGGTCACCTGGTCCGGTCGCGTGCCCCGGCCGCCGGTCCCGTCGCGGGCGGGGGAAGGGGAGGTCTCACCAGCGGGGAACGGCCGGGGTGACCCAGTCCGGCTCGGCGACGCGCATGGCCGCCGCGTCGTCGCGCTCGCGCAGCGCACCGTCGTCGTCGAGCCAGCGCCGGTGCAGGAACGCCAGCCTGTCGCGGTCGAGTTCGACGCCGAGACCGGGGGCGTCGGAAACGGTGACCTTGCCGCCGTCGAACGTCAGCCGCTCGGTGAGCACGTCCTCCGACTGCCACGGGTAGTGCGAGTCGCAGGCGTGGTGGAGGTTCGGGACGGTGGCCGCGACATGGGTCATCGCGGCCAGGCTGATCCCGAGGTGGGTGTTGGAGTGCATGGACACCCCGACGCCGAAGGTGCGGCAGAGGGCGGCGAGCTGCTGGGTGTTGCGCAGACCGCCCCAGTAGTGGTGGTCGGACAGGACGACCTGGACGGCGTCCTTGGTGAAGGCCTCCTTGATCTCGGCGAAGGTCGTCACGCACATGTTGGTGGCCAGGGGCACGTCGGTCCCGGCGGACACCTCGGCCATGGCGGGTGTGCCGAGGGCCGGGTCCTCCAGGTACTCGAGGACGTCCCCGAGCTCCTTCGCCACCTTCAGCGAGGTCTCCACGGACCAGGCGCCGTTGGGGTCCAGGCGCAGCGGGTGCCCGGGGAACGCCTCGGCCAGTGCCCGTACGGCCGCGATCTCCTCGTCCGGCGGGAAGACGCCGCCCTTGAGCTTGAAGGAGGTGAACCCGTAGCGCTCCTTGAACTTGCGGGCCTGTTCGACGACCCCGGCCGGGTCGAGCGCGGCGCCCCAGTCGTCCTTCTCCGCCCTGACTCCCTCCGGGTGGTCGGCCCACTTGTAGAACAGGTAGGCGCTGTACTCGACCGCGTCCCGCACCTTGCCGCCGAGCAGCGCGTGCACGGGCAGGCCGAGGGCCTTGCCCAGGGCGTCGAGGCAGGCGACCTCGAAGCCGGAGACGACGGACAGCCGCAGCTTGTCGGCGGTCTGCACGCCGCGCAGCCCGCCGACGTCGACCTGGCCGGAGACCCGGGAGGCGTCCACGGACACCTGGTCCGCGAGGGCGAACAGGCCGTTGAGATCGCCCACCTGCCGGCCGACCAGGGTGTCGGCGAACGGACGGGCGAGCTCCAGGTACTTGGTGTCGCCGTACGTCTCGCCGACGCCCGTGATCCCGTCGGCCGTCACGACCTCCACGATGAGCCGGGGGGTGTACGGCTGGTGCACGCCCTGCGTGTTGAGCAGGGGCGGGTCGGCGACCAGGATCGGGGTCAGGCGTACTTCGGCGACGGTCAGGTCACGGGTCACGGGGCGGCTCCTACGAGGTCGGGTCCGGTGGTCGGCGGGGTCCTGGGATCGGCAGCCGTCTCCACATGTAGCCATCTCCACATGTAGACGTCATCCACGTATGAAGATGAAGATTAGGTAGGCGAACTACGGTCGTCAATGGCCCGGACCGCTCCCACTACCATCGGCACATGTCCGAGACAGGGGGCGTCCGCGAGGTGAAGTCCGCGGCGCGGACGGTGGAGCTGCTGGAACTGCTCGCCGCACGCGGCGACCGCCCGGCACGACTGCAGGAGCTGGCGGACGAACTCGGCGTGCCGCGCAGCTCGATGTACGCGCTGCTCCAGACCCTCATCGGCAGGGGCTGGGTACGCACCGACGTCACCGGGTCCCTGTACGGCATCGGCATCCACGCACTGCTCACCGGCACCGGCTACCTGGACTCCGACCCGCGCGTCCGCGCCGCCCGCCCCTACCTCGACGAGGCGTCCGAGGCGCTCGGCGAGACCATCCACCTCGGGCGGCTGGACGGCCTGGACGTGGCATACCTGGCGACCCGGGAGTCCCACGCATACCTGCGGACCATCAGCCGGGTGGGACGGCGGCTGCCCGCCCATGCCGGCGCGCTCGGCAAGGCGCTGCTCGCCGAACGCCCGGACTCCGCACTGCCCGACGGCCCCTACGAGGCACTGACCCCCAACACCCGTACCAGCAGGGAGTCACTGGGCGCCGATCTCGCCCGGACCCGCGGGCGCGGCTACGCGGTCGACCGCGAGGAGGGCGTCCTCGGCATCGCCGGCTTCGGCTTCGCCCTGCGCTACGACTCCCCCGCCCAGGACGCGGTCAGCTGTTCGGTACCGGTGGCCCGGCTGACGCCCGGGCGCGAGGAGCGGATCGTGTCGGTCATGCGGGAGATCAGGGCGAAGATCGAGGCGGCTTCGCCCGCGGCGGGCGGGGCGGTGCGCTGGCGTTGACGCGCCTTGGGCAGGCACCCGGCGTTGGTGCGGGCCTCGCTGGTGGCCGCCGCCCCCAGGCCCCCGCTTCGGCCTGAACGGCCTCGTCCTCAATCGCCGGACGGGCCGAATCATGCGCGCCGGGGACGTCAGGAGCGGCCTTTTTTACCCGGACAGGATCACGGCAAACACAATGTGATCCACATCATGCCTCCCGCGCTTTTTCCGCAACCGCTTGCTTGATACAACTGGCTCGCGCGTTCCTGTCCGTCGACGGCCTGCGCCAATCCCCCTTCTGAGCCGCTCCTTTCGCATGCCCTGGGAACGCCCGTGTCCTCCCCCCGCACCACGCCCTGGCCCCTCGTCGCCCTTTTCACGGCCGGGTACCTCGCCCCGTACCTCCTGCCCACCACCGTCGGCAGGCTCGACTCGGGGCTTCCTCTCTCCGCCACCCAGGCCGGGGCCATCGGCAGCGCGCTGCTGCTGAGTTCGGCGACGGCGGGTTTCCTGCTGGCCTCCCGGGTCGAGCGGATCGGGGCACGCGCCCTCGCCCGCATCGGGCTCCTGCTGGCCGTCCTCGGCTACGGCGGGGCCGCGCTCACCGGTGCGGTACCGGCCGTGGTCGCGGGCGCGGTGCTCGGCGGGTTCGGCTCCGGTACGGTCACCGCGGTCGCCGCCGTGGGCATCGCCGCCCAGAGGGATCCGCACCGGGTCACCACCCTCGGTCTGCTCGGTGTCTCCGCCCTCGCGGGCGTCGTCTACCTGACGGTTCCGCACCTCGGACCGGGCCACGGGCAGCCACTGGCCGCGATCGCGCTCACCGCGCTCGCGGTGTCGCCGCTCACCGGCCGGCTGTCCGCCCGTACCGCCGCCACCCGTGACCGTGTCGAGCGGGGCCGCCTCCCCCACCCGCGCTCCGGTCTGGTCCTCGCCGCCGCGATGCCCTGCTGGTCGCTGGCCCAGAACGCCCTGTGGGGCGTCAGCGGGCGGATCGGCCTGTCCCAGGCGCACCTGACCGAGGTGACCGTCGGCGCGGTGTTCGCGATCGCGCTCGGCGCCGGACTGCTGGGCGTCGTCGGGGCGGGCGCGCTGGGGCCGCGGCTCGGCCGGGCGCTGCCGATCGGGGCGGGTACGGGTCTGATCGCGGCCTGCATCACGCTCAGTGCGTCCGCGCGGGACCTGTCGACCTTCGCGGCGGGCGAGATCGCCTGGAACCTGCTCTACCCGGTCGTGCTGTCGTACCTGATCGGCCTCGCCGCCTCCCTCGACCCGCGGGGCCGCTGGGCGGTCCTGGTGGGCTCCGCCGGCTCGCTGGGCACGGCGGCGGGCCCGCTGGCCGGCAGCCTGCTGTCCGCGCACGCCGGCTTCCCGGCCATGGGCACGGCGCTCGCCGTCGGCCTGCTGGTGATCGCGTTCCCGATGACCGCGGTGGCCCTCCGCACGACCGGGCACCCGGTGCCGGTCGCCGAGACGGTCGAGGTGGTCGAGATCCCGGTGGACAGCCCGGCCGCCGCCGCCCGCCAGGCCTACGACACCGCGTCACCGGACTCGTTCGCCGCCGCTTCCACCCCCTGAGAGGTGTCGGGCACGGGTTCGGCCTGTTCACGCGCGGCGGCGGCAGCCCGTGCCGAGGCGGTCTGCTCGGGGTCGAGCCGGTGGTCGGCCCAGACGTAGCTCTCGGGCAGCAGGTCGGCGATGAGGACGGTCCGGACACGCTCGCCATCGCCGACGATGACCTCGAGCGTGGGGAAGTAGTCGAGGAGGACCTGCCGGCACCGGCCGCATGGCGGGACGACCCCCCGGTCGCGGTCGCCCACGGCGACGATCGTGTCCAGCTCGTAGGCGCCCTGGGCGGCCGCCGCGCCGACGAGGACCAGTTCGGCGCAGGGGCCCCCGGTGAAGTGGTAGGCGTTCACCGCGGTGATGATCCGGCCGTCATGGGCCCGGGCTGCGGCTGCCATCGTGTGGTTGTCGCCCCGGCAGCGAGTGCGGGCGACGTGCGCCGCGGCCCGGATGAGTTCGTGGTCGACGGAACGGGTCTGCTTGGTCATCTTCTCTGCCTTCGTCAGGTGTCAGGCGATGCCGACCCATGTGACGGGGGCGCCCGAACGAATATCGGCGCCGTTCCCCGGCGGGAGCGCGGCCTGCCCGGCGCTCGAGGACGCTCACGCCGGTGCGGGGGGTCACGGTCCCCCCGCACCTGTTCCTTCCGGCACGGCGCTCAGCCGAACTCGTACGCCTCGACCTCCGCGAGGTAACGGGCCCGGAGTTCCTCGTCGTCCTCCAGGAAGGAGGCGAGGAAGGAGTTCCGGGCCAGTTCGCGCAGGCGGTCGTCGGTCAGGCCCAGCGTCTCGCGGACGGCGTGGAAGTTGTCGCCGGCGTAGCCGCCGAAGTAGGCCGGGTCGTCGGAGTTGACCGTGCAGAGGAGGCCCGCGTCGAGCATCGCGGGCAGCGGGTGGTCGGCGAGGGCGTCGACGGCGCGGAGGCGCACGTTGGACAGCGGGCACAGGGTCAGCGGGATCCGGTCCCGGACCAGACGGGCGACCAGTGCCTCGTCCTCCACGCAGCGCAGACCGTGGTCGACGCGCTCGACGCCGAGCACGTCCAGCGCCTCGGTGATGTACTCCGGCGGCCCCTCCTCACCGGCGTGCGCCACCCGGCGCAGTCCGAGCGCGGCGGCGGCCTCGTACACCTCGCGGAACTTGACCGGCGGGTGCCCGACCTCGGCGGAGTCGAGACCGACGCCGGTGATCCGGTCGAGGTACGGCTTCGCGGCGTCCAAGGTCGCCAGGGCCGACTCGGCGGACTCGTCCCGCAGGAAGCACATGATCAGGCGGGTGGAGACGCCGTGGTTCTCCTGGCTCCGCCCCAGCGCACGCCACAGCCCCTCCACGACCGTCCCCATGCCGACGCCTCGGGAGATGTGCGCCTGCGGGTCGAAGAAGATCTCCGCGTGCCGCACGCCCTGGGCGGCGGCGCGGGCGAGGTAGGCGTCGGCCAGGTCGGCGAAGTCCTGCTCGGTGCGCAGGACGGCCATGAGCTCGTAGTACAGGTTCAGGAAGGACTGCAGGTCCTCGAACCGGTACGCCTTGCGCAACTCGCCGGTGTCCGCGTACGGAAGCGTCACACCGTTGCGCTCGGCGAGCCGGAACGCGAGCTCCGGTTCGAGGGTGCCTTCGATGTGGAGGTGCAGTTCTGCTTTGGGGAGGGACATCAAAGCATCGTACGGCCGTTTTATCGCCGTTTCGGAACCGGCACTCTCTGCAGGTCGTGCGCCACGGTCAGCTCGCCCTCGAACCCCGCCGCCCGCGCCTGCCGCTCGAACTCCTCCGGGTCGGCATAGCGCTGGCTGAAGTGGGTGAGGACCAGGTGGCGCACTCCGCCGTCCCGGGCCACCCGTGCCGCCTGACCGGCCGTCAGATGACCGTGCTCCGCGGCGAGGTGCGCGTCCTCGTCGAGGAAGGTGGACTCGATGACCAGCATGTCGCAGCCCTCGGCGAGCGCGTGCACACCGTCGCACAGCCGGGTGTCCATGACGAACGCGAACCGCTGCCCGCGCCGCACCTCGCTGACGTCCTCGAGGGCGACACCGTTGACCGCCCCCTCGCGCTGGAGGCGGCCCACGTCCGGCCCCCCGATGCCGTGCGCGGCGAGCCGCTCGGGCAGCATGCGGCGCCCGTCGGGCTCGATCAGCCGGTAGCCGAAGGACTCCACCGGGTGGGACAGCCTGCGGGCCTGCAGGGTGTACGAGGCGGTGACCGCGAGGTCCCCGTCGGCGTCGACCGGCGCCTCGGTGAGGTCGACCGTCTCCCGGTACGCCGTCGCGTGGCGCAGCCGGTCGAAGAAGCGCTGCCCGGAGCGCGGGTAGTGGGCGGTGACCGGGTGCGGGACCTGGTCCAGGTTGATGCGCTGGATCACCCCGGCGAGCCCCAGCGAGTGGTCACCGTGGAAGTGCGTGACGCAGATCCGGTTCAGGTCGTGCGCGGCGACCCCGGCGCGCAGCATCTGCCGCTGCGTGCCCTCGCCGGGGTCGAACAGGATGCCCTCGCCGTCCCAGCGCAGCAGGTAGCCGTTGTGGTTGCGGTGCCGGGTCGGGACCTGGCTGGCGGTACCGAGGACGACCAACTCGCGTACGGACATGGCTGCTTATCCGGGGGGCCACTGCAGGCCGCGGCCACCGAGGAGGTGGGCGTGCGCGTGCCAGACGGTCTGGCCGGCGCCGGTGCCGGTGTTGAAGACGATGCGGTAGCTCTCCAGCTTCTCGTCGTCGGCGACCGCCTGGGTCTCGGCCAGGACGTCCGCCGCGAGCTGCGGGGCACCGGCGGCGAGCGCCGCGGCGTCCCGGTAGTGCGCCTTGGGGATCACCAGGACATGGGTGGGCGCCTGCGGGTTGATGTCGCGGAAGGCGACGGTCGTCTCGGTCTCACGGACGATCGTCGCCGGTACCTGCCCCGCGACGATCTTGCAGAACAGGCAGTCGTCCTGCGGCGCGCCGCCTTCTTGCCCTGCCATGCGTGTGCCTCCTCAGCCGGTGATCCGGTACGGGGGCATCGTATCCACCCCGGGTGTCAGTCCAGACTCGGCAACGACGGCGGGGTCTTCGCCGGGTTGTCCTCGAGTGCGGCCAGCGCCGTCCGTACCGCCTCGTCCAGTTGGGGGTCCCTGCCCGCCGCCCAGTCCTGCGGGCTCTGCACCACCTCCACGTCCGGGTCGACGCCGTAGTTCTCCACGCCCCATCCGTAACCCTCCAGCCAGGAGGCGTACTTGGGCTGGGTGATCAGCGTGCCGTCGACCAGGTGGTAGCGGCTGTCGATGCCGATGACGCCGCCCCAGGTGCGGGTGCCGACGACCGGCCCGATCCCCAGGGCCTTGATCGCCGCGTTGACGATGTCGCCGTCGGAGCCGGAGAACTCGTTGGCGACCACGACGACCGGCCCGCGGGGCGCGTCCCTGGGGTAGCTGTACGGCCTGAGGCCGCGCGGCAGGACCCAGCCGACGATCCGCCGGGCCAGCTTCTCGACGACCAGTTGGGAGGTGTGGCCGCCGCGGTTCTCCCGGACGTCGACGACGAGTCCCTCGCGGGCCACCTCCACCCGCAGGTCGCGGTGGATCTGGGCCCAGCCGGGGGCCTGCATGTCGGGCACGTGGAGGTAGCCGAGCCGGCCGCCGGAGAGCTCGTGGACGTGTGCGCGCCGGTCGGCGACCCAGGCGTGGTAGCGCAGCGGTTCCTCGTCGGCGAGGGGCACCACCACCGCGTGCCGCGGCTCGCCGCCGCCCGCCGGTGAGACGGTCAGCTCGACGGCCTTGCCGGCCGTACCGACGAGCAGGGGGCCGGGGCCGGTCACCGGGTCGACGGGGTGGCCGCCGACCGCGACGATCGCGTCCCCGGCACGCACCGCGACGCCGGGCGCGGCGAGCGGGGCCCGGGCGTCCGGGTCGGAGGTCTCCGCGGGCAGGATGCGGTCGATGCGCCAACTGCCGTCCTCGTGCCGGGAGATGTCCGCGCCGAGCAGCCCCTGGCGGGCGCCGCCGCCGTACGCGCCGCCGTACGGCGTGACGTACGCGTGCGAGGTACCGAGTTCGCCGTGCACCTCCCAGAGCAGGTCGACGAGGTCGTCGTGGGTGGCGACGCGTTCCAGCACCGGGCGGTAGCGGTCCAGGACCCCGTCCCAGTCCGTGCCGCCCAGGTCCGGCCGCCAGAAGTGGTCGCGCATGATGCGGCCGGTCTCGTCGAACATCTGCCGCCACTCGGCCGCCGGGTCGACGGTCTGCCGCACCCGCGTGAGGTCGACGGTGACGGACGTGTCGCCGTCGTCGTCGGTGGAGGCACGCCGGTCGCTGGGGACGACCCGGAGCCGGCCGTCGGTCCACAGCAGGACCCGTTTGCCGTCGCCGCTGACCTCGAAGTGGTCGGCGTCGGCGGCGAGGTGCTCGATGCGCTGCTGGGCGAGGTCGTACCGCTCCAGCTCGGTCTTCGGATCGGGGTCGTCGGGGGTGGCCCGGGAGACACCGAGGACGCCGCGCACCGGGTGCCGCAGCCACAGCACCCCGTCCTTCGCGGCCCGCAGGTTGGAGTAGCGGGCGGCCTCCACCGGGAACGGCACTATGCGGTCGGCGAGCCCCTCCAGGTCGATCCGGGTGGTCGGGGTGCCCTCGCTGTCCGGGGTCTCGTCCTTGTCGGGCGCGTCGAAGGGACGGCCGTGCCGCTGCGGGCCGAAGGGCGAGGGGGTGGTGGCGGCGAGGGTGATCAGGTGCGGGCGGGCGCCGACCACGAAGGCCAGGTCGAAGACGTGCTCGTCGTAGACCGGGTCGAAGGAACGGGTGGAGAGGAAGGCGAGGTGCTTGCCGTCGAGGGTGAAGGCGGGCGCGTAGTCCTGGAAGCGCAGCGGGGTCGCCTCGGTGACCGACAGGTCGGTGGTGTGGGCGAGCCGCAACTGGCACAGGGGGCGCGGGCCGGGGTGGGACCAGGCGAGCCAGGCCGAGTCGGGTGAGAAGGCCAGCCCGGAGACGTCGCCGTCCTCGCTGCGGTCGACCTCGCGGACCTCGCCGGTCTCCCGCTCGACGAGCAGCAGCCGTCCGTCGTGCGCGGCGACGGCGGCCCGGCTGCCGTCGGGGGCCATGGCCAGCTCCAGGACCCGGCCCAGCTGTCCGGCGGCGATGCGCCGGGGGGTGGCGCCGGGTACGACTCCGGTGGCCGGGGCGAACTCCAGGGCGTCCTCGCCCTCGGCGTCGGTCACCCACACCACCCAGTCCTCGCCCTCGGCGCGGAACGCGCGGGGCAGCCGGGCCCGGACGCCCGGCTGCGCGGCGAGCGCGCGGGCCGGGCCGGAGCGGTGGGTGACCCAGTGGACGCCGCCGCGCACCTCGACGGCGCTGCCGCGCGCGGTGTGGTCCGGGGCGGCGGAGTCGAACCAGCGGCCGGCGTTCACCGGATACGGCTGGAGGTCGACGCGCGGCCCGCCGAGCCGGATGTCGAGCCTGCGCGGTTCGGCGTCGTCCAGGTCGTCCAGCACCCACAGTTCACCGGCGGCGGCGTAGACGACGCGGGTACCGTCGCCCGATGCGTGCCGGGCGTAGAAGCCTCCGAGGGGGGTGTGCCGGCGCAGGTCGGAGCCGTCGGCCAGGGAGGAGTACAGCGCCCCGGTGCCCTCGTGGTCGGACAGGAAGGCGATGCGCTCCCCCGCCCACACCGGGTACTCGATGTTCCCGTCGAGCTCCTCGTGCAGCCGTACGAACTCGCCGGCCCTTTCTACACCTTCGGCCGCACGGTCGATCCACAACTTGCCCGCGGTGCCGCCCCGGTAGCGCTTCCACCAGGCGGCCTCGCGTCCCATCGGCGCGGACAGCAGCACCGTGGCCGGGCCGTACGCCACGGCCCCGACCGGCCCGTACGGCAGGGTGGTGGCGGGCCCGCCGTCGAGCGGGACCGCGTGCGCCCAGCTGCGGCGCAGGCTGGCCTGGCCCTGGGTGCTGAGCGCCAGGACCTGCCCGTCGGGGGTCCAGCCGCGCACCTGGGTGCGCCAACTCCCCCAGTGGGTCAGCCGCTTGGCCGGGCCGCCGGAGACGGGGGCGATGTGCACCTCGGGGGCGCCGTCGCGGGTGGAGGTCCACGCGAGCGTCGTGCCGTCCGGGGAGATACGGGGATGGGTCACGGGTACGTTGTCCGCGCTCACCCGCCAGGCCCGCCCGCCGTCGAGCGGCGCGAGCCACACGTCGTCCTCGGCGGTGAAGGCGACCAACTCGCCCTGCAGGTGCGGGAATCGGAGGTATGACGGGGTTGCCGGTGTCGTGGTGGATGCGCCCTTGGTCACCCGATCACCCTACGCAGCCCACGGCGTCCACGGGGGCCGGTTCCCCGATCACTTGCCCTCGACCGGCCAGCAGGTGGGGTCGCCCTTGCACCAGATGGTCCTGGTGACCGTGACCGTGACGGTGGGTCCGGGCTGCTGCCCTCCCGGCGGCCGGTGGGTGGCGGGCGGGATGTACGTCGGTCCCGGCTTGGCGTCGCAGTCGCCCAGCCCGTCGACGTGGAACCACTGCCTGCCGCCGACCTTCGCGGTGAGGTCACCGCGCACGCACGCGCCGTCCACGGCCTTGGTGACCCTGCCGGTGACGGTGATCTTCCGTCCGTCGTTCGTCTGCCCCCGGCAGTCGACGGTGACGACGGTGGTCTCGCTCGGCGACGGCGATGTCGCCGCGGTGCGGCCCTTGCTCCCGTAGCCGCCCGTGCAGGTGAGCCAGCGCACGTTGACGTGCTGCCGCTCCAGTTCCGCGGTCGCCGTCCTGTCCGTGGTGTACGCGACCGACGCCGAACTCAGATCACCCGGTTCACACGCCACGACCGCGCCCACGGCCGCCACCGCGAGTCCCGCCACGGCCACCGCCCGCTTCCGGCGGGGCCGGTGCGACAAGTGCCTCGATACCCCCATACAGGGCAGCGTGCCACCGCTGCGGGCGGGGCGGTAGGGCACATACGGCCACTCGGGTGTTCGAGCGTCTCACCATCGAGTGCCTCTCGGGCCCTACGCTGACCGGATGCGCAGCGAACGCCGGGTCAGACGGCTCGTGGACGGCGAGGGGACGGTCCACCGGTGGTCCGTGCGGCACCGGCACGCGGCCGGCGCGGGCTGCCAGGAGGTGCTCACGTTGTACCGGGAGGGTGTCCGGACGCGGATCGTCTTCCGGTCGGGCGCCGGCCGGCTCGTGCCCGACGGGCTGCTGCACTCCGGATGTGTGGGCGACGGCGGCGAAGAGCTGCTGAACCTCCACCGGCCGGGTGTCGTCCGGGCGTTCGTCGACGAGGCACGGGAGCGCGGGCTGCTCACCGGCTCCGGGGAGGTGGACGGCTGGGAGCTCTTCCCGGCGGTCGTCGTCAGATGCGCGCGGGCCTCCTCCGCGCTCAGGACCAGCGGCCGGTCCGGCCCATGAGCAGGGACACGGCCGCGGTGCCGGCGGTCGATGAGCGCAGTACGGTGCGCCCGAGCCGGTACGCCTTCGCGCCGGCGGCCGCGAAGAGCTCCAACTCCTCGGGGGCGACGCCTCCTTCGGGACCCACGACCAGCACGATGTCGCCCTGGGCGGGGAGTGCGGCGGTGGCCAGGGCCTCGCTGGGGTAGTCGCGGTCCTCGTGCAGGACGGCGGCGAAGTCCGCTTTGGCGAGAAGCTGGGCAACCTGCTTGCTCGTCGCCGCGTCCGCGACGACCGGGAATCGGACCCGGCGGGACTGCTTGCCCGCCTCACGGGCGGTGCTCCGCCACTTGCCGAGCGCCTTCAGGCCGCGGTCGCCCTTCCACTGGGTGATGCACCGGGCGGCCTGCCAGGGCACGATCGCGTCGACGCCGGCCTCGGTCATGGTCTCGACGGCCAGTTCACCCCGGTCGCCCTTGGGCAGGGCCTGGACGACGGTGATGCGCGGCTGTTCCAGGGGTTCCTCCACGACCGGCACCAGGCCCGTGACGACCAGGCGGTCCTTGCCCTCGGCGGCCTTCACCACGCCCTCGGCCCAGTGCCCTCGGCCGTCCGTGAGCACGACGTCCTCGCCGGGACGCAGCCGCTTCACGGAGACCGCGTGCCGGCCCTCGGGCCCGTCGAGCACGAACTCGGGTCCGACTGCGTCGAGTCGCTCGACGACGAACACCGGAGCCGTCATCGCAGCCCACCCCCGGCGGACAAGGCCGTGCGGGCCTCCTCCAGCTCCGCCGCGAGCACCTCCACCAGTTGCCCGGCCGGCAGGTCCCGTGCCATCCGGTGTCCCTGCCCCGCCCACAGCGCCATGCCCTGCGGGTCACCGGCCTTGGCGGCGGCCTTGCGCAGCGGCGCGGTCAGGTGGTGGATCTCCGGGTAGGCGGCGGGCGCGTAGGGGCCGTGTTCGCGCACGAAGCGGTTGACCAGGCCGCGGGCCGGGCGGCCGGAGAAGGCGCGGGTCAGTTCGGTACGGGCGTACAGCGGGTCGGTCAGCGCCCGCTTGTGCAGGGCGTTCGCACCGGACTCGGGGGTGGCGAGGAACGCGGTGCCCAGCTGGGCCGCGCTCGCGCCCGCCGCCATGACCGCCGCGATCTGGCTGCCGCGCATGATGCCTCCGGCGGCGACGATCGGGATGTCCACGGTCTCACGGACCTGGGCGATCAGCGAGAGGAGGCCGGTGCCGCTGCCGTCCGCCTCCGGGACGTCCCGGTGGGTGCCCTGGTGGCCGCCGGCCTCCATGCCCTGCGCGATGACCGCGTCGGCACCGGCCCGCTCCACCGCGAGGGCCTCCTCCGCGGTGGTCGCGGTGACCAGGGTGAGGGTTCCGGCACGGCGCAGGGAGTCGAGCACGTCCCGGCTCGGGACGCCGAAGTGGAAGGACACCACCGGCACCGGGTTGTCCAGGAGCACGGCGAGCTTCGCCTCGTAGCCGTCGTCCCGGCCGCTGTCCGGGTCGCCGAGCTCGGTCTCGTACCAGGCGGCCTCGCCGGCCAGCTGGTGGGCGTACATCTCGAGGGCGCCGGCAGCAGGGGGCGCGGCGTAAGCCGCTCCAGTGGAGCCGGTGCTTGCACCGGGATACTCCGGCTGCGGCATGAAGACGTTCACGCCGAAGGGGCCGCCGGTCAGGCTCCGCAGCTGCTTGATCTCCTGGTACACCCCGTCGGCGGTCTTGTACCCGGCGGCGAGGAAACCGAGCCCGCCGGCCTCGGACACGGCGGCGGCGAGCTGGGGTACGGAGACACCGCCCGCCATGGGGGCCTGCACGATCGGGTGAGGGAAGAGATCGGTCAGTGCGGAGGACATGGAGCGCATGTTGTCACGTCCTCCGAACAAGTCCGAAACCGGGCTTCCCCTGGCATACGCCAGGGGAAGATCTCGGTGCTGGCCAGGGAAAATCAGCCCGTCTGGGGGTGCCCCCTCTGGGGGAGTTCGAGGACGAGGCCGTTCAGGCCGAAGCCGGGGTCTGGGGGCGGCAGCCCCCAGCCACGGTCACCGCCCGTTGAACGCGTCCTTCAACCGCGAGAACAACCCCTGCTGCCCCGGCTGGAACTGCCCCTGGGGGCGTTCCTCGCCGCGCAGCTTGGCCAGCTCGCGCAGCAGCCGCTCCTGCTCGGGGTCGAGCTTGGTCGGGGTCTGGACCTCGACGTGGACGATGAGGTCTCCGCGGCCGCCGCCGCGCAGGTGGGTGACGCCCCGGTTGTGCAGCGGGATCGACTGGCCGGACTGGGTGCCCGGGCGGATGTCGACCTCCTCCATGCCGTCCAGCGTCTCCAGCGGCACCTTGGTGCCGAGGCACGCCGCGGTCATCGGGATGGTGACCGTGCAGTGCAGGTCGTCGCCGCGCCGCTGGAAGGTGGAGTGCGGCAGCTCGTGGATCTCCACGTACAGGTCACCGGCGGGACCGCCGCCGGGGCCGACCTCGCCCTCGCCCGCGAGCTGGATCCGGGTGCCGTTGTCGACACCGGCCGGGATCTTCACCGTCAGGGTGCGGCGCGAGCGGACCCGGCCGTCACCGGCGCACTCGGGGCACGGGGTCGGCACGACGGTGCCGAAGCCCTGGCACTGCGGGCAGGGCCGCGAGGTCATGACCTGGCCCAGGAAGGACCGGGTGACCTGGGAGACCTCACCGCGGCCGCGGCACATGTCACAGGTCTGGGCGGTCGTGCCCGGGGCGGCGCCCTCACCGTTGCAGGTGTTGCAGACGACCGCCGTGTCGACCTGGATGTCCTTGGTCGTGCCGAAGGCCGCCTCGTCCAGCTCGACCTCGATCCGGATCATCGCGTCCTGGCCGCGCCGGGTGCGCGAGCGCGGGCCGCGCTGGGACGCCGTACCGAAGAACGCGTCCATGATGTCGGAGAAGTTGCCGAACCCACCGGCCCCGAAGCCGCCCGCGCCGGCGCCGCCGGCCTGCGAGAGCGGGTCGCCGCCGAGGTCGTAGACCTGCTTCTTCTGCGGGTCCGACAGCACCTCGTAAGCGGCGTTGATCTCCTTGAACCGCTCCTGGGTCTTCGGATCCGGGTTGACGTCCGGGTGCAGCTCGCGCGCGAGCCGCCGGAAGGCCTTCTTGATCTCTTCCTGCGACGCGTCGCGGCGCACGCCGAGGACGGCGTAGTAGTCCGTGGCCACCTACGACTCCGCCAGGATCTGTCCGACGTACCGTGCCACCGCTCGTACCGCTCCCATCGTTCCCGGGTAATCCATGCGGGTCGGTCCGACCACGCCGAGCTTGGCGACTGCCTCGCCGCCCGAACCGTAACCGACCGACACCACGGACGTGGAGTTGAGTCCCTCATGGGCGTTCTCGTGGCCGATGCGCACGGTCACGCCCGAATCCTTCGCCTCGCCGAGGAGCTTGAGCAGGACGACCTGCTCCTCCAGAGCCTCGAGCACCGGCCGGATGGTGAGGGGAAAGTCATGTCCGAAGCGGGTGAGATTGGCGGTACCGCCGATCATCAGCCGCTCCTCGTTCTCCTCGACCAGCGTCTCCAGCAGAGTGGAGAGCACCGTCGAGACCGTACCGCGGTCCTCCGCGTCGAATCCCTCGGGGAGGTCTTCGACCAGCCGCGGCACGTCGGTGAACCGGCGGCCCGCCACCCGGCTGTTGAGCCGCGCGCGCAGGTCCGCCAGTGAAGTCTCCCCGAAGGGCGCCGGGCAGTCGACCATCCGCTGCTCGACCCGGCCGGTGTCCGTGATCAGCACGAGCATCAGGCGCGCCGGGGCGAGCGAGAGCAGCTCCACGTGCCGCACGGTCGAACGGGTCAGCGAGGGGTACTGCACAACCGCGACCTGCCGGGTCAGCTGCGCGAGCAGCCGCACCGTGCGGGCCACGACGTCGTCGAGGTCGACGGCGCCGTCGAGGAAGTTCTGGATCGCCCGCCGCTCGGGGGCGGTCATCGGCTTGACGCCCGCGAGCTTGTCGACGAAGAGCCGGTAACCCTTGTCGGTGGGGATGCGCCCCGCGCTGGTGTGCGGCTGCGCGATGTACCCCTCGTCCTCCAGGGCCGCCATGTCGTTGCGCACGGTGGCCGGGGAGACCCCGAGGCTGTGCCGCTCGGTGAGCGCCTTGGAGCCGACGGGCTCCTCGGTGCCGACGTAGTCCTGGACGATGGCGCGCAGCACCTGAAGTCTGCGTTCACTCAGCATCCGCGCACACCTCCAGAAAAGCGTCCCCTGCGGCCTTCGGGCCCTTTGTCTGGCACTCTGCGCTCGCGAGTGCCAGCATCCCGGCCCAGTGTACGGCCGTGGGGTACACCCCGGGCAAGGCCGGTCCGCGCCGCCGTGCCCGCGTACGGTCGTCCCCGTTAGCGTCGCGGTATGACGGTGACTTGGGAAGAGCTGGGATGGCAGCGGGTGGCCCCCGGGGTCGGGCGGTGCCGGCTGCCTGGCTGGGACTGCACGGTGGGACTGGTCCTCGGCGAGGGTACGGCGCTCGTGGTGGACGCCGGGTCGAGTCTCGCCGAGGGCGCACGGCTGCGCGCGCAGGCGCAGGAGCTGACCGGCCGCCGTGTGACTCATCTCGCGCTCACCCACCCCCACTTCGACCATGTGTTCGGCGCGGCGGCCTTCGCGGGCGCGGAGGTGTTCGCGGCGGTGGGCATGGACGCGGTGCTCGCGTACGAGCGTGCGGAGCTGCGCCTGGACGCCGTGCGCAACGGACTTCCGGAGGCGGAGGCGGACCAGGCGGTGGACGCGCTTCCCGCCCCCCGGCACCTCGTGTCCGGCGAGTGGACCCTCGACCTGGGCGGCGGCCGGCAGGCGCTGCTGGCCAACGTCGGTCCGGGGCACACCGCCCACGACCTGGCCGTGCTGGTCCCCGGGGAACCGGAGGTGGTCTTCTGCGGCGACCTGGTCGAGGAGTCCGGCGAACCGCAGGCCGGCCCCGACGCCGTGCCGTCCCACTGGCCCGCCGCCCTCGACCGGCTGCTCGACCTCGGCGGCGAGGACGCGCTGTACGTGCCCGGTCACGGAGCGGTGGTGGACGCGGCGTTCGTGCGGCGGCAGCGCGACGAGCTGGCGGCGCGTTTCGGCGTGTCGCCCTGATGGCGGTACGGGTTCTCCTATCGTCATCGGAATGCGCCCACCCGTCTCCCGCCGCCACCCTTCCAACGAGGGCCCTTCGGGCCCGCGCCCTCGTGTGTACTCCGCCGATCTGACCCCTCCCTGGAAGAAGCCGAAGCCCGTCCCGGAGGTCCCGGCGGAGCCCGGCCTCGTGGTCGAGGAGCCCGGCACCGGCTTCTGCGGCGCGGTGATCCGCTGCGAGGCGGGCACGGTCACCCTGGAGGACCGCTTCGGCAAGCATCGGGTGTTCCCGCTGGAGCCGGGCGGGTTCCTGCTGGAGGGCAGGGTGGTCACGCTGGTGCGGCCGTCGTCCGCGGCGCCGGTACGTCCCACCCGTACCGCCTCCGGTTCGGTCGCCGTCCCCGGGGCACGCGCGCGTGTGGCCCGCGCCGGGCGGATCTACGTCGAGGGCCGGCACGACGCGGAACTGGTCGAGAAGGTGTGGGGCGACGACCTGCGCATCGAGGGCGTGGTCGTGGAGTACCTGGGCGGCGTGGACGACCTGCCGGCGATCGTGGCCGAGTTCGGGCCGGGGCCGGACGCGCGGCTGGGGGTGCTGGTGGACCACCTGGTGCCGGGGTCGAAGGAGTGGCGGATCGCGGAGTCCGTGACGAGTGAGCACGCGCTGGTCGTGGGTCACCCGTACATCGACATCTGGGAGGCGGTGAAGCCGTCCTCGGTGGGGATCGAGGCGTGGCCCCGGGTTCCGCACGGTCAGGACTGGAAGACCGGCGTGTGCCGGGCGCTGGGCTGGCCGTCGGAGAACACCGGGGCGGTGTGGCAGGCGATCCTGAAGCGGGTGGGGTCCTACAAGGACCTGGAGCCGGCGCTGCTGGGGAGGGTGGAGGAGCTGATCGACTTCGTCACGGGTAGCGGTGGGGCCTGACGTCGGGATAGGTACCGAACTCGCTGGTGTCCAATTCGAGCTCCAGATCCTCCAGCGGCAGCGGCGCCCCGAACTTGGTGATCTGCTGCCTCTGGTAGTCGGCGTTCTCCCCCTTCCCGACGGGCCTCGTCAGCAGGACGCACTGCGCCATGATCGGGTCCACGATGAGGTAGGCGGGCACCTCGCCGGCGGCGTAGATCGACCGTTTGATCTCGTAGTCCCGCTGGACGCTGGTCTTGGAGACCACCTCGACGACCATCGTGACCAACTGGGACGGCAGCAGACGGCCTGAGTCCGGGGCGACACCGCGTTCCAACACCACAAGATCCGGAATGGGCTCGCTGGTCTCATCGATGATGTCCACGTCCGTCACCTGGAGCCGTTCCCAGCGCTTACGCGGGATCTGGTCCACCACGTCCGCCACGATCCGGTTGTGCACCAGATCGGGAGTGGCCATCATCACGATTTCCCCCCGGAGAAGCTCGGCCTTGATGCCCTCGGGAGGCTCGAACTCCTCGAAGAACTTGGCAATCCCACGCTCGTCCACAGCGGTCATCTCCGTGGCCTCCACATCCGCCGCGTCCTGTCGGCGGCAGCCTACGAACCAGGTTAGGGACCGAACCGGAGTTCCGAGGGGATTCACTCGCCGGAGTGATCAGTCCACCAGATCCCGCACCACCGCATCCGCCAGCAACCGCCCCCGCAGCGTCAGCACCGCCCGCCCCTCCTCGTACGGCCCCGCCTCCAGCAGCCCCTCCCCCAGCGCCCGCCGGGAAGCCGTCAGCCCCTCCTCCTTCAGCAGCGCCAGCGGCACTCCCTCCCGCAGCCGCAGCTCCAGCAGGATGCGCTCCACTCGCCGGTCCTCGTCGGACAGGAGCTCACGCCCGGCGCCCGGTGAGCGGCCCGCCGCCAGGGCCGCCGCGTACGCCCCCGGGTGCTTCACGTTCCACCAGCGGACGCCCCCCACGTGCGAGTGCGCCCCCGGCCCCGCGCCCCACCAGTCGGCGCCCCGCCAGTACAGCTCGTTGTGCAGGCAGCGGGCGGATTCCGAGGTGGCCCAGTTGGAGACCTCGTACCAGTCGTAGCCCGCCGCCGACAGCCGCTCCTCGGCGATCAGGTACCGGTCCGCGTGCACGTCGTCGTCGGTCATCGGAACCTCGCCACGACGGATGCGCCGCGCCAGCTGCGTGCCCTCCTCGACGATCAGGGCGTAAGCGGAGACGTGGTCCGGCCCGGCCCCCAGCGCCGCGTCCAGGGAGGCCCGCCAGTCGTCGTCGGACTCCCCCGGCGTGCCGTAGATCAGGTCCAGGTTGACGTGCTCGAAGCCCGCCGCGCGGGCCTCCGCGACGCAGGCCTCCGGGCGGCCCGGGGTGTGGGTACGGTCGAGCACCTTCAGCACGTGCTGCCGCGCGCTCTGCATGCCGAAGGAGATCCGGTTGAAGCCGCCCTCCCGCAGCCGCGCCAGGTACGCCGGGTCCACCGACTCCGGGTTCGCCTCGGTGGTGATCTCGGCGTCGGGCGCGAGGCCGAACTCGTCGCGGATCGCGCCCAGCATCCGTACGAGGTCGTCGGCGGCCAGCAGCGTGGGCGTACCGCCGCCGACGAACACCGTGCGGACCTCGCGCGGGTCGTCGCCGAGCACCTTGCGGGCCAGGCGGACCTCGTCGGTCAGCGTGTCCGCGTAGTTGTCGCGGGAGGCGAGCACGCCGCCGGTGCCGCGCAGCTCGCTGGCGGTGTAGGTGTTGAAGTCGCAGTAGCCGCAGCGGGTCGCGCAGTACGGGACGTGCAGATAGAAGCCGAGGGGGCGGCCCGTGGCCCCGGCGAGCGCGGACGCGGGCAGTGCGCCGTCGGCGGGTACGGGCTCGCCGTCGGGGAGTGCGGAAGGCATGTCCCCCATTGTCCCGCACCCGCGCGGGTCACTCCGGTCGCTCCGGTCGCTCCGGTCACTCCGCCCGCAGCACCAGCAGCGCCAGGTCGTCCTCCGGCTGGCCGCCGCCGAACTCGTGCACCAGCCGGCGGATGCGTTCCGCCGTCAGTTCGGCGCTCAGTCCCGCGCATCCGGCGAGAGCCACCGCGAGCCCGTCGCCGTCGTCGAACTGGCGGGAGCCGGAGCGCCGCTCGGTGACCCCGTCCGTGACGCACAGCAGCGTGTCGCCGGAGTACAGCTCGAAGGTCTCGCTGGTGTACGTCTCGTCCTCGATGACCCCGAGGAGCGTCTGCGGCTTCGCGACGGTACGGACCCCGCCGTCGGGCCCGAGGAGCAGCGGCAGGGGGTGCCCGGCGGAGGCGAGGGTGCAGCGGACGCCGCCGTCGAAGGGGGCGAGCTCGCCGTAGAGCAGGGAGAGGAAGCGGGTCTGCGGACCTTCCCCGGGGGCGACCGGGCGGCCGCCCGCGGTGACCAGGGCGCGGGCGGCGGCGTCGGCGGCCTCGGTGGCGTCGTCCAGGAGGAGCTGGTTGAGGCGGTCCAGCACGTCGGCGACGCGGTAGCCCTCGCGGGCGAGGAGGCGCAGCCAGGGGCGGGCGAGCCCGATCACGACCGCGGCCTCCGGCCCCTTGCCCTGCACGTCGCCGATCGCGAAGCACCAGCGGCCGTCGCCCGCCGGGAACAGGTCGTAGAAGTCTCCGCTGGGGCCTCCCTTGTCGCACGGTTCGTAGACGAGGGCGCTGCTCACACCGGGGATCTCGGCGACCGCGCCGGGCAGCAGCCCGCGCTGCAGGACGGCGCTGATGGTGGCCTGGCGGGCGTACTGGCGGGCCGCGCCGATGGCCAGCGCCACCCGGCGGCTGAGGTCCTCCACCAGGCCGGTGATCTCGTCGGGGAAGTACGGTGCCCCGCACCGCCCGATCACCAACGTGCCCAGCGGACGGCCGCCCGCGACCAGCCGGTACGCCAGCGCGGAGCCGTCCGTGCCGTGCGGGCCGAGGGCCTCGCCGGGCCAGGGGTAGGGCTCGGGGCCGGACCGTGAGCCGTCCCGGGAGCGCGGCGGGTCCTTTTCCAGCGCCCGGCGCAGTTCCTCCATGCGGTTCTCGCTGGCGTGCCAGACCCGGGCGAGGCGTGGCCCGACCGCCCCGGTCCCGTCGGCCCAGCCGCCGCGCACCGTCGACTCGTCCTCCAGCCACACCGCGCACCAGTCGGCGAGCCGGGGCACGATGAGTTGCCCGGCGAGCGCGGCGACGAGGTTCTCGTCGAGCTGCCCGGCGAGCAGGTCGGAGGCCTCGGCGAGGAAGGACAGGGCGCCGCGGCCCAGCCATTCCCGGTCGCGTTCGGGGCGCCGGGGCTCGGGGGCGAGGATCTCGGCGACCTCCAGGCCGCGTTCCCCGGCGTAGGCCTCGGGCTCCTCCGCGCCCGGGTGGCCCTCGGCGGGCAGACGTGCCCAGACCGTCTTGGCGCCGGTGCGGTAGGTGACGCCCCAGGCCTCGGCGAGGGTGGCGACCAGGCGCAGGCCGCGCCCGTACTCGGGTGTCTCGTACGGCGCCTCGGTGCCGTCCTGGCGGAGGGCGCGGGAGGGGTGGTGGTCGCAGGCCTCGACGACGAGCGCGCCGCTCGCCTCCAGGCGGCAGGTCAGTTCGACGTCGGTGCCGGCGTGGACGACGGCGTTGGTGACGAGTTCGCTGACGACCACCACGGCGTCGTCAGCAAGCCGCGGCGAGGGCGCGAGACCGAGGTCGGTCCACTCGGCGAGCGAGGCGCGCAGCAGTGCGCGGGCGGCTCCGGGTGCGAGGGGGCTTCCGGGAAGGGTCGCGCGCACGGTCGCCCGCTCCCCCGGGTCCCCGTGCGCAGGCACGTCAGAGGCACGGGAGACGGTCTCCCGTTGCGTCGGTATGGCGCCCATGGCCGACCCCCCCGAGCAGATCGGACGAGGTTCGGACGAACTCGTCTCCTTCACTGCCGACAGGGTGACAGAACGACCGCGTCCATAAGCGCCGAGTTACCGAAGTGGGCCGCCATGAGTGAGAACAGCCACGCGTGTGCTCGAAGACGGACAGAAGCGGAAACAAGTCCGCGCATCCGGACCGCGCCTCCAGCGGGGCAGGTGCGGGGAGGGAGCCGCGGCGGCGGGTGGCCGGGACAGGGAGGCGCACTCCCCCGGCGGCCCGCCACCGCGCTCCGTTCCCCTACGCCTCCCGCGAGCCCGCGTACATCTCGTCGATGAGGTGCTTGTACTCCCGCTCCACGACCGGCCGCTTCAGCTTCAGGCTGGGAGTGATCTCGCCGTGCTCGACGTCGAGGTCGCGCGGGAGGAGACGGAACTTCTTGATGGTCTGCCAGCGCTGGAGGCCGGAGTTGAGCTGCTTGACGTAGCCGTCGACCATCTCGACCGTGACCGGGGCGGCGACGACCTCGGCGTACGACTTGCCCTCCAGGCCGTTCTCCTTCGCCCACTCGAGGATCGAGGGCTCGTCGAGGGCGATGAGGGCGGTGCAGAAGTTCCGGTCGGCGCCGTGCACCAGGATGTTGGAGACGTACGGGCACACGGCCTTGAACTGGCCCTCGACCTCGGCCGGCGCGATGTACTTGCCGCCCGAGGTTTTGATCAGGTCCTTCTTGCGGTCGGTGATGCGCAGATAGCCGTCGGGCGACAGCTCGCCGATGTCGCCGGTGTGGAACCAGCCGTCCGACTCCAGGACCTCGGCGGTCTTCTCGGGCAGCCCGTGGTAGCCCTGCATGATGCCGGGGCCGCGCAGCAGGATCTCCCCGTCGTCCGCGATGCGCACCTCGGTGCCGGGCAGCGGCTTGCCGACCGTGCCGGTGCGGTAGGCCTCGCCGGGGTTGACGAAGGAGGCCGCGGAGGACTCCGTGAGGCCGTAGCCCTCCAGGATGTGGATGCCGGCGCCGGCGAAGAAGTAGCCGATCTCGGGGGCGAGGGCCGCGCTGCCCGAGACGCAGGCGCGCAGCCGGCCGCCGAAGGCCTCGCGGATCTTGGCGAAGACGAGCGCGTCGGCGACCTTGTGCTTGGCGCCGAGACCGAAGGGGACCGAGTGGGTGCCGGTGCGGCGGAAGTTGTCCTGCGAGACCTTGGCGTACTCGCGGGCGACCTCGGCGGCCCACTGGAAGATCTTGTACTTGGCGGGTCCGCCGGCGCGGGCCTTGGCGGCGACCCCGTTGTACACCTTCTCGAAGATCCGCGGGACGGCCGCCATGTAGGTCGGCTGCACCACCGGCAGCTGCTCGATGATCTTGTCGACGCGGCCGTCGACGGCGGTGACGTGCCCGACCTCGATCTGCCCGGAGGTGAGCACCTTGCCGAAGACGTGGGCGAGCGGCAGCCACAGGTACTGCACGTCCTCGGGGCCGAGCAGCCCGGTCGCGGCGATCGCCTTCGCCATGTACGACCAGTTGTCGTGCGGGAGGCGGACACCCTTGGGGCGGCCGGTGGTGCCGGAGGTGTAGATCAGCGTCGCGAGCTGGTCCCTGGTGATCGCACCGACCCGCTCCTTGATCAGCTCCGGGTGCTTCTCCAGGTACGCGGCGCCACGCTCCTCGAGCTCGGCGAGGGTGAGCACCCAGTCGCCGGTCTCGACGCCCGCCGGGTCGATGACGACCACGTGGTGCAGCTCGGGCAGTTCGGCGCGCTTCTCCACCGCCTTGGCGAGCTGGTCGGCGTTCTCCGCGATGAGGACCCGGCTCTCGGAGTCGGAGAGGATGAAGGCCGACTCGTCGGCGTTGGTCTGCGGGTAGACAGTGGTGGTGGCGGCGCCCGCGCACATGATGCCGAGGTCGGCGAGGATCCACTCGATGCGGGTGGAGGAGGCGAGCGCCACCCGCTGCTCGGGCTGCACACCCAGTTCGATGAGACCGGCCGCGATCGCGTGGACGCGCTCGGCCGCCTGCGCCCAGCTCAGCGACTTCCAGTCGTCGGGGCCCTGACCCGAGGCGGCCGGCACGGGGTAGCGGTACGCCTCGGCGTCCGGTGTGGCGTCGACGCGCTCCAGGAAGAGGGCCGCTACGGACGGCGCACGGTTCTCGATCAGGGTCTGTGTGTCGCTCACGACATCCTCCGGGGCCCGCGGCGGCGCGGCTGTCAGTTGCGGCTGGGTTGACTCACGAGCGGCGGTTCGGCCGGTTGTTTAACTCATGAGTAACTATCGAGCAGGGATCAGAGTAAAGCGCTACGGGCCGACGCGTAAGGGGCTGCGGCCTGTCACTTCGTACACGGAGCGACGCCACGCGCGCGGAGGGGCCCGCCGTGCTTTCGCACGACGAGCCCCTGTTGCACCTGATTTGCCGACGCCACTCGGTGCTACCGGTGGTTACTTCTTGCCCTTGGCCGACCCCGCGCCGTCATCGCTGGAGAGGACCGCGATGAAGGCCTCCTGCGGAACCTCCACGGAACCCACCATCTTCATCCGCTTCTTGCCTTCCTTCTGCTTCTCCAGCAGCTTCCGCTTGCGGGAGATGTCACCGCCGTAGCACTTGGCGAGGACGTCCTTGCGGATGGCGCGGATGGTCTCGCGGGCGATGACCCGCGAGCCGATGGCGGCCTGCACGGGGACCTCGAAGGCCTGCCGCGGGATCAGCTCCTTGAGCTTGGCCACGAGTCGCACGCCGTAGGCGTACGCCTGGTCGCGGTGGGTGATCGCGGAGAAGGCGTCCACCTTGTCGCCGTGCAGCAGGATGTCGACCTTGACGAGCGAGCTGGTCTGTTCGCCGGTGGGCTCGTAGTCCAGGGAGGCGTAGCCGCGCGTCTTGGACTTCAGCTGGTCGAAGAAGTCGAAGACGATCTCGGCGAGCGGGAGCGTGTAGCGGATCTCGACGCGGTCCTCGGAGAGGTAGTCCATGCCGAGCAGGGTGCCGCGCCGGGTCTGGCACAGCTCCATGATCGAACCGATGAACTCGGTCGGCGCCAGGATCGTGGCCCGCACGACCGGCTCGTACACCTCGCTGATCTTCCCCTCGGGGAACTCGCTCGGGTTGGTGACGGTGTGCTCGCTGCCGTCCTCCATGACCACGCGGTAGACCACGTTGGGCGCGGTGGCGATCAGGTCGAGCCCGAACTCGCGCTCGAGGCGCTCGCGGATCACGTCCAGGTGCAGCAGGCCCAGGAAGCCGACGCGGAAACCGAAGCCGAGAGCGGCGGAGGTCTCCGGCTCGTAGACCAGCGCGGCGTCGTTGAGCTGGAGCTTGTCGAGGGCCTCGCGCAGCTCGGGGTAGTCGGAGCCGTCCAGCGGATACAGGCCGGAGAAGACCATCGGCTTGGGGTCCTTGTACCCGCCGAGCGGCTCGGTGGCGCCCTTGTTCTGGCTGGTGACGGTGTCACCGACCTTGGACTGGCGGACGTCCTTCACACCGGTGATCAGATAGCCCACCTCACCGACGCCGAGGCCGTCGGCGGGGAGCATCTCGGGCGAGTTGGTGCCGATCTCCAGCAGTTCGTGCGTGGCGCCGGTGGACATCATCCTGATGCGCTCGCGCTTGTTGAGCTGGCCGTCGATGACACGGACGTAGGTCACGACACCCCGGTAGGAGTCGTAGACCGAGTCGAAGATCATGGCGCGCGCGGGGGCGTCCTTGACGCCGACCGGCGGGGGGATCTCGGCGACGGCCTTGTCGAGCAGCGCCTCCACGCCGAGGCCGGTCTTGGCGGAGACCTTGAGCACGTCGGCGGGGTCGCAGCCGACGAGGTTGGCGAGCTCCTCGGCGAACTTCTCCGGCTGGGCGGCCGGCAGGTCGATCTTGTTGAGAACCGGGATGATGGTGAGGTCGTTCTCCATCGCCAGGTACAGGTTGGCGAGGGTCTGCGCCTCGATGCCCTGGGCGGCGTCCACGAGGAGGATGGTCCCCTCGCAGGCGGCGAGCGACCGCGAGACCTCGTAGGTGAAGTCGACGTGCCCCGGGGTGTCGATCATGTTGAGGATGTGCGTGTTGCCTGGGTCGTGGGTGGGAGCCCACGGCAGACGCACCGCCTGGGACTTGATCGTGATACCGCGCTCACGCTCGATGTCCATCCGGTCGAGGTACTGAGCACGCATCTGCCGCTGCTCGACCACACCGGTCAGCTGGAGCATCCGGTCGGCGAGCGTGGACTTGCCGTGGTCGATGTGCGCGATGATGCAGAAGTTGCGGATCAGAGCCGGGTCGGTACGGCTCGGCTCGGGCACATGGTTAGGGGTCGCGGGCACGCAGGGTCCTGTCTCTTGAGGCGCCTTATGCCTCGGGTCGGATCGATACGTAGTCTCCATGGTCCCACGGGCGGGGACCTGCGACCGGTTTGGGCCACTCGATGGGCCGCTGGTAGGCTGGGTGGCTGTGTCTCATGCCCTCTCTGCACGAGGCACGACCCAAGAAATCACCGGCACGGGACCTTCGCGGCCCTGTGCCAGAACCTGAGAAGGCTCATTCGTGGCGAACATCAAGTCCCAGATCAAGCGGATCAAGACCAACGAGAAGGCCCGGCTGCGCAACAAGGCCGTCAAGTCCTCCCTGAAGACCGCGATCCGCAAGGCCCGCGAGGCCGCGGCCGCGGGTGACGTCGAGAAGGCCACCGAGTACCAGCGCGCTGCCGCGCGTCAGCTCGACAAGGCCGTCTCGAAGGGCGTCATCCACAAGAACCAGGCCGCCAACAAGAAGTCGGCGCTGGCCGCCAAGGTCACGTCCCTCAAGGGCTGAACCTCTTCTTTGATCTGACCGCCGGAAGGACCCAGAGCGGGCCCTCTCTCATCCGCTCCCGACCGGCACCCCAGGGTCCGCGCGCGGCCTGCGTTCGCCACGCGGGCGCGGATCCGACAGCTTGAGCCGAAGGCCTCACCGTTCTCCCTTCCCCAGGGCGCGCGGTGGGGCCTTTCGGCTCACTGGCCGCGGCCCCTGGACCGCGCCGCCCGCGCGATGGTGACGACCGCCTTCTCCAGGGCGTACTCGGGGTCGTCTCCCCCGCCCTTCACCCCCGCGTCCGCCTCGGCCACCGCCCGCAGGGCGACCGCCACCCCGTCCGGTGTCCAGCCCCGCATCTGCTGCCGCACCCGGTCGATCTTCCAGGGCGGCATGCCCAGTTCCCGCGCGAGATCGGCCGGACGGCCGCCCCGCGCCGACGACAGCTTCCCGATCGCCCGCACGCCCTGCGCCAGCGCGCTGGTGATGAGCACCGGGGCGACCCCGGTGGCCAGCGACCATCTGAGCGCCTCCAGGGCCTCCGCCGTCCGCCCCTCGACCGCCCGGTCCGCGACCGTGAAGCTGGAGGCCTCGGCCCGCCCGGTGTAGTACCGCCCGACGACGGCCTCGTCGACGGTCCCCTCGACGTCGGCGACCAGCTGCGCCACCGCCGACGCCAGCTCCCGCAGGTCACTGCCGATCGCGTCCACCAGCGCCTGGCACGCCTCGGGCGTGGCCGACCGCCCGGACGCCCGGAACTCGCCCCGCACGAACGCCAGCCGGTCCGCCGGCTTGGTCATCTTCGGGCAGGCCACCTCCCGCGCCCCGACCTTGCGCGCGGCGTCGAGCAGTCCCTTGCCCTTCGCGCCGCCCGCGTGCAGCAGCACGAGGGTGATCTCCTCCGCGGGCGAGCCGAGATACGCCTTCACGTCCTTGACCGTGTCGGCCGACAGGTCCTGCGCGTTGCGCACGACCACCACCTTGCGCTCCGCGAAGAGCGACGGGCTGGTCAGTTCGGCGAGCGTGCCGGGCTGCAGCTGGTCGGGGGTCAGGTCCCGTACGTCCGTGTCGGCGTCGGCGGCCCTGGCGGCGGCCACCACATCCCGCACGGCACGGTCGAGCAGGAGGTCCTCCTGGCCCACGGCAAGCGTCACCGGGGCGAGAGGGTCGTCGTTCGCAGTCTTCCTGGCCATCCCGACAAGCATCCCACGCGCCACCGACAACGACCGGGGGCGGCGGCCCCGTGGGCCCCGCCTGCGCACCCGGAGCGGCGCCGCGGGCCTACGGCTCCTCGCGCCAGCCGTCCCACTCGCCGGCCAGCGCGTCGAGTTCCGCCGCGTCCAGCCGCCCCTCCTCGTCCCGCAGGACGAGGAGCCACTGGGCGTCCTCGGCGTCGTCCTCCCCGGCCAGGGCGTCCCGTACCGGCCGGAGCTCCTCCTTCACCGCGAACCGCTCCGCGAGCGCCTGAGCCGCCTCTTCGGCGGCATCGCGGTCGGGCAGCACCAGCACGTGTCTCACATCGCTCACCGCGCCATTGTCCGTGGTCCGGGTCAGGACTTGGGCACCACCTGCACGTCGAGCTCGATCGCGATGGTGGGGCCGACCACCGCGATGCCCCGGGCGAGCATCGACTGCCAGCTGACGGTGAAGTCGTCCCGGTGCAGCTCGGTGACGGCCCGGCAGGCGGCCCGCGCCTCGCCCTCCATCCCGTTGCCGAGCCCCAGGTAGTCCACGTCGAGCGTGACCGTACGCGTCACCCCGTGCAGCGACAGGGCCCCGGTGACGGCCCACTTGGCGCCGCCCTTGTGCACGAAGCGGTCGCTGTAGAACTCGAGGACCGGGAAGTGGTCGACATCGAGGAAGTCCGCCGAGC
>NZ_JBSFIK010000001.1:149830-241972 GCF_053597535.1 Streptomyces sp. NPDC001348 | reverse complement strand
CCCCGGTGACGGCCCACTTGGCGCCGCCCTTGTGCACGAAGCGGTCGCTGTAGAACTCGAGGACCGGGAAGTGGTCGACATCGAGGAAGTCCGCCGAGCGCAGGTGGTCGTCGCGCATCCGGACGTTGGTGTCGATGGAGGACGCGTCGATCACCACGTGCATCGCGGACCGCTCCATCGGGTCGGCGATCCGCACCACCCCGGCGAACGTGTTGAACCGCCCGTGCACCCGGGCCAGTCCGATGTGCCGGGCGATGAACGCGATCGAGGAATGGGTCGGGTCGATCTCCCAGTCACCCGGTTCCGGCAGCTCCGGCGGCTGGGCGATCGGCATGATCACATCGCCGAGCGAGGTCAGCGAGCTCTCGCCGACCGTGACGGTCGCCCGGTAGGGCGCGTACCCCTCGGCCGAGACCGCGAGCCGGTACTCGCCCGCCGGGACCGTCGTCACGAAGGACCCGAACGGATCCGTCCCGCCGCTGACGACCGGCCGCCCCATGACATCGCTGATCGTGCACTCGGCTTGAGGCACGGGGGTGTTGACCGGATCGAGCACCCGGCAGCTCAGCACCCCGGCGCGGGGCGGGGTCCGAAGCGCCGCGAGGGGCCCCGTCGACGGCGTCCGGTTGGTCCGGCTTCCCAGCAAGCGGCCCATCATCCACGACACCCCTGTGCGACTTGGCTTGACTCGTTGTTCCGTTGACGAAGACGCATTCGACCATCAGTGAGGCTTTCGATGCAACATGCGTCCAGCTCAAATGAAACAAGCGGTTCCGCTGGAACTACGCCCGGGTAGCCCTTTTATCCGGACCGCCCGAACTTCTGTACGGTTGGTACGCGCGTCAACTCGATCCCGAAGCTCTCCCGGTACACCCCGAGCACCTCCTCGTCCGTGGTCAGCCGGCGCACGTCACGCGCCCCGTCCACGGACGTCACCGTGAGACTGCGGCCGCTGAGCGTGATCCGCCCTCCGTCCTCCGTGATCCGCGAGCACACCAAGGACCGTGTGAAGTGCGACTGCGGCGAGGTGCTGTGCCACCAGGCCCCGGCGACGAAGTCACCGAGCGCCCGGGACCGCGTCTCCAGACGGTACTGGGGCTTGCCGTCCCGCACGACGTCCAGGTCGGCGGCCTCCTCCGGCCCGGCCGCCTCGATCCGGAACATGCCGCCGGGGTCCGGCTGCCCGCCCGGCTCGCCGAGCGTCAGCGGATGGTGGCTGTGCGCCCCGAACCCGACGTCGGCGAGCCACGCACCACCGTCCGCGGTCCGCACGCGCAGCGCCAGATGGTCGTACGGGATCCCCAGCCGGCCCTCGTCCCCGTACACCCGTCCCGCGAGCAAATCCACGTCGAAGCCCAGCGCGGCGAGCAACGCCCCGAAGGCACCGTTGAGTTCGTAACAGAACCCGCCCCGCCGCTCACCCACCAGCTTGTCCACGAGCCGCGTCTCCTCCAGCACGATCTCCTCTCCCAGGTGCACCGACAGATTCTCGAAGGGCACGGTGCGAAGATGCGCGAGATGCAGTTCGCGCAGTGCTTCGGCGGTGGGCCGCGCCGGGCGCGCGACCCCGAGCCGGCGGAGATAGGCGTTGGCCTGTGCGGAGTTCATGCCCTCAGTCTCCCGCCACCCGCACCTCCCCGTCCGCCCCACCCGTACCGGCGACGGCCAGCGCCCCGTCCCGGTCCGTGCGCAGCACCAGCGCGCCCTCGTCCCGCAGCGCCCGCACCGTGCCGGGTGCCGGGTGGCCGTACGGGTTGCCGGCACCGCAGCTGATGAGCGCGATCCTCGGGGCGACCAGGCCCATCAGGTCCGGGTCCTGGTTGGCGGAGCCGTGATGGGCGACCTTGAGGACATCGACACGGCCCAGCCCGGCCGCCGCCACGGATCGCAACAGCGCCTGCTGCGACGGGGGTTCCAGGTCCCCGAGCAGCAGCATCCGCAGCCCGGCCGACCGGACGAGCAGGGCCACGCTGGCGTCGTTGGGCCCCTCCGGTTCCGGTACCGGACGGGGCGGGGGCCACAGCACCCGCCAGGACAGCGGTCCGGTCCGCCGCTGCTCACCGGCGACCGCATGGGTGACGGGGATGTTCCGTTCGGCCGCCTCCCTCCGCACAAGACCCGCCTGGTCTGCGGGCTCCTCGAAGCCGGTCGTCTCGATCTCGCCCACCGACCGGCCGCGCAGCACACCGGGCAGACCCGAGACATGGTCGGCGTGGAAGTGGGTCAGCACGACCAGCGGGATCCGGGTGATCCCCAGCTGCCGCAGACAGCGGTCGACCAGCGCCGGGTCGGGACCGGCGTCCACCACGACCCCGGTGGCGTTCCCCGCCGCGAGCACCGTCGCGTCGCCCTGCCCCACGTCGCACATCGCCAGCCGCCAGCCGGGCGGCGGCCAGCCCGTGACCACCCGGGTCAGCGGCGCCGGCCGCACCACGGCCAGCAGGAGCAGCAGCCCGCAGACGCCGCACCACCACGGGTGCCGCAGCAGCCGTCGCCCGAGGAGCACGACGACCACCGTGACGGCGGCGAGCAGCAGCGCCCCGGCCCAGCTGCCCGGCCAGGCGACCCCCGCGCCGGGGAGCCCGGCCCCGCCCCGGGCCACGGCCGCGATCCATCCGGCCGGCCGGCTCGCCAGCCAGGCCAGGACCTTCGCCACCGGCATGGCCACCGGCGCGGTCGCCAGCGCCGCGAAGCCCAGCACCGTGGCCGGGGCGACCGCGAACTCCGCGAGCAGATTGCACGGCACCGCCACCAGGCTCACCCGGGCCGACAGTACGGCGACGACCGGCGCGCACACGACCTGTGCGGCGGCAGCGGCGGCCAGCGCCTCGGCGAGCCGTGCCGGCAGCCCCCGCCACCGCAGTGCCGCCCCGAAGCGGGGCGCCAGCGTGAGCAGGGAGCCGGTGGCGAGCACGGAGAGCAGGAAGCCGTAACTGCGGGCCAGCCACGGGTCGTACAGAACCAGCAGCAGGACGGCCGTCGCCAGCGCCGGAACCAGCGATCTGCGGCGTCCCGTGGCCAGGGCGAGCAGGGCGACGGTGCCGCAGGCCGCGGCCCGCAGCACGCTCGGGTCCGGCCGGCACACCACGACGAAGCCGAGCGTGAGCACCGCGGCGAGCAGTGCGGTCGCCCGCAGGGAGAGGCCGAGACGCGGCGCCAGCCCACGCCGCTCTGCCTGCTGGGCCAGCCCGGGCGGTCCGACGAGCAGCGCAACCAGGAGGGTGAGGTTGCTGCCGGAGACGGCCAGGGTGTGTGCCAGGTCCGTCCGCTGGAAGGCGTCGTCCAGTTCGGGCGTGATCCGCGAGGTGTCCCCGACCACCAGCCCGGGCAGCAGCGCCCGGGCGTCGCCCGGCAGCCCGTCGGTGGCCTCGCGCAGCCCGGCCCGCAGCCGTCCCGCCAGCCGCTGCGGGCCGTTCGGCCTCCCCACGACCTCCGGCGCCTGCCCGTCCCGTACCCGGAGCACGGCCGCCGTCCGGTCCCCGCCCGCCGCCCCCGGTGCCAGCCGGCCGCTCACCCTGAGCCGGGTCGAGGGCAGCAGTCCGAGCCAGGCCGCCCGCACGCCCGTCGCCCGCTCCCCGGGAATCCCGCGCTCCGGCGCACCCGCGTCGACGACCACCAGCACCGGTGTCCGTGTCACCGCCACCGTCCCGTCGGCCCTCTCGACGCGCCGCACCTCCGCGTGGACCAGCACGGCGACCGGGGCCGCGTGATCGCCGGTGACCCGGGGTCTGCTGAGCCGGGGATCCGAGCCGACCTCGATCTCCGCGGTCACCGTGGCGTACTGCCGGGCCAGCGCGGGCACCGGTCCTCGCCGCAGGTCCGCCCCGTGCAGCCCGGCGGAGGCGGCCGCCGCGGCCACGCACAGGAGCACGGCGGCGACCGTGACGCGCGACCAGCCGGACGGCGCCCCCCTGGACGGCGATCTCCCGGCCAGCAGCAGCACCCCCGTGACCAGGCAGACGGCGCCGATGCCCTCGGTCCAGGCCGGTGGGGCGTCGAGTGCGAGCGCGGCCGTGGCCCACACCGCGAGCGCCGGTGGTACGAGGCGCAGGTCCGCCGGTCCCTCCTGCCGGGGGTGTGCGGCACCCAGCCGTTTCCCGGAAGCCGCGTGGACGGCCCGGCGGGCGGCGGAGGGCGCGGGGCGGTCGGCGTCGGGCAGCGGGACGGCGCCCGGCCCGTCGGGCGCCCGGCTCATGGCCGTACCAGGTTGCGCAGGTCGGCGAAGCGCCGGGCGCCGATTCCGTTGACCTGGCGCAGCTCGTCGACCGAACGGAAGCCGCCGTGCCGGGTGCGGTAGTCGATGATGTGCTGGGCCAGGACGGGGCCGACGCCGGGAAGTGCGTCGAACTGGTCCGCGGTCGCCGTGTTGAGGGAGACCGGCGCCGGAGGGCCGGCCCCCGCCGGCGTACCCGCCGCGCCGGGGCCCGGGGCGGCGCCCGCAGCGGGTCCCGGCGCCGGTGCGGGGCCTCCGACGACGACCTGTTCGCCGTCCACGAGGAAGCGGGCCCGGTTGAGTCCCTCGGTGCTGGTGCCCGGGCGCACCCCGCCTGCCACGCGGAGCGCGTCGGCGACCCGTGAACCGGCCGGCAGACGATGGATTCCGGGGTCGCGGACCTTGCCACTGACGTCGACCACGATCTGTGGCCCGGTTCCCGTGGCAGCCGCGGCGCCGGCGGGTGCGGCCGGCCGGTCCTGCCGATGCCCGACGCCGCGCCCGGGTCCCGCGTCCTTCTCGTACGGGGCCTCGGCCCGCACCACCTGGGGGGCGCTGACGGACTGCGTGCGGGCCGCCCAGAAGTGCTGCGCCGCGAACACCGCGGCGACGGCCAGCAGTACCGACAGCGCGACCACGCCCCGCCGCTCCAGACCGCACCGCGTCTGCAACCACACCGGCATCCGCTCCCGCACGGCGAGCGCGGCACGCTCCCGCAGGCCGGCGGCCACCGGCTCGTCCGCGGCACCGTCCTGCGCGACGTGCGTGGCCGCGGCAGCCGGTGCCGTACGCGTCCGCGCTGCCGGGGCCGGCTCGTGCCACGGGCTCATCCCCGGCGCCGTACCCGCTCCGCTCTCCGTGTCGGCCCGGGGCCGCCCCGGTGGGGGGCCGTGCCCCGACTCGCTTGGTTTCCGGGCGCTTTCCGCGAAGAGCTGTTCCGCGCGGCGGAGCAGCTCTTCCGCCGGTGCGTGGCGGTGCCGGGGGGACCGCCGGGCGGAAAAACGCCGGTGCTGGATGCGGCTGTCGGAAGCGGGGGCGCGGCCGGGGCCGCTGGTCGCGGTCGCGCCGCGTGAAGGGGTGCGAAGTGCCATGCGACGAGGATCCGACATCCCGTCATCTGGCGATGATCTTGCTCGTTTCCCGTGGAAAACCGCCCGGTTGTGGAAAACCGCGCCACCCTCACGGACGGCGGGGCTGACGCGACGTCATCGCGCGGAGACCACGGCCCCCAGCAGCCCAGGCCCCGTGTGCGCCCCGATCACCGCGCCGACCTCGCTCACATGCAGGTCGGCCAGCCCCGGCACACGCGCCCGGAGCCGGTCCGCGAGAGCCGAGGCGCGGTCGGGGGCGGCTAGGTGGTGGACGGCGATGTCGACCTCGGCACTGCCCGCCCGTTCGGCCGCGATCTCCTCGAGGCGGGCGATCGCCCTGGACGCCGTCCGGACCTTCTCCAGGAGTTCGATGCGTCCGCCGTCCAGCTGCAGCAGAGGCTTGACGGCGAGCGCGGAGCCCAGCAGTGCCTGCGCGGCACCGATCCGGCCGCCCCTGCGCAGATAGTCGAGCGTGTCGACGTAGAAATAGGCGGCGGTGCCCTCTGCCCGTTTCTCCGCCGCGGTGACGGCCTCGTCCACGGTGCCGCCCGCCTCCGCCACCTCGGCCGCGGTGAGAGCGCAGAAGCCGAGGGCCATCGCGACCATGCCCGTGTCCACCACCCGCACCGGCACCTGTGCCTCTCGCGCCGCGACGACGGCGGCGTCGTACGTGCCCGACAGTTCGGCGGAGAGATGGAGGGAGACGATTCCGGTGGCCCCGGACTCGGCGACCTTGCGGTAGGTCTCGGCGAACACCTGGGGGCTGGGACGCGAGGTGGTGACGGAGCGCCGCTTCTGGAGGGCCTGGGCCAGGGAACGGGTGGAGATGTCGGTGCCCTCTTCGAGCGCCTGGTCACCGAGGACCACGGTCAGGGGTACCGCGGTGATGCCGTGACGCTCCATCGTCCGCTGCGGCAGGTAGGCCGTTGAATCGGTGACGATAGCGACATGGCAGGACATGAGCTGGAGGTTACCTGTCGTAGCGTTCGTGCGGCAGACCGGCCCCGGCGTCCCGGGTCGCCGTCGGCCGGATCAAGTGGTGCTCTCCGGACGGGTCTTCTTCTGCCAGGCGTACGTCTGGCGCCGGCCGGGCGGGGTGAGGGACGGCCGGGCCGATTCCTCGGCGGTGCCGGGCCGAGGGGGCTCGGGCCAGGTCTGCTGAGCGGTCCTGTCCTCGTCTGCCGAGGCGTCGGGCCACGGAGGCGGCGCGGTCGGGGACTGCGAACGCGTCCAGTGCCGCAGTGCTCCGGTCTCGACGTCGATCTGGGCGCTCAGTGTGTCGAGGTCGTCCTCGGCGAACCGGTGGGCCCGGTCCCGGGCGGCCCAGCGCAGGGAGTCGGCGGACCGGGTGATCCGCTCGGTGCGGCTGCGCAGTTCGGGCAGGCGCTCGGTGAGCCTGGCACGGTCCGGCTCCGACTCCAGGCGCCTGAGTTCGTCGTCCAGTTCGCGCCCGTGCGCGCTCAGCCGCTGGAAGAGACCGAGGGACTCCTTCAGCGACTCGTCCTCCACGGCGCCCGCCTGCAGCGCGTCCTGGGTGGCGCGCATCGAGGTGCGCAGGCTGAGCCGGAGCTGGGCGACCTCACCGGCCGGTCCGGGCTGCGCGAAGGACTTGGCACGCAGGGTCTGGTCCTCGACCGCGCGGCGGGCCTGGCTGATCGTACGGTCGACGCCGCGCTTGGCGGCGCCGATCACTCTGACCGTGGCGTATGCGCCGAGGACGACGAACAGCAGGAAGAGCAGGGCGAAGACTGCGATGACTGCTTCCACGGCGCTCCTCCTCCGGCTTCGCGCGACAAGCGCCGCGCTGCTCTCCACGGTAAACGGTACGGGCAGGTCCGGGGTTCCAGAAAAACCCCGAACCTGCCCGTAGGGGACTACCCCGAAGCGTCACGCCGGAACGATGTTCACCAGCTTCGGCGCCCGCACGATCACCTTGCGGATCCCGGCGCCGTCCAGCGCGGCGACGACCTTCTCGTCCGCCAGCGCCACCTTCTCCAGCTCGTCCTCGGAGATGGAGGGCGACACCTCCAGACGCGCCTTGACCTTGCCCTTGATCTGCACGACGCAGGTCACGGTCTCGTCCACGACGTACTCCGGGTCGGCGACCGGGAAGTCCTGGTGCACGACCGAGTCGGTGTGGCCCAGCCTGCGCCACAGTTCCTCGGCGATGTGCGGGGCCAGCGGCGCGACCATCAGCACCAGCGGCTCCGCGACCGCGCGGGGCACGGCAGCGCCCGCCTTGGTCAGGTGGTTGTTCAGCTCGGTGACCTTGGCGATGGCGGTGTTGAACCGCAGGCCCTCCAGATCCTGGCGGACGCCGTCGATCGCCTTGTGCAGGGCGCGCAGCGTCTCCACGTCGACGTCGGCGTTCTCGACGTCGGTGACGGTGACCTCGCCGGTGGCCTCGTCGACGATGTTGCGCCACAGCCGCTGCAGCAGCCGGAACTGGCCCACCACCGCGCGCGTGTCCCACGGCCGGGAGACGTCCAGCGGGCCCATCGCCATCTCGTACAGGCGCAGGGTGTCGGCGCCGTACTCGGCGGCGATCTCGTCCGGGGTCACCGCGTTCTTCAGGGACTTGCCCATCTTGCCCAGCAGACGGGTGACCTTCTCGCCCTGGTAGTAGTACGCGCCGTCGCGCTCCTCCACCTCGGCGGCCGGCACGGCGATGCCCCGGCTGTCGCGGTAGACGAAGGCCTGGATCATGCCCTGGTTGAACAGCTTGTGGAACGGCTCGGCGGAGGAGACGTGCCCCAGGTCGTACAGGATCTTGGACCAGAAGCGCGCGTACAGCAGGTGCAGCACCGCGTGCTCGGCACCGCCGACGTACAGGTCGACACCGCCGTGCGGCAGGCCCTCGCGCGGGCCCATCCAGTACCGCTCGATCTCCGGGTCGACCAGTTTCTCGCTGTTGTGCGGGTCCAGGTAGCGGAACTCGTACCAGCAGGAACCGGCCCAGTTGGGCATGGTGTTGGTCTCGCGGCGGTACTTCTTCGGCCCGTCACCCAGGTCCAGGGTGACGTCGACCCACTCCTCGTTGCGGGACAGCGGCGTCTCGGGCTGGGTGTCGGCGTCGTCCGGGTCGAAGGTGCGCGGCGAGTAGTCCTCGACCTCCGGCAGCTCCAGCGGCAGCATCGACTCGGGCAGGGCGTGGGCGATCCCGTCCTCGTCGTAGACGATCGGGAAGGGCTCGCCCCAGTAGCGCTGGCGGCTGAACAGCCAGTCGCGCAGGCGGAAGTTGACGGTGCCCTCGCCGATGCCCTTGCTCTCCAGCCATGCGGTGACGCGCGCCTTGGCCTCGGCGACGCCCAGGCCGTCCAGGGAGATCTCGTCGTTGGCGGAGTTGATGATCTTCGCCTCGTAGGAGGTGAAGGCGTTCTCCCACGTCGCGGTGTCGGTGCCGCGGCCGTCGGTCGGCTCGACGATGCAGTGGATGGGCAGCTCGAAGGCGCGCGCGAACTCGAAGTCGCGCTGGTCACCGGCGGGCACGGCCATGATGGCGCCGGTGCCGTAGCCCATCAGGACGTAGTCGGCGATGAAGACGGGCACCTTGTCCCCGTTGACCGGGTTGGTCGCGTACGCGCCGATGAAGACGCCGGTCTTGTCCTTGGCCTCGGCCTGCCGCTCGACGTCGGACTTGGCGGCGGCCTGCGCGCGGTAGGCGGCGACGGCCTCGGTCGGGGTCGCGTGACCGCCGGTCCACACCTCGTGGGTGCCCTCCGGCCAGGCCTGCGGGGTGAACTTCTCGACCAGCGGGTGCTCGGGCGCCAGCACCATGTAGGTCGCGCCGAACAGGGTGTCCGGGCGGGTGGTGAAGACCGTGATGTGCTCGCCGTCCACGGGGAAGTCGACGCGGGCACCTTCGGAGCGGCCGATCCAGTTGCGCTGCTGCAGCTTGATGGCCTCGGGCCAGTCCAGCGCCTCCAGGTCGTCCAGCAGCCGGTCGGCGTAGGCGGTGATCCGCATGTTCCACTGGCGCAGCTTGGCCTTGAAGACCGGGAAGTTGCCGCGCTCGGAGCGGCCGTCGGCGGTGACCTCCTCGTTCGCCAGCACGGTGCCCAGGCCGGGGCACCAGTTGACGGGCGCGTCGGAGGCGTAGGCCAGGCGGTACTCGCCCAGGACGTCGGCGCGCTCGGCGGCGCTCAGCTCGGTCCAGGACCGTCCGCCGGGCACCGTGCGCTCACCGGACTCGAACTGGGCGACCAGCTCGGAGACGGGGCGGGCCCTGCGGGCCTCGTCGTCGTACCAGGAGTTGAAGATCTGCAGGAAGATCCACTGGGTCCACTTGTAGTAGTCCGGGTCGATCGTGGCGAACGACCGGCGCCTGTCGTGGCCCAGGCCCAGCCGTCGCAGCTGGGACTTCATGTTCTCGATGTTGGCCTCGGTGGACACGCGCGGGTGCGTGCCGGTCTGCACGGCGTACTGCTCGGCGGGCAGTCCGAAGGCGTCGAAGCCCAGGGTGTGCAGGACGTTGTGGCCGGTCATCCGCTGGAACCGGGCGTACACGTCGGTGGCGATGTATCCCAGGGGGTGGCCGACGTGCAGGCCCGCACCGGAGGGGTACGGGAACATGTCCATGATGAACTTCTTGGGCCGGGCGGCCAGCTCGGGGTCGCCGGCCAGGTCACCCTTCGGGTTGGGCGCCGCATAGGTGCCCTCGGCGTCCCAGAAGTCCTGCCAGCGTGCCTCGATCTCAGCCGCCAGAGCGGCCGTGTAGCGGTGCGGCGCCGCCTCCGCCGTCACGGCGGCGGCGGCAGCGGGGTTCGTCTCGCTCATGATCCTCAAAGCTCCATCGGTCGTCTCTGCCTGCGGCTGCGACATTCAAGGCTGCAACGTTAAAGAAAATGAAAAATCCCCTCGCACAGGAGGGGACGCCGCGCCGATGCCGACCCCGTCTCACCGGCGGTCGGGACTGATCAGCGCGGCCCGCTAAGCAGAAGGCGTACGGCACGCATGGCGTTAGGGTACCGCAGGGCTTGAGCAAGCCGCGACGCGCTTACGTATGTCTCTACCGACCACGTCAGCCACTCGACCAAGGATCGCGGTTACTTCGCGTAACAGTCACTAAGGGACATCACTACAGCTGGGATCGTCCTTTGATAACAACGCAATAACTCAAACCTCGTACTGATCGGTATGGCGCCATTTAGAGTTCGGCAGCGGGACCGCTTTCCCGAACCGCTCGGAGTTGCCCCCATGAACCCTCGTCCTATCAACAGCTCGCTCCCCAAACCCGGCCGGTCGGCGTACGGGGTGGCGACCGCTGTCGTCCTGCTGCTCATACCCGTGGTGGTGCTGTACGGAGGCCAGTGGCTCCAGGACTTCCTGAACTTCGGCGCGGGCGTCCTCTCGCTCGTCAGCCTCACCAGTTCGGTGATCTGGGGCCTGGTGACCCAGGACCGGATCTTCCTGAACACGCGCCAGCGGATCGTCTCCCAGGCCATCCACCGCGTGCTCGCGATCGCCTCGATCGCGTTCCTGCTGGTGCACGTCACCATCAAGCTGGCGCTGTCCCACACCGTCCTGATCGCCGCGCTGATCCCCTTCAGCCTCGGCGTCAAGGGCAGCGCGGGACTCATCGGCCTCGGTTCCCTGGCCGGCCTGCTCATGATCTTCGTCGGAATCACCGGCGCGCTGCGCAACCAGTTCGCCAGCCCGGCGCCGGTGGCGGCGCGCTGGCGCGCGATGCACATGCTGGCCTACCCGGCCCTGTGCGCGGCGCTGATCCACGGCCTGTTCTCGGGCCGCTTCGCGAAGCCGTTCTTCATGTGGTCCTACGAGCTGTGCCTGGTCGCCATCATCGCCGCCCTCGCCCTGCGCTCCGCGCCCCGCTCCTTCAAGCGCAAGGTCTCCGCCCAGCTCATGGAACTACTCGGCGGCGGTGAGCGGCAGGAACTCGACGACCTGGACGCCAGCCGCGCCAGGGTGGCGGAGGCGACCTCCTCCTTCGGGTCCGGCGGTGCCTCGCTGCCCGGCTACGACAGGCCGGGGGCGTTCACCGACACCGGCGCCTCCCCGCGCGCGGCATCCGCGGCCCCCAGGTACGAGGCTCCGGAGCCCGCCGGGTCCGGCTTCGCTGCCGCGTACCGGGCCGTGACGCCCCCCGGGCAGGCCCAGCAGGGGTTCGCGGCCGGGCAGACCGCACGCATGGACCTGCCGATGGACATGCAGGCCACCGCGGCGGTCCCGCGGGTGGACGGCCCGTCCAGCACCTCGGGCAGCTGGCCGGTCCCGTCCCCGCCGCCGGTCGGCGAGGCTCCGCCGTCGGCGTACGACCCGCTGGCCGACACCGGATACACCACCCCCGTCTATGGCAATTCGGGCGGCGTCGGGTACGGCGGACGTGATGTGTACAACACCGGTGAGACGAACGCCGCCTTCGGTACGTACAGCTCCAACGACACGTACAACAGCGGTCCCGCCAATGAACCGTCGCCCGGTGCGTCCTTCGACTCACCGGGATCGGGCGAACCTTGGAACACGCCTTCCGGAGGCTATAGGTGAACGAGGCCCTGCCCGACGTCCCAGAAGTCCGCGTGGTCGGTCTTCCGCAGCTCACGTCTGGCTTCGACCTTGTCGAAAGACTCGACCTGCCCATGCACCTCAAGGTGCACGGGCCGCTCGAACCGTTGGGCGGCGAGCAGCTCGCGCAGCTCGCCGAGGCCATCAGCCTCAAGGGGCGCGGCGGCGCGGGCTTCCCGTTCCACAAGAAGCTGCGCTCGGTCGCCGAGTCGGCGATCAAGCGCGGCGTCCGCCCGGTCGTCGTGGTCAACGGCAGCGAGGACGAACCTGCCTGCCGCAAGGACACCGTCCTCATCAACCGTGCGCCGCACCTGATCCTGGACGGCGCCCTGCTGTGCGCGGAGGCGCTGGGCGCCCGCACCCTGGTGATCGGGGTCACCCGTGAGTCCACGGAGCGCTCCATGGAGGCGGCGCTCGCCGAACGCGGCCTGGGCACCGGCCGCCGCTCGGCGCTGAAGGCGTTCGTCCAGCGCAACCCGATCCGCATGGTCACCGGCGCCGCCGCGTCGCTGATCCGCTCCATCGACGGCGGTCCGGCGATCCCGCCCGGCCGCAAGACCAGCGCCTCGCAGAACGGCGTCGGCGGCGCTCCGACGCTGCTGTCGAACGCCGAGACGTTCGCCCAGCTGGCCATCGCCGCCCGTATCGGCCCGGAGCGCTACGGCAACACCGGCCTGTACGACGAGCCGGGCACCGTTATGCTCACGGTCTCCGGGGCGGTCGCCCGCCCCATGGTGATCGAGGTCCCCACCGGTGTGCCGCTGCGCTACGTCCTGCAGCTGGCCGGCGCCCCGCCGGTGCCGCAGGGCGTGCTGACCGGTGGCTACCACGGCAAGTGGATCGACGCGGCGACGGTCAACGAGGCGGTCGTCTCCCGTAACTCCCTGGACGCGGTGGGCGGTGCGCTGGGCGCCGGCGCGATCCTGCCGATCAGTCAGGACACCTGCCCGCTGGGCGAGTCGCTGCGGGTGGCGCAGTGGCTGGCGGAGGAGAGCGCGGGACAGTGCGGTCCCTGCTACCTCGGCCTGCCGGCCGCCGCGCGCGGCATGGAGGACATCCTCAACGGCGGCGGGCCGGCCGCCCTGGAGGCGCTCAAGCAGGTCGCCAAGAACGTCAAGCGGCGCGGTGCGTGCTCGCACCCGGACGGCTCGGCGATGTTCCTGGAGTCGACGGTCAAGGCGTTCACCGACGACCTGGCGGCGCACGTCCTCGGCAACGGCTGCGGACGGCGCGTGGAAGGCGTTCTGCCGCTGTTCGAGGACGGCAAGATGCCGACGGGCATCCCGGGCGGCGCCGATCCGGCGGAGATCGACAACGGCAACAGCCGTCAGAAGATCTACGTCGACTGGACGCTGTGCCGGGGCCACGGGCTGTGCGCGGACATCCTCCCGGAGGTCTTCGAGCTCGGCGCGGACGGTTTCCCGACGGTGGCCCAGGCGAAGGTGCCTCGCTACGCCGAGGCCAAGGCCCTGCGCGCGGTGCGCCGCTGCCCGGCGCTCGCCCTGCGCATCGAGGAGGAGGCTCCTCGGGACCGAGCCCCGGGCCGCAACCTCCCGGTCCTCTCCCAGGGCCGAGGACGCCGCGCCCTGGGCCGCTGAGGCCGCTGAGGCCGCTGAGGCCGCTGAGGCCGCTGAGGCCGCTGAGGCCGCTGAACGCGGATACGGCGGGCCACCCGAGTGCACGGGTGGCCCGCCGTTTGCCATGCGCCTGCCGAAATCCGCCGAAATCCGGAATAGACCAAAGGCGGACCACTCGATCGAGTGATCCGCCTTTGTTTTATGTGGAGCTAAGGAGAATTGAACTCCTGACCTCCTGCATGCCATGCAGGCGCTCTACCAACTGAGCTATAGCCCCTTGCCCCCATGCGGCGGAGCCGCATGTCGACCGTGTCGCCCGGTTTCCCTGGCGGCGACGCCAACATTACACGGTCGTAGGGGTGCAGTACCAAATCGTTTCCGTTCCGGGTGCGTATGGGCGCTAATGTCGGCTTTCGTGCCCGTGATCGCGCCCTCCGCAGCCCACCGCCGTACGTCGACCGCCCTCGGGGCGTGCCTGGTCTCTTTCACGGCGTACTGGATCGTGCAGCGGGCCGCGCACGTGTCGATGATCGACCTGATGGTGTACCGGGCGGAGGGGGCGACCGTCCGCGCGGGCGGCGACCTGTACGCGCTGCGGACCACCGCCGCGCGTCTGCCCACCACCTACCCGCCGTTCGCGGCCCTGCTGTTCACACCGCTGACGTTGCCGGACACCGGCCTCCTGCGCGCCCTGGCGACGGCGGTGAACCTCGCGCTGCTGGTGGTGCTCGCGCGGCTGTCGCTGCGCCTCGTGGGCCACGCGCGCGAGGACGCCGCCTGGTGGATCGCGGCCGTGGCCGTGTGGTGCGAGCCGGTGTGGACGACCATGCGCTACGGCCAGGTCAACCTGCTGCTCGCCGTCCTGGTGCTGTGGGACCTCTCACGCCGCCCCGGGGCCCGCTGGGCGGGAGCAGGTGTGGGGCTGGCCACGGCGGTGAAGCTGACGCCCGCGCTGTTCGCGGTGTTCCTGCTGGCCACCGGCGCCGTGGCGCGGTTCAGGGGCGACGGCACAGGGCCCTGGCTGCGGCACGCGCGCGGGGCGGCCGTGGCGTTCGCCGGGGCGACGCTGCTGGCGGCGGCGCTGCTGCCGGGCGACTCGTGGCGGTTCTGGACCAGCATGGTGTTCCGCACCAGCCGGGTGGGCCGCACCGAGGAGACCGCGAACCAGGCCCTGCGCGGAGTTCTGGCGCGACTGCTGCACACGCCGGACCCGGGAACCGTGTGGGTCGCCACGGCGGCGCTGGTGGCCCTGCTGGGGCTGGCCTCGGCGGTCGCGGCGGAACTGCGCGGCGAGCGGGCGTGGGCCGTGGTCGTCTGCGCGGTGACCGCGCTGCTGGTCAGCCCGGTGTCGTGGTCGCACCACTGGGTGTGGTGCGTGCCCCTGGTGGTGCTGCTGTGGACGGACGGACACCGCGCGGGCGCCGCGGGTACGGCACTGGTCTTCGGCTCGTACGCCCTGTGGTGGGTGCCGCACGGCCCCGGGCGGCCCGAACTGCACCAGGAGCCTGCCCAGTTCGCGCTGTCGGCCCTCTACGCCGGGGCCGGCCTGCTCTTCCTGGGGCTCGCCGGACATCGTTGCCGGGGCCCGGCGGGAATCAGGCCGTGACGAACGAGTAGAACCGCTTGAGCGTGCAGTGCTCCTCGAGGAGACGGCCGTAGATCGGCTCGCCCTCGAGTTCGCGGTACGTCTCGATCGGGTCGCCTTTTATGATCAGCGCCCGCGCGCATTCCTCGCACCAGTACTGGTAGTCGGGATTGAGCGGCTCCATGTCCCTGACGATGGGCGTGCCGCTCCCGCACCAGTCGCACTTCCGCCTGTGTGCACCCATCGATCAGCTCCAGCTGTGGCCGCAGGCCGTGCACACGTAGGAGATCCCGCCGTTGTCGCCGAGAACCTGCGCCACGTGACCGGAACCGCAGGAAGGGCAGCTGAGCCGGGTGGCCGTGTCCCGTATCACCGCCGCACCGAGGAGGTGGTCGACCTCCTCGAGGATGCTCGCAGGCATCGCTACTCCCTCCCGTCGGGCCGCGCCCCCTTCCGGCCGTTTGATTCTGCCACGGCCGGACCAATACGGTCAGCGACGCCTCAGTACCAGTCCGGACACGGCACCCACCGCCGCCGTGCCGGCCAGCGCCCACGCGCACACTGAAAGCGCCTTCGCGGAGGTATACGCCTCCGGGGCCCCAAGTGACTCAAGCCGGTTCAGGAACAGTGTGCCGAACGCCGCCACGCCGATCAGCTGGCCGAGCTGCGCCACCGTCGCGAGCAGACCGCTGGCGTCCGCCGCGTCCTCGGGCCGCACGGTGGCCAGGGCACCCGTCAGCGTCGGGCTGAAGGCGAGCCCGATCCCGGCCCCGACCCCGGTGAAGGCAAGGTACAGCCAGGCCCCGCCGCCACCGCCGTCCTTGAGCACGAGGCCGACCCCCGCGACGGCCGGCGCGGCCAGCGCGAACCCGGCCGGGGTCAGCCACCGCTGCCAGGACGCCGGCCAGGAGCGCCAGGTCAGGCCGATCGCGCCGAAGGCCACGGCGGTCGGCACGAAGGTCAGTCCGGCGCGCAGGGCGCTGTAGCCGAGGCCGCCCTGGACGTGGAGCGTCAGCGTGAACATGAAGCCCGCGTTGACGGCCATGACGGCGAGGATGCGGAAGACGGCGAGGCCCATGCCGGGGTGACGCAGGACACGCGGCGCGATCAGCGGGGCGCCGCCGCGTCGCGCGAGCCGGGACTCGTATCCGCAGAAGACGGCGAACAGGACGGCGGCCGCGGCCAGCGACAGCCAGGACCACAGCGGCCAGTGCTCCTCCTGCCCGAGCACCAGGGGCACGGTGAGCAGCGAGACGGCGGCGCCCAGCAGCGCGAGCCCCGGCAGGTCCAGGGGGCGCGCCCGCTCCGGCCGGCCCGCGCCGCCCCGCGGCAGCACACGCCCGCCCACGGCCAGCAGCACGACGCCCACCGGCACGTTGACGAGGAACACCGGCCGCCAGCCGGCGCCGAACAGATCGGCGCTGATCAGCACACCGCCGACGACCTGGCCGGCCGCCGCACCGACCGCGAGGACCGCCGAGTAGGCGCCGATCGCCCGCGCCCGGGCCTCGCCGGTGAAGCCGCGCTGGATGAGGCTGAGCACCTGCGGGATCATCACCGCCGACCCTGCTCCCTGGACCAGCCGGAAGACGATCAGCTGCGTCGCGCCCCGGGCCAGTCCGCAGGCCAGGGAGGCCGCGGTGAAGAGGGCGAGTCCGGCGAGGTGCGCCCGCCCGTGCCCGAGCCGGTCGCCGAGGCGCGCGCCGGTGATCAGCAGGACGGAGTAGGTGATGGTGTAACCGGCGATGACCAGCTGCAGGTCCGCTCCGGAGGCATGGAGTCCGGTGCCGATGGTGGGAGCCGCGACGTTCGCGATGAACACGTCGAGCACGGCCATGAACTGGGCCGTGAGCACGATCGCCAGAGTCGGTCCGGGCCGGTTGTCAGTGGCGGGTGCTCTACTGATCGCAGGAGTCGGAGCGGGTACGGAACCCGGTTCGGTCCCCGGTGTTGTCGTCATGCCGTCGAGCCTGGCGACGCGTCGGTACCGGTGCCGAGTGCCCGGCGATGCTGGTACCGACAGCACCTGGCAGGGGACGAGCCGGGCGTCGACGATGGGGGACGTGACGATGGGGGACGTGACGATGGGGACGACACAGCGGCGCCGACCGGAGCTGGCCGCCTTCCTGCGCAGCAGGCGTGCCCGGGTGACACCGGCCGACGTGGGGATGCCACCGGGCTTCCGGCGCCGCACACCGGGCCTGCGCCGCGAGGAGGTCGCCCAGCTGTCGGGCGTGGGGGTGACCTGGTACACATGGCTGGAGCAGGGCCGGCCGATCAACGCGTCCGCCCAGGTCCTGGACGCCGTGGCACGCACGCTGCGGCTCGATCTGCCGGAGCGGGAGCATCTCTACCGTCTGGCGGAGGTTCCCTTCGCCCCCGCCCCGGAGCGGCTGACGCAGACGGTCGGGCCGGAAGTGCGGCGCGTCATCGACGCCCTCGACCCGCTTCCGGCGGCGGTCTACAACTCGCGGTACGACATCCTCGCCACCAATCCGGCCTACCACGACCTGTTCGTCATGCCGGAGACCGCCGGGACGGGTGTGCCGAACGCGCTGTGGACGCTGTTCACGTTCCCCGAGGACAGGTGCCCCATGGTGTACCGGGAGCGCGAGTTGCCGATGATGGTGGCGACGCTGCGGTCGTCGTACGGCAGACACGTCGGCGAGCCGTCCTGGGAGGACTTCATACGCAGGCTGTCGGCGGCCAGTCCGCGCTTCGCCGAGCTGTGGGCGAGCGGCGAGGTGCTACCGCCGGGGCCGCGGGTGAAGACGCTCCGTCACGAGGCGGTGGGCGAGATGAGGATGACGTCGCTCTCGATGTCGGTCGACGGCATGCCGGAGTGCCGGATCGTGACGTACACCCCGGAAAGCGAGGAGGCGCGGGAGAAGGTCGCCCGGCTGCGCGACCGCAGGGAGCGGCTGTGGCCGTCGACGGACGGGGCGCTCGCGAAGGTCGCGGAGGTCGTCCGCATGTGAAGCACAGAAAATCCCGCCCCTGGAGGGACGGGATCCTCATCACCGATCTTTGACAACTCGACAGAGTGCCGATCCGTGGAGCTAAGGAGAATTGAACTCCTGACCTCCTGCATGCCATGCAGGCGCTCTACCAACTGAGCTATAGCCCCTTGTTGTCCGGCCCCGCTCGGCGGGGCGAACAAGAAGAACTTTAGCCTGCGACCTGCCGGAAAGTGAAATCCGCGCCGAGCCCGGCCGGCCCGCCCGGACCGCGCTCTCAGTCGTCGTCGCCGAGGACGGGCTCCGGGAGTGTGCCCGCGTTGTGCTCCAGCAGCCGCCAGCCGCGCACGCCCTCGCCGAGGACGGACCAGCAGCAGTTGGAGAGCCCGCCCAGCCCCTCCCAGTGGTGCGCCTCCAGGCCCAGGAGGCGGCCGATGGTGGTCCGGATGGTGCCGCCGTGGCTGACCACCACGAGGGTGCCGTCCTCGGGCAGCTTGTCGGCGTGCCGCAGCACGACGGGGGCGGCACGGTCGGCGACCTCGGTCTCCAGTTCGCCGCCGCCGCGGCGGACCGGCTCGCCGCGCTTCCACGCCGCGTACTCCTCGCCGTACCGGGAGATGATCTCCTCGTGCGTCAGCCCCTGCCAGACGCCCGCGTAGGTCTCGCGCAGGCCCTCGTCGCGGGCGACATCCAGGCCGGTGAGGGCGGCGAGCTCGGCGGCGGTGAGCACGGCCCGCTTGAGGTCCGAGGAGACGATCGCGTCGGGCCCCAGGGAGGCGAGCAGCCGCGCCGCGCGCCGGGCCTGGCCGGTGCCGGTCTCGGTCAGCTCCACGTCCGTGGTGCCCTGGAAGCGGCGTTCCAGGTTCCACGCGGTCTGGCCGTGCCGCCACAGGATGATGCGGCGACCGCGGCGCTCGCGGTCGGTCACCTCACCGGTGGCGCTCATCGCCACTCCCCGCCCGGTTCGTCGGCGTCGTCGGCGGCGGCCTGCAGCCTGGCGTGCTCCTCGGCCTTGCCGCGGGTGGCCTTGGCGTCGGCGGGCAGCTCGATCTCGGGGCAGTCCTTCCACAGGCGTTCCAGCGCGTAGAAGACGCGCTCCTCGCTGTGCTGGACGTGGACGACGATGTCGACGTAGTCGAGCAGGATCCAGCGGGCTTCGCGGTCGCCCTCACGGCGCACCGGTTTGGCGCCGAGGTCCTTCAGGAGACGCTCCTCGATCTCGTCGACGATCGACTTGACCTGGCGGTCGTTCGGGGCGGAGGCCAGCAGGAAGGCGTCCGTGATCGAGAGTACGTCGCTGACGTCGTAGGCGATGACGTCATGGGCGAGCTTGTCTGCGGCCGCCTGGGCGGCGGTGTTGATGAGCTCGAGAGAACGGTCGGTGGCGGTCACTACTTGGCTTTCCGTCGGCGGTCACTTGACACCAAGGGTCTCATGAGCCGCCGGGGTACCCCCACGTGATTGATGTGTCACGTGGGGGTGCTTCGGCGGCGACGGTGCCGGTGACGCCCTAGGACGAGGACGGTTTGTAGTCCTGCCCGAGGATCACCGAGACGTCGGCGCCCGAGCTGACCGTCCCCTTCTTCACCGAGCCGGCGGGCAGGCCCAGGGTCTTGGCGACCTCGGTGGCGTTCTCCTTGTCGGCGGCGTCGGCGTAGACCACCTGGGAGGTCGGGCGGGCGGCGGACGCCGTACCGGCCTCCAGGAAGGTGAAGCCGCCGTTGACGATCACCACGCGGGCCTTCTCGGTGTTGTCCTTGACTCCGGTGGCGTTCTGGACGGACACCCGGAGCGCGGATCCCGCCTCGGGGCTCTTGGCGGTGCCGCCGAGGATGTCCTTCACCACACTGCCGCTGGTCTGCGCGCTCAGCGTGCCGTCGGACTGGACCGGCAGGAGCGTGGTCTTGTAGTCGCCGCCCTTGGCCAGGTCGGCGAGTTTGGCGAGGAAGGTGCCGAGGTCCTTGTCGCTGAGCGACGGGTCCAGGATCTGCGCCAGCGTCTGCACGGTGGTGGTCGCGTCCGTGGGATCGGAGGAGATCTTGCGCAGCACGCCCTGCATGACCTGGCCGAACCGCTCCAGCTGGGCGTTCTCGGACTCGCCGGAGGCCCGGTAGGTGGCGTAGGCGACGGCCATCTTGCCGCTGAGGGTCTGGTCCTGGCCCTTGTGGACCAGGGGCGAGGTGCCCTTCTTCTTCGCGTCCGGGTCCGGCACGTCGGTGTTGGTGTCGATGTCGATGTTGCCGACCAGCTCGACGAGGTTCTGCAGGTAGGGGGTGTCGAGGCGCCAGGTGCCCTCGATGTTGGTGCCGAGGACGGTGTCCAGCTGGTCGACGGTGCCGGAGGAGCCGTCGTCGCCGACCGACTTGGCCAGCGTCGTCGCGGTGCCGTCGTCGCCGCTCAGCGCGAGCGAGTTGGGCAGCAGCACGGTGGTGCCCTGCTTGGTGGTCGTGTTGTCCACGAGCAGCGCCGTGGAGGTGCCGCCCTTGGCGGTGTTGTGCAGGTGGACGACTATCACGTCGCGCTTCTGGGCGCCCGCGGCCGTGGTGGTGCCCGACTTCGCGCCGGAGGAGGACAGGCCGGGCAGTTTTCCGGCGTACCAGAGGTAGCCGACGCCGCCGACCGCGACCAGTGCGAGCACGACGGCGAGGGCGATGACCCGGCTGCGGGCGCGGCGGCGGGCCTCCTCGCGGCGCTCGGTGCGGTTCTCCGTGAACTTCAGCCAGTCGATGACGTCCTCGGACTCGGTGTCCGGGTCCTCGACGAAGGCGAACTGCTCGGTGCGGTAGTCCCGTTCCGCGCCGGCCGGGGTCTTCGCCTCCTCGGCCCCGGCCCCGGCCTCGGCCCCGGCCTCGGCCTCGGCGTCGGCCGGTCCGGTCTGCTGCGGGATGTAGGCGGTCTGCTCGGCGACCTGGGGCTGCCGGCCGCCGGCCGCCGTCTGCCCGTAGGGGTCGTACGCCGTTGCGGAACCGCCCGGGTGCTGCGGCCCGGTGCCGTACTGGTCGTAGGAGTCCTGCGCACCGTAGGGCTCGTACGGGGTGGCCGGCGCCTGCGGGCCGGTGTCGTAGGGGTCGTACGACGGCCCGGACTGCTGCTGTCCGGTCGCGTGCTGTCCGGTCGCGTACGGGTCGTACCCGTAGCCCTGCCGGCCGTACTGGTCGTATGCCTGCTCGGGGGCCTGCTGCGTGGGCACCTGCCGGTAGACAGGTTGGCCGTACTCGTCGTAGCCGACCAGCTCGTACTGGTCCGCCCCGTACCCCGGGTCGTATCGCTCGTTCACGGGTGCCCCTCTCGGCTCACTCGCCGCGGTACAGCTCGCGCTTGTCGATGTAACGCACGACTCCGTCCGGCACCATGTACCAGATGGGGTCGCCCTTGGCGACTCTCGCGCGGCAGTCCGTGGAGGAGATGGCGAGCGCGGGTACCTCGACGAGCGTGACGCCGCCCTCCGGAAGTCCGTGGTCGGTCAGGTGGTGGCCGGGGCGGGTGACCCCGATGAAGTGCGCCAGGGAGAAGAGTTCCTCGCTGTCGCGCCAGGTCAGGAGCTGGGCGAGGGCGTCGGCGCCGGTGATGAAGAACAGGTCCGTGTCCGGGTTGAGGGCACGAAGGTCGCGGAGGGTGTCGACGGTGTAGGTGGGACCGCCCCGGTCGATGTCGATACGGCTCACCGAGAACTGCGGGTTCTCGGCGGTCGCGATGACCGTCATCAGGTAGCGGTCCTCGGCCGGGGAGACCTTGCGGTGGCTCTTCTGCCACGGCTGCCCGGTGGGGACGAACACGACCTCGTCCAGCTGGAAGCGCGCGGCGACCTCACTGGCCGCCACGAGGTGCCCGTGGTGGATCGGGTCGAACGTCCCGCCCATCACGCCCAGGCGGCGTTTGCCCGTGTGCGCGGGGCCGTTGCCCGGCCGGTACTCGGGGGCCTTGACCGTGTCGTCGGACGTCGCGTTCGCCGGACCGGTAGGCATGTCCTGCTCTCCCATGCGTGCAGACCCTACCGGCCCGGCCTGAGAGCTCCGGCCGCCGGATCCCGGGCGTCCGGATCCTTCGCGGCGGATGTCCGGCTCAGCGGTCGCGGTTGAAGCGGGTGGTGATCCACAGCAGGAGCAGCAGGATGAGGAGGGCGCTGCCGCCGGTGACGTAGGGGCTGAGGCTTTCGTGGTTTCCGCCGTGCTCCCCGCCCTCGGCGGCGACGGTGACCAACTGGGCAGCGGTGCTGTGGAGGCTCATCTTCGGCAGGACCTATCGGATGGGGGTCCCCCCGCTCGAGCGAAGTCGAGAGTGGGGGAGGGCGGGATAAAGATGTCGGCTCATCGTATGCGGGCGGTCCCGGGCCGATCACGCCGACTCCGCTGTTGCCGGAAGCCGGGGCCGGCGCCGGGGAACTTCACGGGCCGCTCAGTCGTCCTTCCGTTTGTACCCGCGCAGCAGGAACCAGGCGGTCAGCGCACAGCCCAGGACCATCACGACCAGTACGATCTTGAGCAGACTCCCCGTACCGTGCTGGGGGGCGGCGTCGGCGGCCTCGGACAGCCAGGCGGCTGCGGGGATGTGCTCCATGACGGACTCCTTCGGCTGTACTGCCCGTCCACGGTATCTCCGCCTAGGCTGGGGCCTGCCTCGGGGGCACATGGGGCACATCAGACGCGCATGGGGGAAGAATGTCCGACGACGGTCACGCACACACCGGGCACGGGGACGGCGGCGTGCCGAGCAGGCAGCGCAGACGCTTCCCGGGGATCTCCTCCCGTGCCTACGAGCACCCGGCCGACCGCTCGGCCCTGGTGGCCCTGCGGAAGCTGAGCGGTTTCGACACGGTGTTCAAGGCGCTCAGCGGGCTGCTTCCGGAGCGGAGCCTGCGGCTGCTGTTCCTGTCGGACTCGGTGCGTGTCTCGGACCAGCAGTTCGCCCACCTCAACGACATGCTGCGGGACGCCTGCTACATCCTGGACCTGGAGAAGGTCCCGCCGATGTACGTCACACAGGACCCGCGGCCGAACGCGATGTGCATCGGCCTGGACGAGCCGATCATCGTCGTCACCACGGGCCTCGTCGAACTGCTCGACGAGGAGGAGATGCGGGCGGTCGTGGGCCACGAGGTGGGGCACGCGCTGTCCGGCCACGCGGTGTACCGCACGATCCTGCTGTTCCTGACGAGCCTCGCTCTGCGGGTGGCCTGGATACCGCTCGGCAACCTCGCGATCATGGCGATCGTGACGGCGCTGCGGGAGTGGTTCCGCAAGTCGGAACTGTCCGCGGACCGGGCCGGCCTCCTTGTGGGGCAGGACCTGCGGGCCTCGATGCGTGGCCTGATGAAGATCGCGGGCGGCAACCATCTGCACGAGATGAACGTGGACGCGTTCCTGCAGCAGGCCGAGGAGTACGAGTCCGGCGGTGACCTGCGTGACTCCGTGCTGAAGATCCTCAACGTGCTGCCCCGTTCCCACCCGTTCACCACCGTCCGGGCGGCCGAGCTGAAGAAGTGGGCCGAGTCGCGGGACCACCAGAGGATCATGGACGGGCACTACCCGCGGCGCAGCGAGGACAAGGACACCTCGGTCAGTGATTCGTTCCGGGAGTCGGCGGCGCACTACGCCGGTCATGTGAAGAGCTCCAAGGATCCGCTGATGAAGCTGGTCACCGACCTCGCCGGCGGGGCCGGGGACCTGGGTGGCCGGGTGCGGCGCGGTTTCGACGGCTTCACCAGCCCGCCGCCGCCGAAGACGCCGCCGCAGGACGCGCCGGACTCCGGGAGCGAGTAGCGAGTAGCGGGCCCCTCACACCTTCGGCTGGGCTCCTGCCGCCAGCGTTCCGCACAGGGCGGTCGCACTGCCCGTGGCGTAGGGGTCCGTGCCCGCGGGGCCGCCCGCCTTGGCGGTCTGGCCCGCCAGCAGGGGGTGCAGGTGGTTGGTGGAGTCCTCGGCGCAGGACAGGGGGCCCGCCTGCACGTAGGAGACGACCAGCTGGACCTGGTGCGTACGCAGGTCCTCGCGGTCGAAGCGGAAGGTCAGCTCCCGGCGGACGGTGAACAGGGACACCGGGGCCTTGGCGGCGCCGCCGGCCGGCCGGAGCGCGTAGACGAACGTGTGGTCCGCGGTCACCTCGAGCGTGGAGGAGTCCGTCTCGGCGGCCTGCAGGCTGCCCTGGACCCGTACCTTCTGGTCGGCCAGCTCGGCGCGGGCGGGGTCGAAGCGGACCAGCCATCCGGTGGGAGCGTGGCGGCCGTCGGTGGCGGGGTGCTCGAAACTCTGGTCGAACTGGTCGAGTTGTCCGGGGTCGATGAGGGCGCGGGCGGGCTGGACGTCGCTGCTGTCGAGGACCTCGGGGTAGAGCGCGGAGCGGACGATGTAGTCCTTGGCGGTGGTCAGCGCGGCCACGACCTGGCTGTCCGAGAAGTGAACGGTGCTCCGGGAGGCGGGCAGCGGTATGCCCTCGGCGCCGACCGCGAACTGTGCGGCGGGGCTGTGCGCGTACAGGTACTCGGCGTCGGCCGTGCCCGGCACCTTGCCCTGCGGAGCCAGCGGGATGACGGTCATCCGCAGGGGGTCTACGGTCCGCCGGTCCTCGGAGGAACCGTAGGGGTGGCGTACGCCCATGTAGACCGCGGTGCCGAAGGCGACCATGATCAGCAGGGCCAGGATCATCACCTGCCGGGAGAGTCCCCGGCGCAGGGGGGCGCGACGGCGGACGGCGGGCGCGTGGTCGGCCATGCGCTCCTGGGCGGAGTACTCCTGCAGACGGGCAGCACGGACGAACGATTCGTCGAACACGACGGATCGGTACTCGTCCTCTCCACCACCGGGGGCGCCCTCGGGTGTCCCCTCAGGTGGGTCTCCAGGCCCGCCCATACTTTCAGAGTAGGTCCCGCGAGCCTCAGGTAAACGCCCTGGTACACGACAAGTTCTGACAGGTTCTCACCAAGGATGCCCGGCCCTGCTCAGGGTGAGCGCGGGATGGCCGACACCGCGGGCGGGGAGGAGTCGGCGGACGCGGCGGGGGCCGCGGCGGTGCCCTGTTCGAGGCCGGCCGGAGGGGGCGACGGCAGCTGGTCCCGGTTGCCCGAGGAAGCCCCCCGGTAGACCGCGGCGAAGGCCAGTGCGATCATGCCGACGCCCATCACCAGGGCGAGCAGCCAGGCGACGGGCCGGTGCCAGCGGACCTGTTTGCCGTGCCGTGAGGGACCCCAGCGGTGGCTCAGGAACTCGGGGTCGTCGAAGTCGTCCAGGTCCCGATCATGGCCGAGATCGGTGCCGTCGGGACTGTACCGCTCGTCGTACCCCTCGCCTCTGGTGTGGGCGCGTCGGGCCTCGGCCTCCGAGGCCTCGGCTCTCGCCTGGGCCGCGGCCAGGAGGCGTTCCACGGCGGTCGGCTCGTGCACCACGGCCGCCTGTATGAAGGCCTCGTCGAAGACCACGGAGGCGAACTCGTCGTCCGGCACTCCGTGGTCGTGGTCGTCGTCGGGCTCCCAGCCGTCAGAGAACGGCGTGCCCCCCACGTCCTCCGGCACGGGTCCAGCCTAGTCGCGAGGGGTCAATTTGGGCAGACGCCGGGGAAATTCGGCCGCCTGGTGAGACACCTTTCACGGATTCCGCCGGGGTCCGGCCGGTGTCAGCGCCGTACGTGCCCGTCGCCGGTGACGATGTACTTGGTGCTGGTCAGCTCCGGCAGGCCCATCGGGCCGCGCGCGTGCAGCTTCTGTGTGGAGATGCCGATCTCGGCGCCGAAGCCGAACTGGCCGCCGTCGGTGAAGCGGGTGGAGGCGTTCACCGCGACCGTGGTCGAGTCGACCAGCTGGGTGAAGCGGCGGGCCGCCTGCTGGGAGGTGGTGACGATGGCCTCGGTGTGACCGGAGCTCCACAGCCGGATGTGGGCCACCGCCCGGTCGAGGGAGTCGACGACGGCGGCGGCGATGTCGTACGAGAGGTACTCGGTGTCCCAGTCGTCCGGCGTGGCCTCGAGCACGGTGGCCCGGGAGTCCTTGGCGTACGCCATCACCCTTTCGTCGGCGTGCACGGTCACACCCGCCTCGGCGAGGGCGTCCAGGGCGCGCGGCAGGAACTCGGGGGCGATGTCCTGGTGGACCAGGAGGGTCTCGGCGGCGTTGCAGACGCTGACCCGCTGGGCCTTGGAGTTGATAAGGATCTCGATCGCCATGTCGATGTCGGCGTCCGCGTCGACGTAGACATGGCAGTTGCCGGTGCCGGTCTCGATCACCGGGACGGTGGACTCGTTGACCACGGTCTGGATCAGGGACGCGCCGCCGCGCGGGATCAGCACGTCGACGAGCCCGCGGGCGCGCATCAGCTCACGCACGCTCTCCCGGCTCTCCCCCGGCACCAGCTGCACGGCGTCGGCGGGCAGTCCGGCGCCTCCGACGGCGTCCCGGATCACCCGGACGAGGGCGGTGTTCGACTCGTAGGCGGAGGCGGAGCCGCGCAGCAGGACGGCGTTGCCGGACTTGAGGCAGAGGGCGGCGGCGTCGACGGTGACGTTGGGCCGGGCCTCGTAGATGATGCCGACCACGCCGAGCGGGACGCGGACCTGGCGCAGGTCGATGCCGTTGGGCAGGGTGGAGCCGCGGACCACCTCGCCGACCGGGTCGGGCAGCTTCGCCACGTCGCGCACGTCGGAGGCGATGGCGCGGACCCGCTCGGGGGTGAGGGTGAGCCGGTCGACGATGGCCTCGCTGGTGCCGTTCTCCCGGGCCCTGGCCACGTCCTTGGCGTTGGCCTCGACGATCTCGCTCGTGCGGACCTCCAGGGCGTCCGCGACGGCGAGCAGCGCGTCGTCCTTCACGGCGCGCGGCAGCGGCGCGAGGTCGGCGGCGGCGGCCTTGGCACGGTAGGCGGCCTGGGTGACCGGGGACATCGAGTCGTACGGCGAGAGCGTGGTCATGAGGGAAGCGTAGTGCGCCGTTCTGGAGCGTTCACCGTTCATCCCACACCCCGAGACAGGCTCTGGGACGGAGCCCGGACGGAGCCGAGAACGGATCAGAAGGGATGAATCCCCACGGGGGTGGCGGGCGGCGGTCCGTAGCCCTCGGCGACACGCTGGTGGTAGGTCTCGCGGTCGATGACCTCCAGGCCGACGATCTCCCAGGGCGGCAGCCCCGCCGTCTGCCGGTGCTCGCCCCACAGGCGCAGCGCGACGGCGGCGGCGTCGTGCAGGTCGCGGGCCTCTTCCCAGTAGCGGATCTCGGCATGGTCGTTCGCGTATCTGCTGGTCAGCAGGAACGGGTGGTCGTGGGCCAGCTGCTCCAGGGCCCGCCTGAGGTCCCCCAGGGGGACCTCCTGCCCGGAGACGCTGAGGGTGACGTGCCACAGGCGGGGCAGGTCGGCGGGCTCCTGGTAGGAGTCCCCGGCCGCGACGCTCGTCAGAGCACCGCGGGACGCCGCCGCACCTGGGCGCACTCGTCTCACGACGGCCTCCTTCACGCTGTGCCCGTCCGCGGGGCGTGCGCCTGAAACACGCCCCTCAGCAAAGTTGAGCAGGCCGCACGGCTTCGTGTGGCCGTTTTACGGAACGTCCCCCACCGGAGTCTGCCGTCGCATTCCGTTCTACGAGTGCAGGATCACCAGGTCGTCCCTGTGTACGACCTCGCGTTCGTACTCGGGGCCGAGTTCCCGCGCCAGCTCGCGGGTCGACCGCCCGATGAGCCGGGGGATCTCCTTGGCGTCGAAGTTGACCAGACCGCGGGCCACGGCGCGTCCGGTGCCGTCCCGCAGCTCGACCGGATCGCCGGCGTTGAACTCGCCCTCGACGGCGGCGATCCCGGCGGGCAGCAGTGACGTGCGGCGTTCCACCACCGCGCGTACGGCGCCGTCGTCCAGGGTCAGGGACCCCTGCGGGGCGGAGGCGTGCTGCAGCCACAGCAGACGGTGGGCGGAGCGCTTGCCGGTGGGGTGGAAGTAGGTGCCCGTGTCGCCGCCGCCCAGCGCCTCGGCCGCGTGGATCGCGCTGGTGAGGACGACGGGGATACCGGCGGCGGCGGCGATGCGGGCGGCCTCCACCTTGGTGGCCATGCCGCCGGTGCCGACGCCCGCCTTGCCGGCGCTGCCGATCTCGATGCCCTCGAGATCGACGGGGCCCCGCACCTCGGCTATCCGCGAGGTGCCGGGCCTGCTGGGGTCCCCGTCGTACACGCCGTCCACGTCGGACAGCAGCACCAGGAGGTCGGCGTGGACGAGGTGGGCGACGAGGGCGGCGAGACGGTCGTTGTCCCCGAAGCGGATCTCGTCGGTGGCGACGGTGTCGTTCTCGTTCACCACCGGGAACGCCCCCATGGCCAGCAGCTTGTCGAGCGTGCGGGAGGCGTTGCGGTGGTGGGCCCGGCGGCTCATGTCGTCGGAGGTGAGCAGCACCTGGCCGACCCGGACGCCGTGACGGGCGAAGGAGGCGGTGTACCGGGCCACCAGCAGGCCCTGGCCGACACTGGCGGCGGCCTGCTGGCGGGCGAGGTCCTTGGGGCGGCGGCGCAGGCCCAGCGGGGCCAGTCCGGCGGCGATGGCCCCCGAGGAGACCAGCACGATCTCCCGCTCTCCCCCACTGCGGCTCTTCGCGAGGACGTCCACGAGCGCGTCCACCCGGTCGGCGTCCAGCCCGCCCGCGGCAGTGGTCAGCGACGAGGAGCCCACCTTGACGACGATCCTGCGGGCCTCGCTCACGGCCTGCCTTGCCCCAGCCACCTTGCTCCTCTGTCCCTCTGTTCCTCGCACGAGTGCCGCCCTGCCCGGCAATCTACGCGAAAGAGATCGATCGGCGCGCGTCGGTTCCACCCCCCGGACAGGCCCTGGTGACCGAACGATCACTCTTCGCGTACGGCAAAAAGGTTGTGCTGGTTGCATATAGAAATCAAAGTCCGCGCAAACTTAATTTGAGGGTGTGTCACCTAACGTTCGCCGCGTGAAGCGCATACTCCTCCGCTCGGGGAAGAGCCCGTACGACGTCGTCCCTCTGGAGGAGGCCCTCCACCGGGATGTCATAGCCACCAACTCCGGCAACCTGATCTTCAGCGACGCCGCCCACAAGATCCTCGAGACCCCCGGTACCGAGGTGGTCTCGAACGGCATCGGGAGCGACGCGGCCGCGGCGGGCCGGATCAACGAGGAGTACGACGCCTTCGTCGTCCCCCTCGCCAACGCCTTCCGGCCGTCCTTCGAGGGCGGACTGAAACGCCTGACCCGGCTCATCGGCCGGCTGCGGATCCCCGTGGTGGTCCTCGGGGTCGGTGCGCAGACCGGGGTGAACTACAGTCCGGAGCGGCTGAGGCGGATCGAGCCGGCCGTGCGCGAGTTCTGCGCCGCGGTGCTCGAGCGCAGCGCGTCGATCGGTGTGCGGGGCGAGTTCACCGAGCAGTACCTGAAGGACATGGGCTTCCGGGACGTCGAGGTCATCGGCTGCCCCTCGCTGTTCATGTACGGGCGCGAGCTCGATGTGCGCAAGGAGGCGCCGGAGCTGACGGCCGAGTCGCGGATCGCCGTCAACGGCTCGCACAGCGCGGTGCGGAAGCAGGGCCTGGACCGGGTCGTCGCCCGCGCCCACGAGCGCTATCCGAACCTGCGCTTCGTCGGCCAGAACCTCAGCGACGCACGGCAACTGCACTGGCGGGACCTGTCGGACCCGAACGCCGAGGTGACCGCGATGCCGACGCACCCGGACCACCCGATGTACCGGGAGGGCAAGGTCCGCGTGTACATCGATCCGCTCACCTGGATCGACGACCTGCGGGCGTTCGACTTCTCCTTCGGTTCCCGGATCCACGGCAACATCGCGGCGCTGCTGGCCGGTACGCCCGCGACCGTGCTGTGCGGGGACTCGCGGACCCTGGAGCTGTGCCGGTACTTCGACATCCCGCACCGGCTGCTCGACGAGGTCGCCAGGGACCCCGAGGCGACCGACCCCGCGCGGCTGTACGCGAAGGCCGACTTCGGGGCGCTGGTCGGCGGGCACGCGGAGCGCTTCGAGCGGTTCACCGCGTTCCTGGACAGGAACGGGCTGGAGAACACCTTCACCCACGGCGACGGCGGCTCGGCCTTCGAGGAGCGGATGCGGTCGCTGTCCTTCCCGCCGGGCATCCGCCCGTGGAACGACGTGGACGTCGCCTCCCTGACCACGCGGTTCGGCTGGCTGTACGACCGGGTCAGCGAACTGTCCCAGGACAACGCGCAGTTGCGCCGGGAGCTGGCGCGGGCGGGAGCGAAGTCGGCCAGGACCAAGACGGGTGCCACCGCGAACGCCGGCACCAAGGCGGCACAGGCAGCCCCCGCCGCCAGTGTCTACCGCCGTGCCCGCCGCGTGGTGGGCCGCCCCATCAAGCGGGCCCTCCAGGGCGGGCGGCAGTAGGAGCCCCGAGGATCCGGGGCTCCTGCCTCTCCGTCCGATCAGGCCGCCGCCGTGAAGCCCATCTTGGGCAACGACCGCCGCACCTTGCGCAGGGCGCGTCGCAGGAACGAGTTGGCGGCGGCCTGCCGGTATCCCTCGAAGGCACGGGCCTCACGGTCCTCGGCGAGGTAGACCCAGTCGGGGACGCCGGCCTTCTTGGAGCGGAAGTGCGGGTAGAGCAGGTAGACCTGGGTGCCGCGCTTCTCCAGTACGGCGGCGGCCTGCTTCTTGGCCCGGACGAACTCCACGACGTCCGCCAGGAGTTCGGGCCGCTGCATGGCCACCAGGTGCAGTCGCAGCCGCTCGTGGACCTTCAGGCGCCGGGCGACTTCGGGGTTCCAGTGGGCGTCCATCAGGGGCTTGGCCAGCTCGAGCTTGTGCCGCCGCACCTCCTCGCTGTCCTTGAGGTACTTGGGCCCGAACTGCGGCAGCAGGGTCACGAGGAAGGGCCGGACCATGAGCATGTCGCGCTTGGGGCCGGCCGGGACCATCCGCTCGATCAGGCCCATCAGGGCGCGCGCGGAGTCGAAGCGCAGGGTGTAGCTTCCGGACTTGGTGACGTGCTTGCCGTCGTCACGGCCGACCAGGTAGTAGCAGGTGTGGTCGGCGACGACCGAGACGCCGTCGGCCCGCAGATAGGCCTCCATCGTGAACAGCGCGTCCTCACCGGTCCACAGCGACTCGTCGAAGCGCATACCGTGCCGCTCCAGCAGCTCGCGGCGGAACAGCTTCTGCGCGCTGAGCGTGAACTTGATGTTCGACGAGAAGACGTCGGTCCGGTCGAGTGTCTTGCCCCACATCGACTTGGGCGCCGTGCGGTTGACTCCCTCGACGCGGCCCAGGACCACGTCGGTGCCGTTCTTGTCGGCCATGGCGACCATGCGCTCGAGAGCCTCGGGGCCGAGCCGGTCGTCGGCGTCCAGGAAGAACACGTACCGTCCCGACGCCTTGCCCAGGCCGACGTTGCGCGGACCGCTGGGGCCGCCGGAGTTCTTCTGCCGGATCACGGTGACCGGCAGCGCGGTGCGGGCCGCGAACTCCTCCAGGTACTCCCCCGTCCCGTCGGTCGAGCCGTCGTCCACCGCGATGACCTCGATGCGTCCCGGGTCCATGGTCTGCGCCTCGACCGACGCCAGGCACTCGACCAGGTACGGCATCGCCTCGTACGCCCCGATGATCACGGTCACATCAGGCTGCGTCACGACGGTCACATTTCCCCCTTGTCACGTTTCTCCATGGTCTATGGAGCATGTCCCCCGAAACCCCTGATTCGCAGTCAGTTAGACGAGTAGCCACCTGGAGCGGTTGCCCCAACACCCGGGATCAGTGGCGTACGTCACACAGCGGCGGGACGGGCTCGGTTCGCGGCGGGCGGTACCGGACAGTACGGAGCTGCGGTAAGAGCCGCTCAGGGTGCGCGGTAAGAGCGCAACAAGAGAACGGCCCCCGAGGACGCGAATCCTCGGGGGCCGTTCGGAGCCGGGGGGTCAGGCGGTCACACCGTCCGACTCACCGGCGGAGGGCAGCCGCTGGCCGGGCACCGCGTTCGTCAGCTCGGCCGCCTCGGCGGGGTCGACGTTGGCGCCGGCCAGACGGGTCTCCTGGCCGGCGTTGCGCGCCTCGGACTTGAGGGCGAGGGCCGCCACCGCCGCGTTGAACTGGTCGATGGACGTCGGCTCGTCCGGGCCCAGCAGGTACTGCTTGAGCTCCTTGCGGTCGGCGGCCAGCGGGTCGGCGGCCGGGTCGCGCACGGCGTCCAGCAGCCCGCCCAGCTCGGCCGCGCCGTTGGAGAGGATCACGGCGGCGCGCACCGCCGTGTTCTGCCGCTTGAACTCCTCCACGCCGACCTCGGCCGAGTCCGTCACCGCGTACGGCTTGCCGCTGGCGATGAAGTCGGACACCACGCTGGAGATGTCGGAGACCATCGCGTCGGAGACGTTGAAGCAGTCGTACAGACGCGGCTCGGCGCCCTTGATGACCCGGTGCTCCCAGGTGGGGAAGGCACTCCAGTAGGCGGTGTTCCACTCGGCGCGCAGCCGGGCGACCTCCTCGTGCCGGGCGACGTCGACCAGACCGTCCCGGCTGGCCTCGGCCTCGTCGCCCTTGTCGCCGCCCGTGCCGGACAGCTCGGCGAGGCGGGCCTCGATCCGGGCCAGCTCGGCCTTGGCGCGGTCCTGGGCGGCGGTGTCGACGGTGAAGCGCGGGTCGGCGGCGCGCTCGGCGGCGGCCTTCTCCACCAGGGCGGTGATCCGCCGGTGCGCGGCGCCGGCCTCCTTGCTGACCGTGCCGGTGAAGGGGTGCGGCTTGTACAGGACACGGACCGGCGGGTCGGCCGTCACCAGCCTGTTCACGATGTTCTCACCGGCGAGCACGATCGAGGTGTTGCCGGGGTTGCCGTCCCAGCCCTCCCAGGTGGGGGCGTACAGCACGGTCGGGATGCGGCCCTCGGGCACACCCTGCCAGGTCCGGATCGGGGCGAGCTGCGGGCGGCCGACCTCGACTATGTCGTCGTCGCGGACACCGACGTCGGCGATGGCGTAGCGGTCGCGGCCCGCCCGGCCGGCGGTCCACACCTCGTCGTACACCTTGCTGTACGGGTTGACGCTGGCGAGCTTGTCGCTGTCGCCGTGGCCGATGAAGACGTGCTTCATGGTGGGGACGCGCAGCAGGTGGATGTTCTTGCCGACGTTCGCCGCGTACAGCGCGACCCGCACCGTGGTCAGGTCCATGTTCATCAGGTGCACCCCTCCGGGCACGCAGACGACGGGGACCGTGGTGGGCGCCAGGTTGTTCAGGATGACCCGCTCGCGCAGGATGATCAGCGGCCGGGTGTCCAGCTGCTCCATCGTCTCCAGCCACATGTTGACCTGGTACGCGGAGTCCTTGGAGCCGGAGAAGTACAGCACCGTCTCGGGCTTGTAGTTGCCCAGCCAGTCGTCGACGGCGGCCAGTACCTTCTCGGCGTTCGGCGGGGTCTTGCGGCCGCGTACGTACGGCATGAGCGTGAGCACGTAGATCGTGCCCAGGCCGATGGTGACGCCGATGCCGATGAATCCGGCGACGGCCGTGTCCATCACGCCGGAGACCAGCAGGCCGACGACGGCCGCGAGGTCGAGGTGCAGCATCTTCTCGGCGGAGCGGTGCAGCAGTCGGCGCGGCGGCGCGTCCGGGATGCGGATACGGGACTGCAGGTCGACGTTGCGGGTGGCGACCGGCATCCGGCGGCGGTTGCGGATCAGGGTGACCAGCGCGCCGTGCGGGGCCTGCAGGCCGTAGAAGGCGATGAAGCAGGCGATGGCACCGTAGAAGATCAGGTTGTCCGAGAGGGACAGCCGGGCCAGCAGCAGGACCAGCAGCAGCTGCCGGATCAGGAAGCGGATCGACAGGCCGGCCCGCACCTTGCTGAGGCGGTTGATCAGATAGCTGCCCTTGCGGTGCAGATAGTGGTCCGCCAGGTACGTCACGGCGGCCGCGGCCGCGAAGGCGTACACACTCGGGACGAGCGCGGCCAGCATGAGCGCCGGGAAGCCCAGGATCATGAGGGCCGCCGCGGCGAGCTCTGCCGCGCTGCCCACCCGGGCCACGCGTATAGCGGTGGATATCACGGAGAAACCTGCTCTGGGAGGGGAAGTGCCGGTCTTGTTCAGGAATGGTGCGGGTTTGCGGACGATCTGCGAGGTGTACGGATTCAGGCCTCTGCGAACGCCCGGTGAACGGGTGCCCGCAGAGGCCTGAATTCCTTAAATCTGATTACCGGTGATTATTACACGCCGTCCTGGCGGTCCAGAACGGAGGCCAGCGCCTGCTCGAAGCCGGAGGCCTGCGCGGCGCCCGCCGTCGGGTCCTGCTGGCGGACGTCGATGACGTGCCCGGTCAGCTCCGACAGCAGCACGTCGAGCGAGGTACGGGCCACGGCCTCGGAGGAGAGCAGGCTGCCCGCGGGCTCCTGGCCGAAGGCCTTGGTGCGCATCGGGGTGGCGGTGCGCTCGGGGTTGATGCAGTTGACCCGGATGCCGTCGCCCGCCCACTCGTCGGACAGCGCCTGGGTGAGGTTCACCATGGCCGCCTTGGTGGAGGAGTACAGGCTGTACTCGGCGCGGCCGCGGGTGTAGCTGCTGGAGGTGTACAGCAGCAGCTGGCCGTTGGTCTCCGCCAGGTACTTGTAGGAGGAGCGCGCGATCTGCACCGGCGCGAGGTAGTTGACCTTCAGCGCCTCCTCGATGGTGGCGTTGTCGGTCTCGGCGAGCTTGCCTATGCGCAGCACGCCCGCGGTGTTGACCACGTAGTCGATCCGGCCGGTCTCGGCGTACGCCTTGGACAGCGCGTCGTCGACCTCCTCCGGGTTCTCCACGTGGGTGCCGGTGGTGGAGCGGCCCAGCGCGTACACCTTGGCGCCGTAGGACTCGGCGAGTTCGGAGATGTCCTTGCCGATGCCGTACGAGCCGCCGAAGACGACGATGGTCTTGCCGGTGAGCAGCTCGCGGTAGGCCTCGTCGCCGTTCTGCTCGGGCGCCGCGGTGGAGGCGAGCTGGAACAGCTTGTCGGCGATGAAGACGTCGACCGGCTGGGTCACCTTCATGTTGTACTCGTCGCCCGCCACGACGTGGATCGGCACGTCCGGCAGGTACTTGAGCACGACCGAGCAGTCGTCGGTGGCCTGGAAGTTGGGGTCGCCGGACGCGACCTCGTAGGCCCGCTTGATCGTGGACAGCTTGAAGGCCTGCGGGGTCTGGCCCCGGCGCAGCCGGGAGCGGTCCGGGATCTCGGTGATGAACTCGCCGTCCTGGCCGTGGGTGCGCGTGACGATGATGGTGTCCGCGGAGGGGATGGCCACGTCCACGGCCTGGTAACGCTCGAGCGCGGCCACGCAGTCGTCGATGACACGCTGCGACAGCAGGGGGCGGACGGCGTCGTGGAAGAGGACGTTGAGGTCCTCGCCGTCGGCCAGGCCCTCGCCCAGCGCGTCGATGGCGCGCTCGGTGGTCTCGTTCCGTGTCGAGCCGCCCTCGATGATCTTCTTGACCTTGGTGAACCCGGCCTTGGCGACGATCTTCTCGATGTCGGGCACGTAGCCCGGCGCCATCAGCACGATGATGTCGTCGATCGAGTCGGCGTTCTCGAAGGTGGTCAGGGTGTGCTCGATGACTGCCTTGCCGGCGATCTTCAGCAGCTGCTTGGGGATCGACAGACCCACCCGCTGACCGGTACCACCGGCCAGGATCACTGCGGTGGTACGGGGCTTGGCTATGTGCTGTGACACAGGTGACCTACCTCGGGGCGACAGGGAACCCGGAAATGGTCCCACTTCGGGTTACCGCAGTGCAAGGTGAGCGACCGGCGCCGCATATGTGCGCGCAACCTCTCATTCACCTGGCAGCGCTGGTGAAGGGCGATGCCCTCTTTGTCAGTTCCGCGGAATTGCTGTGAGTAACTCCACAGGTTCCGCGTGCCCCGGTTCGGCGCGGGCGCACCCGCTTCGGAGCGGTGTCCGAGGACCCCGAGGACACGGACCGGTTCCTCCGGCGGCGTCCGGTGAACGCTACGCGACCGCGCGGGCCGGGCGGGCACGGAAGCCGCCGCGGCCAGGGCGCCGTACAGCGCAGGGGCGGCCACCTCCGTGGCCACACGGGCCTCGTGGAACGCCGGATCGGCGATGATCCGGACACCCGTCACGTCGATCCGCTCGGCCATTCCCGCGCCGGTCGCGGCGGCGGCCTCGACGGCCCATTGGATGGTGCCGGTCCTCATGTCCCGCGGGATGGGACTGCACATGTTCTCCATATGCATGACCGCGCCGTTGCGAACGGGCTCGGAATAGAGCTCGGCGGGCGGTCCATTGCCCCGGAATTCCACATCAAGATTCCGCAGCATTTCGGTCTCGGCCAGGGTGAGCGGCCGATTCGCGGTGTCCGGAAACGGACGCAGGAGACCGCCGGGCGGCCCGGACGGCGCCTCGAAGGTGCACGGCAGGCCGCCCCGGTCCCGGGCGTCGGCCACGACGACGGCGACACGCCCCGGACCCGCCGCCCGGCCCGGGCGCCCGACGAACGGGAGCACCGTGGGACTCCGGTGGGTCCCACGGTGCCGCGCCGTACCGTCAGACCACCTGCACGCCGGGTTCGTCGGACTCCACCCGCAGCGTGGCGAGCGTGCTCGCCGTCGCCTGCGGTTTGAGCACGGTGTCCACGACACGGACCTGCGCGTCGATGCCGTCCTGGCGGATGTCGAAGAGGTGGTAGCCGCGGTGGGCGTCGATCACCTTCCAGTGCGGGTTGTCCGCCTTCAGCGGGTCCCACTGGGCGTGGAAGGCGGCCTGGTCCTGGTCACCGCTGCTGGAGATGGAGGTGCCGACGAACTCGGCGCCGACGACGTCGGAGTCCGGGTCGGCGAAGTCCTCCTTGAGGTCGCTGATCATCGTCAGGTGCCGGTCGCCGCTGAGCACGACCGGGTTGCGGATGCCGGTGAACTCCTTCAGGAGGGCGTTGCGTTCGACCTGGTAGCCGTCCCAGGCGTCGTAGTACCAGAGCTTGCCCTCGCCGAGCTTCAGGTCGGTCTCGGCCATCATGATCTGCGAGGCGATGATGTTCCAGCGGGCCGGGGAGTCCCGCAGCCCGTCGAGGAGCCACTCCTTCTGGTCCGCGCCGAGCATGGTCATCGACGGGTCCTGGGCGCCGGCCTGGCTGGTGGCCTGGTCGCTGCGGAACTGCCGGGTGTCCAGCACGTTGAACCGGGCGAGGCGGCCGAACTCCAGGCGCCGGTGCATCCGGATGTGCGGGCCGTTCGGGATCGCGGTGGCGCGGACCGGCATGTGCTCGTAGTACGCCTGGAAGGCCGCCGTCAGCCGGGCCACGAACGCGTCGTGCGACTGCTTGTCGGGGTCCTGCGGGATCTCGCCGGCCCAGTCGTTGTCGACCTCGTGGTCGTCGAAGGTCACCACCCAGGGGGCGTTCGCGTGCATCGCCGCGAGGTCGGGGTCCGACCGGTACTGGGCGTACCGGTTGCGGTACTGGACCAGGGTGTACGGCTCCCCCTTGCCCTCGTGCCTGCGCACGGCCGTCGCGGAGGGCGAGGACTCGTAGATGTAGTCACCGACGAAGAGCACGAAGTCGGGGTCCTGGGCGAGCATGTCGGCGTACGGGGTGAAGTAGCCGTGCTGCCAGTTCTGGCAGGAGGCCAGCGCGACGCGCAGCGAGCCGCCCTTGCGGTACGGGTGGGGCGCGGTGCGGGTGCGTCCGGTGGGCGAGACCTGGCCGCCGCTGCGGAAGCGGTACCAGTACGTGCGTCCCGGGCGCAGTCCGCGTACATCGACGTGAACGCTGTGCCCGTACTCGGGCAGGGCCTGGGCGACACCCCGGCGCACGGTCTTTCTGCACCGTTCGTCCTCCGCGAGTTCCCACTCCACCGGGACCGCGCTGTCCGGCATGCCGCCGCCGTTCAGCGGGTCGGGGGCGAGCCGGGTCCACAGCACGATGCCGTCCGGCAGCGGGTCGCCGGAGGCGACGCCGAGGCTGAAGACCCCGTCCGGCAGCTCGGTTCCGGCCGCTCGTGCGGTGGTCGGCAGCCAGAGCTGGGCGGAGGCCGCGGCGCCGAGGACGGCGGCACCCGCGGTCAGAAGGCGGCGTCGGTCGGGCGATGCTGCGGTCATTCGCTGACTCCCTTGCCACAGTGACCTCTTCGGACATGCGGAAGCTCCCACGGCCGGACGGTCCGCCCGTTGAACGGAACCCTTCGCGAGCATGACAAAAGCGCGACAACAGAAGACCCGTTGCGACACGGGAACGCCGCGAAGGCGTGATCTTGCCACAACGGGTCTAACGAAACGTCAACTGACATTCTGCGGACGAGCGTTCAGCCGGGGAAGCCCGATCCCGGCCAGGGCGTCAGGGCGTCCGCGACTTCACTCGAACGGGTCGAACTCGCCGAACTCCCGGAGGGACTCGTCACGCTCGGCCTGGCGGTCACGGCGCCGCTGGACCGCGGGGCGCTGCTCCTCGAAGCGGTGGTCCTCGCCGCGCCGCCCGAGCATCTCCGCGCCCGCCATGACCGTCGGCTCCCAGTCGAAGACGACGGCGTTCTCCTCGGGGCCGATGGCCACGGCGTCCCCGGAGCGGGCGCCGGCCTTCATCAGCTCCTCCTCGACACCGAGGCGGTTCAGCCGGTCGGCGAGGTAGCCGACGGCCTCGTCGTTGTTGAAGTCGGTCTGGCGGATCCAGCGCTCGGGCTTCTCGCCGCGCACCCGGAACACGGGTTCCCCGTCGGCCTCCTCGCGGGTGACCGTGAAGCCCGCGTCGTCCACGGCCTTCGGCCGGATGACGATCCGGGTCGCCTCCTCCTTCGGCTTCGCGGCGCGCGCCCGCGCGACCAGGTCACCGAGCGCGAACGACAGCTCCTTCAGCCCGATGTGCGCCACCGCCGACACCTCGAAGACCCGGTAGCCGCGCGCCTCCAGGTCCGGCCGCACCATCTCGGCGAGGTCCTTGCCGTCGGGCACGTCGACCTTGTTCAGGACGACGATCCGGGGGCGGTCGCCGAGCCCGCCGTACTCGCGCAGCTCCGCCTCGATGATGTCGAGGTCGGACACCGGGTCGCGCTCGGACTCCAGGGTCGCCGTGTCCAGCACGTGCACCAGCACGCTGCACCGCTCCACGTGCCGCAGGAACTCCAGGCCCAGCCCCTTGCCCTGGCTGGCGCCGGGGATCAGCCCCGGTACGTCGGCGATGGTGTACACGGTCGAACCCGCGGTCACCACACCCAGGTTGGGCACGAGGGTGGTGAACGGGTAGTCGGCGATCTTCGGCTTGGCCGCGCTCAGCACCGAGATCAGCGAGGACTTGCCCGCGCTCGGGTAGCCGACGAGCGCCACGTCGGCGACCGTCTTCAGCTCCAGGACGATGTCCTGCAGGTCCCCCGGCTCACCGAGCAGCGCGAAACCGGGCGCCTTGCGCCTGGCCGAGGCCAGCGCCGCGTTGCCGAGACCGCCCCGGCCGCCCTGCGCGGCGATGTACGACGTGCCGTGCCCGACCAGGTCGGCCAGCACGTTGCCCGCCTTGTCCAGGACGACGGTGCCGTCCGGCACCGGCAGGACCAGGTCCTGGCCGTCCTTGCCGGAGCGGTTGCCGCCCTCGCCGGGCTTGCCGTTGGTGGCCTTGCGGTGCGGGGAGTGGTGGTATTCGAGCAGCGTGGTCACCGACTGGTCGACGGTGAGGATCACATCGCCGCCCCGGCCGCCGTTGCCGCCGTCCGGGCCGCCCAGCGGCTTGAACTTCTCACGGTGGACGGAGGCACAGCCGTGACCTCCGTTACCCGCGGCGACGTGCAACTCGACGCGGTCCACGAAGGTGGTCATGGTTCAGTGCCTCCAGAAAAAGTACAAGTATGTCTCTGCGTCAACACGCGAAAGGCGGACCCGCCTTCCCGACCGGGAAGTGAGGTCCGCCTCGCGAAAGCGTTCGGTCTGTGCCTGGGATCAGGCGACCGGAACGATGTTCACGACCTTGCGGCCACGGTGGCTACCGAACTCCACCGCACCGGCCTGCAGCGCGAACAGCGTGTCGTCGCCGCCACGGCCGACGCCCGCACCGGGGTGGAAGTGGGTGCCGCGCTGGCGGACCAGGATCTCGCCCGCGTTCACGACCTGACCGCCGAAGCGCTTCACGCCGAGCCGCTGAGCGTTGGAGTCGCGACCGTTCCGGGTGGACGATGCGCCCTTCTTGTGTGCCATTTCTCCTCAGTCCCTTACTTCGCAGCCGTGGGGATCTCAGTGACCTTGATCGCCGTGTACTGCTGGCGGTGGCCCTGACGACGGCGGTAGCCGGTCTTGTTCTTGTAGCGCAGAATGTCGATCTTCTGGCCCTTGTGGTGGTCCACGACCTCGGCCTGGACCTTGATGCCGGCCAGCACCCACGGGTCGCTGGTCACAGCGTCGCCGTCGACAACGAGCAGGGTCGAGAGCTCGACCGTGTCGCCAACCTTGGCAGTGGAAATCTTGTCAACCTCAACGATGTCGCCGACAGCAACCTTGTGCTGGCGACCACCGCTGCGCACGATGGCGTACACGCGGATCTCACTCTCTCGCTCGGGAAACGGCACCCCCGCAGTCCAGCCGTCCGCACCGCGGACGGCCTCTCCCGGCCGGCCGACCGGGAGGAAGAGGTTTACGGGGATGTGGCGGGTCAGTGGACACGCCGACGGTCAAGGTTACGGGGCCACGCCCGAAGGGGTCAAACCGGGTGGCCGCGTGACACCCGCCCCACCCGGCGGTCACCGGGCGGGCAGCTCCGCCAGTTCGGTCGGGTACCCGGAGCCGTCGGCCGCAGCCCGCTCCGCGTACCGGGCACCGGTCCGGGGGCACTCCCACACCCCCGGCTCGCCCTCCCGCTCGACGAGCCGTACTCCGGCCCGGCCGACCCAGCCGACACGGCGGGCGGGCACCCCGGCCACCAGCGCGAAGTCGGGGACGTCCCGGGTGACCACGGCACCCGCCGCCACCAGCGCCCACCGCCCGACCCGCACCGGCGCGACACACACCGACCGGGCTCCGAGCGAGGCCCCCTCGGCCACCGTGACACCGACGGCCTCCCAGTCGCCGCCGCGCTTGAGGTTGCCGTCGGGGTCGACGGAGCGCGGGTTGTGGTCGTTGGTGAGGACGGCGGCGGGACCGACGAACACCCCGTCGCCGAGCTCGGCCGGCTCGTACACCAGGGCGTAGTTCTGCAGCTTCACGTTGTCGCCGATCCGGACACCCGTCCCCACGTAGGCGCCGCGCCCGATGACGCAGCCCGAGCCGAGACGGGCCTTCTCACGGATCTGCGCGAGCTCCCACACGGTGGTCCCGTCGCCCAGCTCCGCGCTGTCGTCGACCTGCGCGGTGGGCTTGATGGTGTGACTCACTGGTGAACCTTCCTGTGGCCGCCGGGCAGCAGCCGGTCGGGATCGTCGCGTACACGGTCGACGATCAGTGGCAGGCCCAGGACGACGGGCATCCACATCAGGACTCCGAGCCGGTCGGCCTCCTGGACCAGTGGATGGGCGGTGACCTGGCACACCCCCGTGAGGGCGGTCGCCAGGGCCAGTCCACCGAGGCCGTCGCCGCAGACGGCCAGCGCCCAGACCGCGGCGGCCGTGAGCAGCAGGAAGCCGGGCGCGGCGGCCTGCTGCGCGAGCCAGTCCCGCCAGAACCGTCCGGCGAGCGAGAACAGTGCGCGCCAGGGATCGGCGATCTCCGGGGAGCTGAAGTGGTGCGTGAAGGTGTCCTGCAGCGTGACCTGCGAGGACGGCAGGCGCAGCGTCCGCATCGCCACCGCGACGGCGGCGGCGGCCACCGTGGACAGGGCGGCGAGCGTGACGGTTCCCCGGTGCCGCGACCTGCGCGACAGGCAGAGGGTGCCGGTCACGACCGAGGCCACGAGGGCCGCGAGCACGAGGACCGAGGAGTAGCGGGTCACCGCGGCCATCGCGTACGCCAGGGCGGTGCCCAGCGCCGCTCCCACCGGATGTCTGCCGCGAACCAGCAGCAGACCACCCCACAGCACGCCCAGCACGCAGACCGTGAACAGTCCCTCCCCCAGCGCCTGTGCGCTCCACCAGCCGAGCGGTGTCGCCAGGAACGTCACCTGACCGACGGCGGCCGCGGGTCTGGTCAGCCCGGCACCGCGCAGCAGACCGTATACGAGCAGCGCGCCCGCCGCGGCCGTGAGCAGCCCCAGCAGCCGCATGCCGCGCAGCACCCCGAGGGCGCCGACGAAGGGCGCGGCGAGCAGCGGGTAGCCGGGGCGGCTCGAGAAGATGGCCTGGTAGCGCGGATCGCCCGTGGTGATGTCGGGGGCGTCGGCCCACCGGTCGAGGCACTGGCGTTCCTCGGCCGCCCTGATGGTGCTCCCGCTGCGCCGGGTCAGCGGCTGGAGCCGCGCGTCGTGCGCCGCGCGGTCGGCTCGGCTCGCGCAGTAGGCGGCGAGCGCGGTGCGGTGCGCCTCGGCGCGCGTGGCGCCGAGGTACTGCTCGGCCGCCCGCGCGTAGCGGTAGGAGTCGGGGAAGAGCGTCCACTGCGGTCCCGCCGCGAGCTGGAACGCGGTGTAGAGCGCGCACACGAGCAGGGGGAGGGCAGCCCGGTGCCGTCGCGCACGGGCGACGGCCCGGGCCACGGCGGGGGCGGTGGGAGCGGCAGGGGCGAGGGACACGTCGATCGGACGGCGGGCGCCGCGTCAGCCGCCGATGACGACGCGGCGGACGCCCTTCCAGGCCTCCGGGTCGGTGGTGCGCCGCCCGTCGACCAGGACCCTGACGTCCGGCAGGTCGGCGGGGGTCAGCGCGCGGTACTCGGCGTGGTCGGCCTGCAGGACCGCCGCGGTGACCGACTCTCCGGCGTGCGGGGTGAGGCCGAGCGCCGCGAGTTCCCCGGCCGTGTACATCGGGTCCGAGACGTACGGGACCGCGCCGCGTGCCTTCAGGGCCTCGACGGTCGGGAAGACGCCGGAGAACGCGGTCTCCTTCACCCCGCCGCGGTAGGCGGCGCCCAGCACGAGGACGTTCACCCCGGTCAGGTCGCCGTACGCGGCGGCCAGCAGGTCGACGGCGTACTCGGGCATCGCGGCGTTGGCCTCGCGGGCGGCGCGCACCACGGTCGCCTGCGGGTCGTTCCACAGGTACATCCGCGGGTAGACCGGGATGCAGTGGCCGCCGACGGCGATGCCCGGCTGGTGGATGTGGCTGTAGGGCTGTGAGTTGCAGGCCTCGATGACCTTCTGCACGTCGATGCCGTTGCTGTCGGCGAACCGCGCGAACTGGTTGGCGAGGCCGATGTTGACGTCGCGGTAGGTGGTCTCGGCGAGCTTGGCGAGCTCGGAGGCCTCCGCGGTGCCGAGGTCCCAGACGCCGTTCGGGCGGGGCAGGTCGTCGCGGGGGTCGAAGTCGAGTACCTGCTGGTAGAACTCCACACCGCGGCGGGTCGAGGTCTCGTCGATGCCGCCGACCAGCTTCGGGTAGCGGCGCAGGTCGGCGAAGACCCGGCCGGTGAGGACCCGTTCGGGCGAGAACACCAGGTGGAAGTCCTCGCCGGGGGTGAGGCCCGAGCCCTCGGCCAGCATCGGCGCCCAGCGGGTGCGGGTGGTGCCGACCGGCAGCGTCGTCTCGTACGACACCAGGGTGCCGGTCACGAGGCCCCGGGCGATGTCCTTCGTGGCCGCGTCCATCCAGCCGAAGTCCGGCACGCCCTCGGCGTCGGTGAACAGCGGTACGACCACGACGACGGCCTCGGACCCGGCGACGGCGGCCGCGGTGTCCGTCGTCGCGCTGAGCAGCCCGGCGTCGACGGCCTGCTTCAGCCTGACGTCCAGGTCGTGCTCACCGGGGAACGGTTCGGTTCCGGCGTTGACCAGCTCGACGACCCGCTCGTCGACGTCCGCGCCGACGACCCGGTGCCCCTTCGCCGCGAACTGCACGGCCAGCGGGAGTCCGATCTTGCCGAGCGCCACTACACAGATGTTCATGGACGGTCGCTGCTACTTCCTTCTGGAACCAGGGACGAAAACGGCCCTGACCCGGGAGGCCAGGGACTTCTTGCGCTGGGCCATCCGCGCGGTGTCGATCACCACGCGGCCCTTGTCGTTCACCAGGGCCGACGCCCGGTACGGGTCCTCGTAGCGGCCCCACCGGCGGGCCAGCGGCATGGGCTTGTCCTTGCCGCGCACGGGGATCTCGTACGTCGAACCGGCGACGTCCAGGTACACGCGCACACCCAGTTTCACGTCGCGCTTCTCCAGCGGGACGCGGGCGTGCAGTACGGTCGCGGAGCCGTCCTCGGCGGTTCCGGCCGTGGTGCGGCCCACCGGCGCCGGAAGGGTGTGCCTGGCGGGCAGCTTTCTGGCCCCGGCCTTGTCCGCGGTGTTCGGCATGGCGCCGTGGACGAGCCGGACGACGGCGCCGTCGACGTCACCGAGGACGGGCACCCGCACGGCGGCCGTGTAGAAGATGCCGTCGCCCTCCTGCTCCCAGCCGGAGTCGAGCAGTTCGGTGCCCTTGGCGAGGCGGCCGGGTACCGCCTCTCCGACGAGTTCGAAGCAGCGGTCGGACAGACCTATCCGCGGGTCGCGGAAACCGGGGTAGCGGGCGTACGCACGCTCGCCCTCGACGACGAAGGGCGGCGCCCCGTGCGCCTTCTCCGAGGTGATCGCCTCGCACAGCTCGTCGATCGCGCCGGCCCGGGCCAGGCACAGGCGCACCCGGCGCTGGACGCCGAGGCGGTCACGGATGCCGTCCGTGAGGTAGGCGTCGGCGAGCCGCGCGATGCCGGCGCAGATGTCGCGCTGCAGACCTCGGTCGAGGGCGGGGAAGTCGTGCTGGACGAGCTTGGCCAGCTCCCATGTGAAGTGCCGGCGCAGCACGGCGTCGCGCCGCGGGCCCGCCTCGACGAGAGCGGCGGTGAAGTCCATGATCTCGGCCGTGCACCGCAGCCGCGCCAGGTGGTCGGCCCGGTAGGTGATGTTCCCGGCGTCGCCGCGCTTCACCGCGTAGTAGCAGGTGTAGTCGGCCACCACGGAGATCTTCCGGGCGCGGACGCAGGCCTCGATGGTGAACGGCTGGTCGCTGCCCACGGGCAGGTGCTCGGGGAAGCGCAGCTTGTGCTGTTCGACCAGGTCGCGCCGGAACAGCTTGGTGTTGGCGAGGGTGAACGGCAGGTCGGAGTCGTAGAGGCTGACGTCCCGGTTGCCCTTCTTGTACAGCGCCTGATGGACGTAGCGGCCGTTGGTGCCGACCATCCTGCCGACGACGACGTCCGAGTCGTTCGCGTCGGCGCAGGCCACCATGCGTTGCAGCGCCTCCTCGCCGAGGTGGTCGTCGGAGCCGACGAAGTACACGTACCGGCCGGTGGCGATGTCCAGCGCCCGGTTGCTGGGGGCGGCCGGGCCGCCGGAGTTGGCCTGGTGGATCACCTTGACGGTGTCCGGGTAGAGCTCCGCGAACCGGTCGAGCTCGTCTCCGCTGCCGTCGGTGGAGCCGTCGTCGACCGCGACGATCTCCAGCCGGTCCCGGCCGATACTCTGCCCGACCAGGGAGTTCAGGCACTCCGTCAGGTAGGGCATGGTGTTGTACACCGCGATGACGACGCTGACGTCTGGGGTCCCGGTCATGCCCGCGCCTCCACCGCTCTCCGGCCGGCCGCGGGGCGGGCCGCGCCGCCGCCCAGCAGCCCGCTGTAGACGGCGTCCAGCCGCTCGGCCTGCGCCTCCCAGGTCCACTGGTCGAGCAGCCCGGGCGCGTCGTACGCGCTCCGGTACCGCTCCGCGTCGCCGACGACCGACTTCACCGCACGCACGTAGTCCTCCACGTCCTCGGCCCGGAACACCTCGCCCTGGCCGGTCTGTTCCACCATCGAACCCATCGTCCGCACGTCGCTGACCACCAGCGGCAGCCGGGCGTGGGAGTACTCGAAGAACTTGGTGATGAGCGCGATCTCATGGTTCGGCCAGTGGTGGATCGGGATGACCCCGACGTCCGCGGCCGACAGGAAGCGCACCACCTGGTAGTGCGGCACGTACGGCAGGATGTGCAGCCGGTCGGAGACGCCGAGTTCGTCAGCGCGTGCGTGCAGGGTCCGCATGAGGTCGGACTTGGGGTTGAGCACGACGAAAGCCGTGTGCACGTCCGGCAACAGCGGCAGTGACTCGACCATGATGTCGAGGCCACGCTGCGGTGACGCGGAACCGCTGTAGACCGTCAGCGGCACGTCGTGGCCGATTCCGCACAGCTCGCGCAGGTCCGGGACCGGCTCCGCGGCCAGCTCCGGCGGGAGCCCGGCGTCCGGCGCGTTGAGGACGACGGCAGGGCGTTCCCTGAGCCCGTGCCGCTCCTGCAGCATCCCGGCGAGGGTGTCCGACACCGTGGTCACGGCGTCGGCGTGCCGCGCGTACTCCCGTTCGTGCGCGCACTGGGCGACGTGCCAGCGCGGGTGCGACTCCCACGGTTTGATGCCGGGCAGGAACTCGTGGGCGTCCCAGACGAGCTTGACGTCCCGGCCCCGGGCTCGGGCGCGCAGCGCGGCGCGGGCGCCGACGCCCAGCATGCGGAAGTCGTTGGCATGGATGAGATCGGGCTCGAGCTCGTCGACGACCTTGCCGTAGGCCAGTTCGAAGTCCCACAGGTGCGGGTCCAGCCGCCGCCAGGCCCGGTCGCCCATGGTCTTCCGCCAGAAGGCCGTGGTGAACCTGTCCAGTGCCGAGTCCATGGTCTTGCGCCGCTTCTCCAGTGCCTGGGTCCTGCGGTGCCGCAGTCTCACCCAGGAGTCCAGGAACCGCGAGGCCAGCCGGGGAACCAGCAGCCTCAGCCGGCCGAGGGCCGAGCCCTCCCGCCGGGCGATGATCAGCCGGACGTTGAGGTCGGCACGCCAGGCCTTCACCTTCTGGCGCCGGTACGCGGCCAGCGGCCCGGGGCGGTAGGCCAGCGGGGAGCGCAACACGGCCCGCCGGTACTCGTGGCGCCGGCGGTGCAGAGGCCCGGGTACGGGCAGGAGACGCACCTCGGCGTCACCGATCCGCCAGGTCTGCCCCTTCTTTCCCTTGGCCCTGCCCAGCAGGACGACGTCCCAGCCCGCCTCGGCGGCCGAGCGGGCCTCCTTCTGGACGCGGGAGTCGCCGTTGACCCCGTTGTCGACGAGCATCACGATCCGGCCGCGGGCGGCGCGTCCGGCCGCCGCGGGGTTGTCAGACGCCATGAGCTGCCAGATCCTCCGACTGAAGCAGAACGCTGCGGTTGTCCGTCGCCGACTCGAGCACCGCCGCCGCCACCTCGACCGTGCGCAGTCCCTGGCGCAGGGTGCAGATGTCGGCGGGCCTGCCGAGCACGGCGTCGCGGAACAGCTCGTGTTCCACGAGGAGCGGCTCGCGCTTGGGGATGGCGTAGCGGATCATGTCTCCCTCGGACACGCCGCGGAAGGCCTGCAGGGCCTCCCACTCGGTCGCCACCGCGGAGTTGGAGTGGAACGTCAGGTCCGCGGTGAGCGTGTCGGCGATGAAGCAGCCGCGCTCGCCGGTGACCGAGGTGAAGCGCTCCTTGAGCGGGCTCAGCCAGTTGACGAGGTGGTTGACCATGGTGCCGTCGTCGAGCCGGCCGACCGCGGAGACCATGTCCTCGTGTTCCCGGCCGCTCTTGGAGACCGTGTGCGCGGCGATGGAGACGTACTCGCGGCCGGTGACCCAGCCGGTGAGGTCGATGTCGTGGGTCGCGAGGTCCTTGACCACGCCGACATCGGCTATGCGGTGCGGAAAGGGACCCTGACGGCGTGTCACCACCTGGTACACGTCGCCGAGTTCCCCGGCCTCCAGCCGGACCCGCAGCGAGCGCAGCGCCGGATTGCACCGCTCGATGTGCCCGACCCCGGCCACCAGGCCACGCGACTCGAAGGCGGTGACGAGCCTGCGCGCCCCCTCCACGGTGTCGGCGACCGGCTTCTCGACCAGCGCGCAGACACCGGCCGCGGCGAGCCGCAGGCCGACCTCCTCGTGCAGGGCCGTCGGGCAGGCCACCACGGCGTAGTCGATCCCCGAGCCGATCAGTTCGTCGACGGTGGACAGCAGAGGGGCGCCCTGCGCGGCGCCGTGCTTGTCGCCCATCGGGTCGACGACACCGACGAGGTCGACGCCTTCCAGACCGGACAGGACCCGGGCGTGGTGACGGCCCATGGAGCCGAGGCCGACGAGTCCGGCCCGCAGTGTTCTTCCCGTGCTCACCCCTGCTCCCCCAGCGTGTTCACGGCGGACACGATGCGCTCCAGGTCCCGCGTGGACAGGCCGGGGTGGACGGGCAGCGACAGGACCTCGGCGGCCGCGCGCCCGGTCTCGGGCAGCTCCCAGATCCGGCCGGCCTTCTGGTCCGGCTCCCAGTACGGCTTCAGCCGGTGGATCGGCGTCGGGTAGTACACGGCGTTTCCGACCCCGGCGGCGGTCAGCCGCGCCGTCGCGGCGTCCCGGTCACCCCGGACCCGCACGGTGTACTGGTGGTAGACGTGCCGGGCGCCCTCGGCGACCGTTGGCGTGACCACGTCCGGGTTGGTGATGTGCCCTGTCAGGTGTGCGGCGTTGGCGATGCGCCGCTCGGTCCAGTCGTCGAGTCTGGTGAGCTGCACCCGGCCGATCGCCGCGGAGACGTCCGTCATGCGGACGTTGGCGCCGACGATCTCGTTGGCGTAGCGCTGCTCCATGCCCTGGTTGCGCAGCAGGCGCAGGGTGCGGGCGAGCTGGGCGTCGGCGGTGCTGACCATGCCGCCTTCGAGGCTGTGCATGTTCTTCGTCGGATAGAAGCTGAACGTTCCGGCGGTGCCCCAGGAACCGACCGGCGTGCCGTGCAGTGCGGCCGCGTGCGCCTGGCAGGCGTCCTCCACGACGGCCAGGCCGTGCCGCTCGGCGATGGCCTGGATGCTGTCCATCGCGGCCGGGTGTCCGTAGAGGTGGACCGGCATGACCGCGGCGGTGCGGGGCGTGATCGCCGCTTCGACGGCCGCCGGGTCCAGGCAGAAGCTGTCGGGCTCGATGTCGGCGAAGACCACCTCGGCGCCGACCAGCCGCACGGCGTTCGCGGAGGCGGCGAAGGAGAACGACGGCACGATGACCTCGTCGCCCGGACCGAGCCCGAGGGCTGACAGCGTCAGGTATAACGCGGAGGTGCCGGAGTTGACGGCGACGCAGTGGCGTCCGCCCACCAGCCGTGCGAACTCCTCCTCGAAGGCGGCCACTTCAGGTCCCTGTACGACCCTTCCGCTGCGCAGAACGCGTACCGCGGCCTCGATCTCCTCGTCGTCGATCACAGGCTTCGCGGCCGGTATTAAGTCCTGGATGTCAGTCATCCGCATCCCCTCCCCGGACCGCCGTCACGTTACCAGCGGATGGCCAAGTGATTTCCTCCGGAATACGAGAGAGAGTCACCCGAAGTGGCGTGGATCACAGGTGAAACCGTGAGTGCCGGCCGGCAAGGGGTCCGGCAGGGGAAACGAAAGCGCGGGACACCGGTGGATCCGGTGTCCCGCGCTTCTCTCCGCGCTACGGCCCCTGTGGGAGGGACCGGGTCAGTCCTCCGCGGTGGCCGAGACCGACGGCGGCGTCTGCTCCGCCGCCGCGGTCTTCTTCGTCGTCCGCTTCGCGGCGGTCTTGGCGGTGGTGGTCTTCGCCGCCTTCTTGGCCGTCGTCTTCTTCGCGGCCGTCTTCTTGGCCGCGGTCTTCTTCGCCGCGGTCGTCTTGGTGGCGGCCTTCTTCGCCGTGGCCTTCTTGGCGGCCTTGCGGGCCGTCTTCTTGGCCGGGGCGGCCTCCTCCGCGTCAGTGGCCTCGGCGGCTGCCGGGACCTCCGCCGACGGGACGACCACGACGGCCGTCTCCTCGGGCGCGGTGGGTGCGGTGGCCTTGCGCACGGCACGGCGACGCGGGCGGGCCGGGGCGGCGCTCTCGGCGGGCGCCTCCTCGACCGGGGCCGCGGTCCCGGGCTGTGCCACCGGGGCCTCGTCGGCGGACGACGCCTGCTCGGTGACCGTCACCACGACCGCCTCGGCCCCCGCGGGGGAGCCGGCCGGTGCCGACACCTTGCGGGTCGCCCGGCGGCGCGTACGGCCCTTGGGCGCGGCCTCCTCGACAGCCGGGGCCTGAGCCTCGGGCTGCGCGTGCGGCACGACCGGGTCCTCGACGGCCATGGGCTCGGCCTGCGCCTCGACGGCCGGCTCCGGCAGCACCGGACGCTCGGCCTCCGCCGCCGCGGGGACGTCCTGGGCGGTCGGGGCCGCGGCCTCCTCGGTCACGGGCTCCGCGTCACGGGCTTCCGGCTTCCGGGTGTCCGCCTTGGGCGTGCCCGCCGGAGCGGACGCCCGCCGGCTCGCCCGGCGGCGCGAGCGGCCCCGGGTGGCGGCGGCCTCGGCCTCGGCGACGCTGCTGAACAGCTCCTCGTCGGGCGCGAAGTCGGGCGCGGGCAGCGCCACCGGCTCGGCGATCTCGGCCGCGACCTCCGCCACGGCCTCGTTCTCGGCCTCCTCCTCGGCGGTCTCGGCGACGCCCGAGGCCACGGAGACGGTCTCCTGCTCGGTGACCTGGCCGTCGCCGCCGCGCCCGCGCTTCTTGCGCTTGCCGCCACCGCCCCCGGTCGAGGTCGGCTGCTCCATGTGCACGATGACACCGCGGCCGTTGCAGTGGACGCAGGTCTCCGAGAAGGACTCCAGCAGGCCCTGGCCGACCCGCTTGCGGGTCATCTGGACCAGGCCCAGCGAGGTGACCTCGGCGACCTGGTGCTTCGTACGGTCCCGGCCCAGGCACTCCAGCAGGCGCCGCAGCACCAGGTCCCGGTTGGACTCCAGCACCATGTCGATGAAGTCGATCACGATGATGCCGCCGAGGTCGCGCAGCCTGAGCTGGCGCACGATCTCCTCGGCCGCCTCCAGGTTGTTCCTGGTGACCGTCTCCTCGAGGTTGCCGCCCTGACCGGTGAACTTGCCGGTGTTGACGTCGATGACGACCATCGCCTCGGTCCGGTCGATCACCAGCGAACCGCCGCTGGGCAGCCAGACCTTGCGGTCCAGGGCCTTGGCGAGCTGCTCGTCGATCCGGTACGTGGCGAAGACGTCGACCTCGGAGCTCCACCTGGACAGCCGCTCGGCGAGGTCCGGGGCGACGTGCGAGACGTACCCGTGGATGGTCTCCCACGCGTCCTCGCCGCTCACGATGACCTTGGAGAAGTCCTCGTTGAAGATGTCGCGCACGACCCGGACGGTCATGTCCGGCTCGCCGTACAGCAGCGTCGGGGCGTTGCCGTTCTTGGCCTTCTTCTGGATGTCCTCCCACTGCGCCTGCAGCCGTTCGACGTCCCGGCGCAGCTCGTCCTCGCTGGCGCCCTCGGCGGCGGTGCGGACGATGACGCCCGCGTCGTCGGGGACGATCTTCTTGAGGATGCTCTTCAGCCGGGCCCGCTCGGTGTCGGGGAGCTTGCGGCTGATGCCGGTCATCGAGCCCTCGGGCACGTACACGAGGTAGCGGCCCGGGAGGGAGACCTGGCTGGTCAGGCGGGCGCCCTTGTGGCCGATCGGGTCCTTCGTCACCTGGACGAGGACCGACTGGCCGGACTTCAGGGCGGACTCGATGCGGCGCGGGCCGTTGGCCATGCCCAGCGCCTCGAAGTTGACCTCACCGGCGTACAGGACGGCGTTGCGGCCCTTGCCGATGTCGATGAAGGCGGCCTCCATGGACGGCAGCACGTTCTGGACCTTGCCCAGGTAGACGTTGCCGACGTACGAGGTCGACTGCTCCTTGTTGACGTAGTGCTCGACGAGCACGCCGTCCTCCAGGACGCCGATCTGCGTACGGTCGCCGTTCTGGCGGACGACCATCACACGCTCGACGGCCTCGCGGCGGGCCAGGAACTCGGCCTCGGTGATGATCGGGACCCGGCGGCGGCCCTGCTCGCGGCCCTCACGGCGGCGCTGCTTCTTGGCCTCCAGGCGGGTCGAGCCCTTGATGGACTGCACCTCGTCGGACGGTTCGGCGGGCTTGCGCGGCTCACGGACCTTGACGACGGTGCGCTCCGGGTCGCCGTCACCGGGCTCGGCGTCGGCGGAGGTGTCCCCGGCGCGACGACGGCGGCGGCGACGACGGCGGCTGCTGGAGCTGGAACCGCCGGACTCCTCGGAGCGGGCGTCCTCTTCGTCCTCTTCGTCCTGCTCGGCGGTGTCCTCGGCGTCCTGGTCGGCCTGCTCGGCGGCGACCTCGTCGGACTCGGTGTCGTCCGCGCCCCCACCGGCCTCGCCGTCCATGGCGTCACCGCGACGGCGGCGCCGGCCACCACGACGGCGACGGCGGCGTGAACCGGTCTCCTCGCTGTCGTCGGTGTCGTCGGCCTCATCGGCCTCGTCGCCCTCGGCGACGTCCTCGACGGGCTCCGCCGCTTCCTCGGCCTCGCCGGTCCGGCCGGCGGTCACGGTCTCGTCGTTACGGGCCTCGGCCTCGTCGCTGCCCCGGCGGCGACGGCGGCGACGCGAGCCGGTCTGCTCCTCGGGGAGCTCCTCGGCCGCCTGGACCTCGGGGGCCTGGTCGGCCTCGTCGACCTCCGCGGCCTCGGCGGCCGCCTGGGCGGCGGCGCGCTCCGGGGTCTGGAACCTCGGCTCGGTGAACACGGGCGCCTGGAACACGGCCACGGCCGGGCGTGCCGGGCGGCGCGGTGCGTCGGCCTCCGCGGCCTTCGGGGAGGCCTCCTGCGCGGGCTCGGCGAACCCGGTCGCGGCCTGCCGCACGACGCGGCGGCGGCGACGCGGGGTGGCGGCCTCGGTAGGGGCCTGCGGTGCTTCGGCGGCGGGGGCCTGCGGTGCTTCGGCCGCCTCGGCGGTCTGCGTGGGCTCGGCGGCGGTGTCCGCGGCCACAGCGGTCTCCTCGGTCACCTCGCCATCGGCCGGGGCCGACACGCGGCGCGTGGCACGGCGGCGGGTACGGCGCGGCGCGGCCTCCTCGGCGGCGGCCGGTGCCTCGACAGCGGGAGCAGCCTCGGTGACCTCACTGGTCACGGCGGTCCCCGAAGTCTCTTCAGCCTCGGCGGGCGCCTCGGCGGCGGCTTCCGGAGCGCCTGCGGACGCGGACGCCCGGCGGGTCGCACGGCGACGCGGACGTGCGGCGGGTGCGGCCTCCTCCACGGCGGCGGCCTCCTCCACGGCGGCCGGAGCCTCGGCGGCGGGCGTCTCGGCGGCGGCCGGGGCGGCCTCGGCCTCGGTGGCCTCCGCCGACGCGGGCGCGCCGGCCGGGGCGGACGCGCGGCGCGTGGCACGGCGGCGGGTACGGGGCGGAACGGCCTCCTCCACGGCCTTCTCCGCGCTCTCCTCCGCAGCCTCCTCCACGGCCTCGGCAGGGGCCGCGGCGGCAGCGGCCGGGACGACCGTCTCGACGGTCTCCGCCGACGCCGGGGAGCCGACGGGTGCGGACGCCCGGCGGGTCGCACGGCGACGCGGACGGCCGGCGGCTGCGGCCTCCGTCACCGCGGCCGGAGCCTCCGGAGCGGACGCCTCTGCGGCCACCTTCTCCTCGACCTCGTCGGCCTCGGCGGCCGGTATGGCCGGCGCGGTGACCTCGGCCGGAGTCTCCGCCCCGGCGGGCGGCCCCGCGGGGCGGGAAGCGGCCCGGCGCCGGCGACGCGGCGGCAGGGTGTCGCTGGGGGTGTTCAGTTCGGAGCCCTCTGTGGGCTCGGTCGGTTCGAGCATGCGGGCGTTTCTCCCGTCAGGCTCCCGGGCGCCGCGCCTGGTCCGGGGTCGATCCAGTCGACCGCCGTTGACGTCCACGGCTCGCGCGGTGCGCGGTGCCGCCGTCCGGGGCGCGGGCGCCACACGGGAGCTCTATTGTCCTGTCTCGCCGGTTCCGTATGCCTTGTCGCCTACGGCCTGGCGAAAGTCTTGTGGTCGGTGCGCTGCCCGACCCAGGTGGCTCCCGAGTACGAGGGCGGCGCTACGACGTCCGTCCTACGCGGAGCCTTCCGTCGCCGGCACCGTCGCGGTGGCAGCGGCAGCGGCCGTTGTGAGGGCCGCCGCTGCCTCGCGGTCGGGCGCGAGCGGGTCGGTCACCGTGCCGGTCTCTTCATCGAACAGCCCCTGCGCCAGCCTGGTCACCGCTACGGGGACCGGCGGCGCCAGGTCGGCCACGGCGCGGAGTCCGGACAGGACGTCGTCGGGTCGTACGGCAGGCGTCACGTGCCGAACAACCAGCCGCAGTATCGCACAGGGCTGGTCGCTGGGCCTATCAGCCTGCTGACTCTGTGTTGTCACTCTCTTCTGGCTCTCCAGGCGCGCGACCGCGGACCGGGCGTCGAAAGTGCGGACGCCGTTCTTGGTCGTGCGCTGGACCTCGACGGTGCCGGCCTCGTTGAAGGCCGCCACCGCCCGCTCGGCCTCGGCCGGGTCGACGCCGTCCAGCCTGAGCTCCCACACGGAAGCCGTCAGCCGGTCGGCGAGTCCCGACGTCCGCGCCTCGACCGCGTCGACGATGTCGAGCCCGGGGGGCAGCGACTCGTCGAGCAGGACGCGCAGCGTCCGCGGGTCACGGGGCGCGGCGAGCGCGATCTCCAAGTACTCCGCCTCACTGCCCGTACCGGTGGGTGCGGCATTGGCGTACGACACCTTCGGGTGCGGCGTGAACCCCGCCGAGTACGCCATCGGCACCTCGGCACGGCGCAGCGCACGCTCGAAGGCGCGCTGGAAGTCACGGTGGCTGGTGAACCGGAGGCGGCCGCGCTTGGTGTAGCGCAGTCGGATGCGCTGCACCGCGGGTGCGGGCGGCGGGCCTTCGGGCTGTCGCTTGCCCAGTGTCCTAGTCCTTCGTGAGAGCGGTGGTACTCCTACCAAGAGTACGTGCCCCGGCGGCCGTGGGTTCCCGCCGGGGCACCGGTTCCGGTCGCCGGGGCTCGCCGAAGAGCATGCGCCGCACGTCGGCGCGTGCCTGCCGGACGGTCTCCCGGGCGGCGGCCAGGGCCTGCCCGGTGGCCCGGCCCACGGCCCGCGCCGCCGCGGCGACGGGCCGCAGCAGCGCGTCCCGCAGGACGTGCCCGGCCGGGGTGAGGAGGGTCCGGTACACCCAGCGCGCCGGCTCCGCCAGGACCCACCGGAAGAGGGTCCCGACGACCCGTCCCACGGCGCGTGAGACATGCCCCGCGATCCGCCAGGCGTGGCCGAGCGCGGCCCCGATCTCCCGTCCGACGACGGCGAGGACCCGGCCGACCGGCGCGAGCACCCAGCGCCACAGGGCGAGGGCGGGCAGCACCAGCAGTACGCGCGCGATCCAGTGGAGCGCGGTACCGATCCCGGTGCCGGCCATCCGCAGCAGCCATGCCACGGCCTGCCCGACCGGCGCGAGCACCCAGCGCCACAGGGCGAGGGCGGGCAGCACCAGCAGTACGCGCGCGATCCAGTGGAGCGCGGTGCCGATCCCGGTGCCGGCCATCCGCAGCAGCCACGCCACGGCCTGCCCGACCGGCCTGAGCACCCACGTCACGGCGTGCCCGATCGGCGTGAGCACGCGCGCGTACAGCCACACCAGGGTTTGGCCCAGGGGGGTGAGGAGATACCGGTAGAGCCAACCCAGGGGTACCACGAACAGCGCGTACAGCAGCCAACCGATCGCCCTGCCGACCGGTGCGAGCCCGTACCGCCACAGGAACCGCCCGGTCGCCGCCAGCACGTCCCACACCATCCGCACCGGCACGACCAGCACGAGCACGACGATCCGCAGCGGGATCCGGAGCGCGACGACCAGGCAGCCCTCGACGCGCTCGGGCGGGGGCGCCGGCCTGTGGGGATCCATCTCCGCGGCCACTAGCCGACGACCCGGACGGGCGTTCCCTTGGTGGCGAAGTCCCACATCGCCTTGCCGTCCGCCGCACGCTCCCTTATGGCACCGGTGCGCAGACTCGGGTCGGGCGACGGGGAGGAGCCGTCGACGGCGTTGGAGAAGGCGTTGGCGGTCCCGAAGTACACGGCGTTCTCGATCTGCACGCCGTCACTGCCGGTTCCGGTCTCCCGCCGGAACGAGACGGCGTAGGCGCCCTTGGACGGCGTCACCGTCCCCGGCCAGACGGCGAACGTGCGCTGGGCCTTCCCGTCGGCCCCGACCAGCCACACCCGCTTCTGCCCCACGGAGTACACCACCCTGCGCCCGGTGCCGGAGCCGGCGGGCAGCTTGTGCTCCGGCGCCTTGGGCGCGGCGGAGTGGGAGGCCTTCGCACGGGGCTTCGCTGAGGCCCCGGCGGCCAGTCCCCCGTCCGGGATGTTCTTCCGCGCCTGCAAGGACAGTACGAACACCGCGGCCAGTGCCCCGACCAACAGCCCGGTTATCCAGGCGCCCGCGGGCACCTTACGCCTCGACACTGGACCAGTCTCCCCAAACGCCTTGTACGGACCTCCCCGACGTCGGCCCTTCGTGTCGGTAGATTATCCGTGCGGTACCCGAGGTCGGCCCCTGCACGATGTACTCGGGGTACTCGGGGACGTCTGAGTACTCGTGCTCTGGTCGGCGGCGGGGCGGCCCGGAACGCTGGGGCCATGCGACGAAGACTGCTGAAACCCCTTCTTCCCCTGCTGTGGCTCCTCGTGCTGGCCGGGACATCGGCGGCGGCGTGGGCCGCCTGGCTGGGCTGGGACCAGAAATACGACGAGCATCCCGATGGCACGGTGAGCGGCCCGTACCAGGCGTGGCAGGTGATCGGGCTGGTGCTGACCCTGCTGGCACCGGTGTGCTGGGCGGCGTACCGGCGCCACTTCGCGGGCACTGTGCTCGGCACCACGTTGGGCCTGACGGTCGCCGCCAACTACGACTGGTCGGACGACTCCACCGGCCAGTACGGGGTCGGCGTGGTCCTGATCATGATGGGCAGCCTCGCAGCGACCGCCGTCGTGTCCGCCGTGGCGGCCTCCATGGCCCGGGACGTGCAGCGGATCGGTGCCTGACGGCCGGGGTCCGGGCCTACGGGGCCTGGCCGTCCGCCGGCGCGAGGTCCTGCTCGGTCCAGATCGTCTTGCCGGTGGCGGTGTAGCGCGTGCCCCAGTGGCGCGTCATCTGGGCGATGATGAACAGGCCCCGGCCTCCCTCGTCGTCACTCGCGGCGTGCCGCAGGTTGGGCGTGGTGTGGCCGGTGTCGGAGACCTCGCAGATCAGGTTCCGGTCGCGGATGAGGCGTACCTGCACCGGGCCGCCGACGTAGCGGATGGCGTTGGTGACCAGTTCACTGACGATGAGCTCGCTGGTGAACGCCAGGTCGTCCAGCCCCCAGTCGCCGAGCTGCTTGCCGACCGCGGTGCGGATGCCGGCCACCGCCGCCGGGTCCGGGGGCAGTTCCCACTGGGTGAACTGGTTGCGGTCGAGCAGGCGGGTGCGGGCCACGAGCAGCGTCGCGTCCTCGTCCACCGGCCCGGGCAGCAGGGCGGCCACCGCCCGGTCGCACAGCTCCTCCAGGGACCTCCGGTCGTCGGCGAGGACCTGGGACAGCTTGGCGAGTCCGGCGTCGCGGCCGTCCGCGGACTGCAGGAGACCGTCCGTGCACAGGGCGACCAGGCTGCCCGGCGGGAGCTGGAGTTCCGTGCTCTGGTAGGGCACGCCGCCGATTCCCAGCGGCGGCCCGGGCGGCAGCCGCGGACAGTCGACGACGCCCGTGTGCGGTTCCACGACCGCCAGCGCCGGCTCCCCGGCCCGGGCCAGGCTGCAGCTCCCCGAGACCGGGTCGTACACCGCGTACAGACAGGCCACGCCCAGGGTCCGGTCGGCCCCCGGCCTCCGGTTGCCCGGGCCATGGCGGGCCCTGCGCTCCTGCGCGGTCTGCTCGAACAGGTCGTCCAGTCGGGACAGGACCTCGTCCGGGGTCAGGTCCAGCCGGGCGAGGACGCGCACGCCCGTACGCAGGCGTCCCATGGTGGCCGCCGCGCGCATGCCGTGGCCGAGCACGTCCCCGACGACGAGACCGACCCTGGTCCCCGACAGCGGGATGACGTCGTACCAGTCGCCGCCGACCCCGGACCCGCTGTCGGCGGGCAGATAACGGCTCGCCGAGTCGAGGGCGGTGTGCGGCGGCAGACCACGCGGGAGCATGCTCCGCTGCAGCTTGAGCGCCACGGTGTGGCCCCGGGTGACCACCGGCATCAGCAGCAGGCCCAGCAGCAGGGCGCCCAGGCCCACCACGGTGACGCCGCCGGTCGGTCCGACGAGCGGCAGGTCGACACTGGTCGCGCCGTATCCGGGGTCCGCGTAGACGAGGGCGGCGTACACGAACAGGCCCAGCATGAGCAGCCCGCCCAGCGCGGGCAGCACACCCTTGAAGACGAGGTCCTCGGTGCTGCGGGTGAGGACCCTGCGGTGGTACCGGACGCAGGCGAACCCGGTCAGCCCGTACTGGAAGGTGATCGCGAGGCCCACGGAGTCGATCGAGTCGGCCAGCACGTTCCCGCTGAAGGTGGTCAGCAGGACGAGGAAGGCGATGGAGACCGCTCCCATGCCGACGGTCGACCAGGTCGGGGTGAGGAACCTGCGGTGGACCCGGGCGAACCGGGCGGGCACGGCCTTGTGCACCGCCATGGAGAAGACGGTCCTGGCCAGCGGCAGGATGGTGGTCTGGGTGGAGGCCAGCGCCGAGGTCAGCACCATCAGGATCAGCAGGCTCGACAGCACGAAGCCCGTGCCGTGGCTGCCGAAGACGGCGTCGCCCAGTCCGGAGAACACGTCGTCGGAGTGGCTGGGGTTGCCCAGGCCGATGCCCGAGCGGCCGGCGCCGGCGAAGGCCTGCGCCGAGGTGGCCACCAGTGCGTACATGACCAGGAGCAGCACGGTGGACAGGACGGCGGCACGGCCCGGGATGCGTGTGCTGTCGACGGTCTCCTCGTTGATGGAGACGGCGGTGTCCCAGCCCCAGTAGATGAAGACGCCCGCCAGCAGGCCCGAGGTGAGGGCCTTCGCCGAGGACACCTCGAAGGGGTTGAACCAGGAGGCGGAGACATGGATCGCCGTCGGGGGCGGGTCGGTGTAGACCCTGACCAGCGCGGCCACGGCGAACAGGGCGAGCATCGCCACTTCCAGGCACAGCAGCCAGCGCTGGACTGCGGCCGAGAACTCGATGCCGACGTAGCAGACCGCGGTCATCACCGCGATCCAGACGATGCCCGCCACGGTGGTCCACAGCCGGTCCTCCGCCAGTCCGTCCAGGCCCACCAGCCGGAAGCTGTAGGTGCCGGCGATCTCGGCGAGGCTCGCCATGACGATGACGTTGGCGACGACGATGCCCCAGCCGCCCATCCAGCCGGTGCGCGGGCCGAAGGCGCGGGTCGCCCAGGTGAAGGTGGTCCCGCAGTCGGCGTTGCTCGCGTTGAGCTCCCGGAAGGCGTACGCGATCAGGAGCATCGGCACGAACGACAGCATGGTGACGATCGGGGCCTGCAGGCCGACCGCCGCCACGATGAGCCCCAGCGTCGCGGCGAGGCTGTAGGCGGGGGCGGTGGACGCCACCCCGATGACCACCGAGGAGAACATGCCGAGGGCGTCGTTCTTGAGCCCTTTGCGGCCGACCCCCGTCCCGGGGGCGGGGCGGCCGGCGGGCCCGGTGCCTCCGAAGTGCCTCACACTTGATTGCACCGCCGGGCAACTCCCCCCGCAACAGCGCGGGAGCCGCGGCCACGGCCACCGATTCGCCGAATCCGCCGGCGCCGCTCCGCTAACATGATCGAGCTCATGACGGACGTCTTCCTGACCCGTCCTCACATCTCAACAAACCAACACACAATTGATATCCATAGCGCCGCGGGTGTTTTCGCGAAGAAACTGCAGAATTGCGGCGGGCGCGGCAACCCTGGGATTCCTCATCGCGCTGGAATTCGCCGCGCGCCGCTACGGCCTGCCGGGGCCGCTCACCAACCAGGTGCAGGAGGTGATATTCCCGCCGAAATCGGGATTCCTGCTGTACGCCGGCCTGGCGCTGACGATGGTGGTACTGACCTGGCGGCAGCGGTTCGTCGCGGTCGCCGCCGCGATCGGCATCGACGTCGCCTTCGCGCTGGTCCGATGGGCGCTCGGCGTCGAGGTGACCGACGGCCACCCCTTCGGCAACGGCGCCCTGTGGGTGATGCTGGGCTGCGGGATCATCGCCGTCACGCGCCGCACCGGCCGGGAACGTGTCCTGCTGCTGAAGGGCGTCGGGCTGGGCCTGCTGCTGGTGGCCGGCCGCAAGACCGGTGACACCTGGCTGCTCGTCACGGCGAAGACCCGCCCGATGGTGCTCGACCAGTACCTCGCGACCGCCGATCACGCGCTGGGCAACCCGTCGTGGCTGGCAGGCCGGATCGTCAGGGCCGGCGGCCCGATCGGCGCCCATGTACTCGACGCCGTCTACATCCAGCTCGCGGTGGCCGCGGTCGTCGTCGCGCTCCACCAGCTGCGCCACGTGGCGGCCGAGCGCCGCTTCCCGCGCCACCACCTGGTGCGCACCTTCCTGGCCATCGGCCTCCTCGGACCGGCCATCTACATGATCTTCCCGGTGGTCGGCCCGGTCTTCGCCTACGGACCCGGCGCCTTCGGCACCGGCGGCACGCACTGGGCGGTGGCCGACCTGTGGCCGCACACGCCGCCGCCGGTGAGCACCCCGCACCCGATGCCGTTCGACGAACTCACCCCGCGCAACTGCATGCCCAGCCTGCACACGGCGTGGGCCACCGCGATATTCGTCCATTCCCGGAAGGGCCCCCGCGCACTGCGCTTCGCGGGCACGTTCTGGCTGGTCGCCACGCTCGGCGCGACACTGGGATTCGGCTACCACTACGGCGTGGATCTCGTCGCCGGAGTGGTGTTCGCGCTCACGGTCGAGGCTGCTCTGCGCTCACTCGACCACGGCTGGAACCGGTCGGGAATTCAGCTGGTCGCGCACGGTACGGCGGTCTTCGCCGCGCTCCTGCTGGCCTACCGGTACCTGCCGCTGAAAATGGCCGAACATCCATGGGCGTTCGGCCCTCTTCTCATTCTGGCGATGGCCTCGGTGATCGGGGGCTACATACGGACCACCAGACTGTGGGACCCGAAAACCGCACCGGCACTGCAACCGGAACCGCAACCCGAACCCGCCTGAGCCGGGCCCGTCCGCGCCCGGACGACGCCCCTGGGACCGACGCGACACCGCATGCCCGGCGCGGTTGACTGCCAGGTATGGGAAGGCGCGGGACACCACCCGGCAGGGGCCGCTCCGACGCCGTGCGCGGGACCGGGCCGGGGAACGCGTGGCAGGCGGCGGGCCGGCGCTTCGCGGCGAGCACGGCGGGACGGCTGTGGGGGCGTCTCAGCGTGGCGGACTTCTTCGGCCACTCGTTCCAGCTGGCCTCGCTCGCCTTCCTCTGTTTCTTCCCGTTCCTGATCCTCGTCACCACCGCGGTCGGCCAGGACGCCGCGCAGATCATGGCGGGATGGCTCGGACTGAACCAGCAGGCGGCCCAGGCCCTCGCCGGCCTCTTCAAGCCCAGTCCCGGCTCGGTCACCCTCACCCTGGTGAGCGCGCTCCTGCTGGTCGCCGGGGCGGTCGCCGTAGCCGGCACCCTCCAGGGCTGGTACCAGTTCCTCTTCGACGTTCCCGCACGGTGGGGGCGCGACCTCGTGGCCCGGCTCGCCTGGCTCACGACGCTGGTCGCCTACGGCGCGGCACAGGCCGGGACCGGCGCGGCACTCACCTCGCTCACCCTGAGGAGCCTGTCCGGCTTCGTCCTGGCGCTGCTCTTCTGGTGGGTGACCATGCGACTGCTGCTCACCGGAGCGGTCACCTGGCGCTTCCTCCTGCCCGCCGCCCTCGCCACCAGTGTCAGCTGGACGGGTCTCGGGCTGTTCTCCGCCCGCTTCTTCTCCGCGTCGATCGTGGCCAACGACCAGAAGTACGGCCCCGTGGGCGTCGTCATGGTCATCCTGTCGTGGCTGGTGGCGGTGGGCGTGGTCATCCATCTCGGCGCCGTCGTGGGCAACGAGTACGCCGGGCACCGCGCCGCCCGGTCCCTCACCCGCGCCGGGTGAGGCCGTCCCCTCCCTGCCATGCACAGGATGAACTCGGAAGGGAGTCGACATGACTGCTCCACAGACCGCCCCCGCACACGCGGCGAGGCGCCCCTGGGCCCAGGGCCTCATGCTCTTCGCCGCCGTCATACTGATGATCACAGGAGTGCTGGACATCCTGCGCGGCATCATGGGGATCGCCCAGGACCAGGTGTTCCTGGTCACCCAGGGCTACGTCTTCCGGTTCGACCTGACCGGCTGGGGCTGGGTCCACCTCGTCCTGGGAGCGCTCGCCGTGATCGTCAGCCTCGGGCTGTTCCAGTCGGCGCGCTGGGCGCGCTTCGTCGGCGTGGCCATCGCCGGACTCATCATCATCGCCCACTTCCTGTCCCTGCCGTACTCCCCGGTGTGGTCCACGCTGATGATCGCGCTGTCGGGGCTCGTCATCTGGGGCCTGTGCGTGGCACGCCCCGCGGACTCCTCCGGGGTCTCCGGAACCTCCGGGACCTACGGGGGAACGCCGCGGGAACAGTGAGCGCCGCTTCCCGCGGGTCGCCCGCCCTCTGGGCCCGCCTGGCGCTGCTCGCCCTGCTGGGCAGTGTCCTCGTACCGCTGGTCGCCGCCGGACTGACCAGCCTGCTCTGGCCCTTGATCGGTGTCGCGGGGCTGGCCCTTGCCGCTGCCGGGCTGTGGCTGGCCCTCGCGCACACCGGGATCGTCCGGGCGGTGGGAACCCTGCTCTCGGTGGCCGTGCCACTCGCGGTCCTCGCCCTGTTCGCCGCGAACGGGGTGCTGTGGGCCGTCGTCGTCTCGCTCGGCCTGTGGGCGCTGGCCGTCGCGGCCGCACGGACCGCCGTGACGCCCGGGGGTGCCGCCGCCCCGGCCGGCCGAGAGCACCGTACCGAGGCGCCGCGCCGTCCCTGGATCGTGATGAACCCGCTGTCCGGTGGCGGCAAGGTGGCCCGTTTCCACCTGGTGGAGAGGGCGCGGGCGGCGGGCGCGGAGGTGGTGCTGCTGGATCCGGCGCGACGCCAGGACGTGGCGGAGCTGGCCAGGCGGGCGGTGGACGACGGAGCCGATCTGCTGGGTGCGGCCGGCGGGGACGGCACGCAGGCCCTCGTGGCCGAGGTGGCCGCCGCGCACGACATGCCTTTCCTGGTGGTCCCGGCCGGCACCCGCAACCACTTCGCCCTGGACCTCGGCCTGGACCGCGACGATCCGGCGGCGGCCCTGGACGCCCTGACCGACGGCGTGGAACTCCGGGTCGACCTCGGGTTCGCCGCCGGCCGTGTGTTCGTCAACAACGCCTCGTTCGGCACCTACGCGTCCGTGGTCGCCGACCCCGCCTACCGGAACCGGAAACTGCGCACGGCCCTGCAGACGCTGCCCGAACTCCTGGGCGGCGACGAAGCGCCCGGTCTGGAGATGCGGGCCGGTGACACCCGCCTGCGCGGACTGCAGGCCGTACTGGTCAGCAACAACCCCTACCGGCGTGCCGGCGACACGGCCCGCCCCGGGCGCCGGGAGCGGCTGGACTCCGGACGGCTCGGCGTGCTGTGCGTCGGTGTCCACAGTGCCGCCCAGGCGGCGCGGACGGTACGCGGCGCACGCTCCCCGGACCTGCGGCGGCTGACCGCCCGGGAAGTGGTCGTGCAGGCGGACGGCCGTACCGTCCCGGCGGGCATCGACGGGGAACACGTCCTGCTCACGGCCCCGGTGCTGTGCCGCATCGCCCCCGGCGCCCTGCGGATCCGCGTGCCCCGGCACCGCCCCGGCACCCCGGCGAACAGACCACCCGCCGACTGGCCGCGCGTACTGCGGCTCGCTCTGGGCACGGGAGGCGGTCAGCGGGACTGAACGGGCCCGCCCGCCCACTCGGCGCCGGTGCGCGGGCGGTAGGCGGCGACGGCGGCCTCCACGGTGGGGAAGAAGCGCGGGTGAGTCCGTACCGCAGCCCGCTCGGAGCGGCCGCCGCCCTCCACCGCCGCCGCCCGCTGCGGCAGCGCACGGGGCCCGGTGGCTGCGGTTGGCTGCCTCAAGGCCCCGACCACAGCCTCGCTCACGTCAGTGCGTGTGCCCGCTCGGAGCGGCAGCCGCGTTCTTCACCGTCAGCGGCAGCAGCTTCTTGCCGGTCGGGCCGATCTGGATGGAGGTGTCCATGGCCGGGCACACCCCGCAGTCGAAGCACGGCGTCCAGCGGCAGTCCTCGACCTCGGTCTCGTCGAGGGCGTCCTGCCAGTCCTCCCAGAGCCAGTCCTTGTCCAGACCGGAGTCGAGGTGGTCCCAGGGGAGCACCTCCTCGTAGCCGCGCTCGCGGGTGGTGTACCAGTCGACGTCCACGCCGAAGGGGGCGAGGGCCTTGTCGGCGCAGGCCATCCAGCGGTCGTAACTGAAGTGCTCGCGCCAGCCGTCGAAGCGGCCGCCGTCGTCGTACACGGCGCGGATGACGGCGCCGATGCGGCGGTCACCGCGGGAGAGCAGGCCCTCGACGATGCCCGGCTTGCCGTCGTGGTAGCGGAAGCCGATGGAGCGGCCGTACTTCTTGTCGCCGCGGATCTTGTCCCGGAGCTTCTCGAGGCGGGCGTCCGTCTCCTCCGCCGAGAGCTGCGGGGCCCACTGGAAGGGGGTGTGGGGTTTGGGGACGAAGCCGCCGATGGAGACCGTGCAGCGGATGTCGTTGGACCTCGACACCTCGCGGCCCTTCTGGATGACGCGCGTGGCCATGTCGGCGATCTGCAGGACGTCCTCGTCGGTCTCGGTGGGCAGGCCGCACATGAAGTACAGCTTCACCTGGCGCCAGCCGTTGCCGTAGGCGGTGGCGACGGTCCTGATCAGGTCCTCTTCCGAGACCATCTTGTTGATGACCTTGCGGATGCGCTCCGAGCCGCCTTCGGGGGCGAACGTCAGGCCGGAGCGGCGGCCGTTGCGGGTCAGTTCGTTCGCCAGGTCGATGTTGAAGGCGTCCACGCGGGTGGAGGGCAGCGAGAGGCCGATCTTGTCGTCCTCGTAGCGGTCCGCCAGGCCCTTGGCGACGTCACCGATCTCCGAGTGGTCCGCGGAGGAGAGGGAGAGGAGGCCGACCTCCTCGAAGCCGGTCGCCTTCAGGCCCTTCTCCACCATCTCGCCGATGCCCGTGATGGAGCGCTCGCGCACCGGGCGGGTGATCATGCCCGCCTGGCAGAAGCGGCAGCCGCGGGTGCAGCCGCGGAAGATCTCCACCGACATGCGCTCGTGGACGGTCTCCGCGAGGGGGACCAGGGGCTGCTTGGGGTAAGGCCACTCGTCCAGGTCCATCACCGTGTGCTTGGAGACGCGCCACGGTACGCCGGACCTGTTGGGGACGACGCGGGCGATACGGCCGTCGGCGAGGTACTCGACGTCGTAGAAGGCCGGGATGTAGACCCCGCCGGTCTTCGCCAGGCGGAGGAGGACCTCGTCGCGGCCGCCGGGACGGCCCTCCGCCTTCCACTCCTTGATGATCCGCGTCATGTCGAGCACGGCCTGTTCGCCGTCGCCGATGACCGCGGCGTCGATGAAGTCGGCGATCGGCTCGGGGTTGAACGCCGCGTGGCCGCCGGCCAGCACGATCGGGTCGTCGACGGTGCGGTCCTTGGACTCCAGCGGGATGCCGGCCAGGTCGAGCGCCGTCAGCATGTTCGTGTAGCCCAGCTCCGTGGAGAAGGACAGGCCGAACACGTCGAAGGCCTTCACCGGGCGGTGGCTGTCCACCGTGAACTGCGGGACGCCGTGCTCCCGCATCAGCGCCTCCAGGTCCGGCCACACGCTGTAGGTGCGCTCGGCGAGGACGCCCTGCTGCTCGTTGAGGACCTCGTAGAGGATCATGACGCCCTGGTTGGGCAGGCCGACCTCGTACGCGTCCGGGTACATGAGCGCCCAGCGGACGTCGCACTCGTCCCAGTTCTTGACGGTGGAGTTGAGCTCTCCGCCGACGTACTGGATCGGCTTCTGCACATGCGGGAGCAGAGCCTCGAGCTGTGGGAAGACCGACTCGACAGACATCGCGGGGGTTACCTTCGTGAGCTGACCGGGGGCACCCCCGGCCGGAGGCTGGGGGAGAGTGATTGTCTAGCGTAACCCGGTCGGAGCCCTCCCCCGTACGCTCAGCCGGACACCCGGGACCTCGCCCTCTTCCAGGCACCCGGCAGCTCGGCCTCCACCGCCGCCGCCCGCTGCTCCTCCCGCCCGTACAGCAGCCCGTAGGTGAAGGCGGACTCCCCCGCCGCGTGTGCCACGGCGGACAGTTCGCGCAGGGTCCGGCGGGCCATGACGCTGTCCTGGTGGTCGCCGAGGAGCTGGGTCAGGGACTTCATCGACCTGGCCAGGGCGGCGGCCGGGTCGCCCAGGGCCGGGGTGGCCGCCTCGGCGGCGTAGCGGGTGCGCTTGGCCTTCTTGCGGGCCTCGTGCACGGCGACGTCGCGGTCCTGGCCGGGGGGTGTGTCGATCGCGAGCTCGACGAGCCCGGAGACCCGGCGGAACTCGTCGCGTACGGCCTTCGCGATCGCCTTGGACGGCTGCTTCCCGGCCGCCTTCCGCAGCGGGGGGTCGGCGAGCAGGGCGTCCAGGGCGTCGAGCAGCGCCATGTAACGGCCGGAGTCGAGGACGCCGACGAGGTGGGGCCGCGATCCGCCGCGCCGGCCCTCGGCCCAGGCGTGCAGCCGGTCGCCGACCGGGCCGGAGACCAGGGTGTCCGGCAGTCCGGCGAGATCGGCGGTCAGACGCTCGGCCAGCACCTCGCGGTCGCGGTCCACGCCCAGTTCGCCCGCCAGCCACTTCAGCTCCGCGCCGATCGGCTCGGTGACGGCCCGGTCGAACAGCGTCCGGTAGGCGCGCAGCGCGCTGCGGGCGCGGCGGGTGGCGACCCGCATCTGGTGGACGGAGTCCTCGACGTCCCTGCGTACGGCCGGGTCGAGCGCGACGATCGCCTCCCGCTGGGCGCGGAGGTAGGCGAGGACGTGGTCGCCGGCGGTGACGGGCGGGGCGGCCTGCCGCCGGCCCCGTCCCTTCTTCCCCGCCTTCCCCTTCTTGCTCTTCGGCGCGGTCTCGGCGAGCGCCCGGGCCAGTTTCGACGGTGACTCGGAGGGGCGTACGTCGGCCTTGCGCAGCCGCTTGTCGACCAGGTCGAGGAAGGCCGGGTCCGCGCCGTCGGCGAGTTCGACCTCGATCTCGGTCCACTGGGCGAGGCCGCCCGCGCCGGTGAGCCGCTCCGCCGTCACGGCGTCCACGCTGGCCTCGGCGAGCAGTCGGCCGTCGGTGTCGACGAGGTGGCGTACGTCGCGGACGGAGCGGAGCCGGACGACGGGGACCAGTTCGGCGTCGCGGACCCGGGAGCGGGCCAGGGCGGTGAGGTCGTCCGGGACGGTGTCGGACAGGGGCGCCCGGATCTCGTCGCGTACTCCGGGAGCGACCGGGAGTTTGAGGTGCCAGCCGGCGTCGGAGCCGCCGGTGCGGCGGCGCAGGGTGACACCGCCGGCGGCCAGGCGCTCGTCGGGCGTGTCGTAGTAGGTGGCGTCCAGCTCGACCACGCCCTTGTCCAGGACGGCCGTCACCCCGCCGACGCCGGTCAGGTCGGGCAGGCCGCTCTGGTGGGACTCGTACTTGCGCTCTGTCTCCCGCTTCACATCCGCCATGAACCGAATCTAGTCGCGATTCACCCCGATGGACTCCCTATGCGGACATCGGTCGCTGCACCCTGATCGACTGCAGGAGTCCCACCGCCACCCACACCGCGAACATCGACGAGCCGCCGTACGACACGAACGGCAGCGGCAGACCGGTGACCGGCATGATGCCGAGGGTCATGCCGATGTTCTCGAAGGCCTGGAAGGCGAACCAGGCCACGATCCCGGCGGCCACGATCGTGCCGTACAGCTCGGTCGTCTCGCGGGCGATGCGGCAGGCCCGCCAGAGGACCACACCCAGCAGGAGGATTATCAGTCCCGCCCCGACGAAGCCCAGTTCCTCCCCGGCGACGGTGAAGACGAAGTCGGTCTGCTGCTCGGGCACGAACTGGCCGGTGGTCTGCGAGCCGTGGAACAGGCCGGCGCCGGTCAGTCCGCCGGAGCCGATCGCGATGCGGGCCTGGTTGGTGTTGTAGCCGACGCCCGCGGGGTCGAGGTCGGGGTTGGCGAAGGCCGCGAAGCGGTTGATCTGGTACTCGTCCAGGATGTGCAGTTGCCAGACCGCGATCGCGCCGAGCGCGCCCGCGCCGATGAGGCCGAACACCCAGCGGTTGGAGGCGCCGGAGGCGAGCAGCACGCCCAGGATGATGATCACCATGACCATCACCGACCCGAGGTCGGGCATGAGCAGCACGATCATGATGGGTACGGCGGCCAGGCCCAGGGCCTGCAGGACCGTGCGGTGGTCGGGGTACTTCTTGTCGCCCGCGTCGACCCGGGCCGCGAGCAGCATCGCCATGCCGAGGATGATCGTGATCTTCACGAACTCCGAGGGCTGGAGCGAGAAGCCGCCGCCGAGCACGATCCAGGAGTGCGCGCCGTTGACGGTGGAGCCGAGCGGGGTGAGCACGAGCAGGATGCCGAAGACCGACAGCCCGTAGAGGATCGGCACGAAGTTGCGCAGGGCGCGGTGGCCGAGCCAGATGGTGCCGATCATCAGGGCGAGCCCGATGCCGGTGTTCATGAGGTGCCGGATCAGGAAGTAGTACGGGTCGCCCTGGTTGATCTCGGTGCGGTTGCGGGTCGCGGAGTAGACCAGCAGGGAGCCGAGCATCGACAGGGCGAGGGCCGCGAACAGCATCGGCCAGTCCAGTCGGCGGGTGATGGAGTCGCGGGCGAAGACGCGGGTCCAGCCGGCCCGCTCGGGGCCGTAGCCGGAGACGGAGAAGGTGTTGGCGCCGGTCATGCGGGCATCCTCCGGCTTCCCCTCTTCCGAGGCCTTCTGCGGGTGTTGCGGTTGCGGCTCCCGGGTGAGGCCGTGGTCGCGGCGGGCTGCGAGTCGCCCGGGGACGGGGAGCCGGACGGGGTGGCCTGGATGTCCTTGGCGGGGTCGCCGGAGACCTTGGGGGTGGCGATGGTGCCGTCGGTGCGGACCTTCGGCAGGCCCTTCTGGGGCTCGGGCAGCAGCGCCTTCTTCTTGTCGATCGAGCCGTCCGACTGGACGCCGTAGAGCGCGCTGTAGATGTTGCGCACGGCCTCACCGGAGGCGCCGGAACCCGTACCGGCCTGGGCGATGGTCATGATGACCGTGTAGTCCTTGGAGTAGGTGGCCAGCCAGGACGTGGTCTGCTTGCCGTAGACCTCCGCGGTACCGGTCTTGGCGTGCAGGGCGATCTTGTCCTGCGGCCAGCCGCCGAACTTCCAGGCGGCGGTACCTCGGGTGATGACGCCCGCGAAGGCCTCGTTCATGCCCTTGAGGGTGGCCTGGCTGACCGGCAGCTTCCCGGTCCTCTTCGGCTTGATCTCCTCGACGCGCTTGCCGTCGGCGCTGATGACCGCCTTGCCGATGGTCGGCTGGTACATGGTGCCGCCGTTGGCGACGGCGCCGTAGATCGCGGCCTCCTGGATCGGGGTGACGAGGGTGTCGCCCTGGCCGATGGAGTAGTTGATCTCGTCACCCTCGCGCATCTTGTTGCCCTCGAGGCAGTTCTCGTACGCGATCCGCTCCACGTACGAGCCGTTCTTCTTGCCGCTCTTGCACCAGGCGTCCTTGTTGGCCTTCCAGTAGTTCTGCTTCCACTGGCGGTCGGGGACGCGGCCGGTGACCTCGTTGGGCAGATCGACGCCGGTCTCCTTGCCGAGGCCGAACTGGTGGGCGGTCTTGAAGAAGTAGTCCTTGGGCTCGCCCTTCTTCGGGTTGATGCCGCCGTCCTTCTTCCATTCCCGGTCGGCGAGGCCGTAGAAGACGGTGTCGCAGGAGACCTCGAGGGCGCGGCCGAGCGAGATGTCGCCGAAGTTCTCGCCCTCGAAGTTCTTGAAGACCTGGCCGCCCACCGAGTACGAGCTGGTGCACGGGTAGCCGCCGTCCCAGGGGTAGCCGGCCTGGACCGCGGCGGCCGTGGAGACCACCTTGAAGGTCGAGCCGGGCGCGGCCTGACCCTGTATGGCCCTGTTGAGCAGCGGGTAGTCGGAGTTCTTGCCGGTCAGGGCCTTGTAGTTCTTGCCGGAGATGCCGCCGACCCAGACGTTGGGGTCGTAGGTCGGGGCGGATGCCATGGCGACGATCCGGCCGGTCTTGGCCTCCATCACGACGACGGCGCCGGAGTCGGCCTTGTAGTTCCTGCCGGTGATCTTGTCGTACTGCTGGCGGGCGACCTTCATGGCGTGGTCCAGCTCGTACTCGGCGACCCGCTGGACCCGGGAGTCGATGCTGGTGACGAGGTTGGCGCCGGGCTGGGCGGCGTCCGCCTGGGCCTTGCCGATGACCCGGCCGAGGTTGTCGACCTCGTAGCGGGTGACGCCGGCCTTGCCGCGCAGCGCCTTGTCGTACTGGCGCTCGAGGCCGCTGCGGCCGACCATGTCGGAACGCAGGTAGGGCGAGTCGGTGTTCTTGGCCTTCTGGATCTCGTCGTCGGTGACCGGCGAGAGGTAGCCGAGCACCTGCGCGGTGTTGGCCTTGCCGGGGGCCGGGTAGCGGCGCACGGCCTCGGGTTCGGCGGTGATGCCGGGGAAGTCCTCGGCACGCTCCCGGATCTGCAGGGCCTGCTTGGGGGTGGCCTTGTCGGTGATCGGGATCGGCTGGTACGGGGAGCCGTTCCAGCACGGCTGCGGGGTCTTGGCGTCGCACAGCCGCACCTTCAGCATGACCTCCTTGGGGTCCATGCCGAGGACCCCGGCCAGCTTGGTGAGGACCGCCTTGCCGTCGTCCTTCTGCTGCAGCAGGTCGGTGCGGGAGGCGGAGACCACCAGCCGGGTCTCGTTGTCGGCGATCGGCACACCGCGCGCGTCCAGGATCGAGCCGCGTACGGCGGGCTGGACGACCTGCTGGACGTGGTTGCCGGATGCTTCCTTCTGGTACTCGGCGCCCTCCCGGATCTGCAGGTACCACAGACGGCCGCCGAGGGTGCCGAGCAGGGAGAGGACGAGGATCTGGATCACGACGAGCCGGATCTGGACCCTCGGGGTCCGTCCGGTCTCGGGGATATTGGTCACTGCGGCTGCCTCCCCCTCTCAGTGTGTGGATGTGTCATATACGACGAAGCTGTGCGCGGGCGGGTGTGGACCCCGCGTCCGCGGGGCCGTCGGTTCTCCGGTGCTCACAGCCGCTTGACCCCCTTGATACGGCTCACGCGCGCGGTGCGGGTGCGGGTCCTCGCCTTGAGGGCGCCGAGTCCGCCGCGCTGGCTGCCGATGCGCAGCCCGGTGCCGGAGGAGAGCCAGCCGGAGGAGATGTCGGCGGCCTTGGTCGCGGAGGTGGTCTCCGCGAGGGGGTCGTTGTCGAGGCGGCGGGCCAGGGCGATGATCCCGGGGACGACGAACGGCGCGAGCAGCAGGTCGTACACGGCGGCCGTGATCAGCAGGCTGACCAGTCCGACATGGCGGGCGGCGGTGTCGCCGACGAGGGCACCGACCCCTGCGTACAGCAGCGTTGAGCCGATCGCGGCGGCGACCACGACGACCATCGGGCCGGTGGCCGACTTCAGGCGGCCGTTCTCCGGCTTGATGAGTCCGGCGAAGTAGCCGATGACGCACAGCACCAGTGCGTACCGGCCGGCGGCGTGGTCGGCGGGCGGGGCCAGGTCGGCGAGGAGCCCCGCGCCGAAGCCGATGAGGGCGCCGCCGACATGGCCGTACACGATCGCCAGGCCCAGCACGGTGAGCAGCAGCAGGTCGGGGACCGCGCCCGGGAGGTGCAGCCGGGCGAGGACACTGACCTGGACGACCAGGGCGACGACGACCAGCGCGGTGGAGAGCAGGATCCGGTTGAGGCGCATGGGACTTCTAGCTCCTACTGCTGCTGGTCGTTGGCGGTCGCGTCGGAGGACGGGGTGACCGTCACGGTCACCGTCGGCGTCGGGGTCGGCTTGGGCTTGGCCGGGAGAACCTCGTCGCGCGGGTCCTTCTTCGGGGCCTCCACGACCACGCCGACGATGTCGAGCTTGGTGAAGCCGACGAACGGGGTGACGGAGAGGGTGCGGGTCAGACCGCCGCCGGAGGGGTCGACGCGGGAGACGACACCCACCGGCACGCCGGGCACGAACGGCTTGTCGGACTGGGAGCCGAAGGTGACGAGCCGGTCGCCCTTCTTCACCTCCGCCTTGCCGTTGAGGAGTTCGACGCGCAGCGGGCGGTCGCCCTGCCCGGAGGCGAAGCCGAGTTCGTCGCTGCCTTCCATCCGGGTGCCGACGGTGAAGTCGGGGTCGTTGGCGAGCAGCACGGTGGAGGTGTTCGGGCCGACGGTGGTGACGCGCCCTACCAGGCCGTCCCCGTTGAGCACGGTCATGTCCCGCTTGATGCCGTCGTCGGCGCCGGCGTCGATGGTGATGGTCCAGGAGAAGCCCTGGGCCGACCCTATGGCGATGACCTGGGCGCCCTTGATGCCGTACTGGCCCTCGCCGGCGAGCTTCAGCATCTTGTCGAGCTGCTTGAGGCGGCTGCGGGTGCGGTCGTTGCTGCCGAGCTTCGCCTTGAGGGTCGCGTTCTCCTTCTCCAGCCGGGCGAGCCGGTCGTGCCGGTCACCGGAGTCACGGACCGCGGTGACGGCGTTGCCGACCGGGTCGACCACCGACGACACACCGTTCTCGATCGGGCCGAAGGCCGCGGCCGCGGCCTGCCGGGCGCCGTCGACCGGGGAGTTCTCGCCACCGCGGATGTCCACCGTGATCAGCGCGAACGCGATGGCGATCAGCAGCACCAGGAGCAGCCGGCTCTCTTTCGTGTCCCTCACGTGCGGCGGCCGTGCCCTTCCTCATTGGAATGCGACTGGGGATGCAACTTGCGGGATGAACTTGTGCGTGAACTTGTGGATGAACTTGTGCGATGCAACTTGTGGGAGCTTATGTCTCTATATCAACGATCCGCCGTACGAGAGGAGATCGTCTCGTACGGCGGAATCATGAGTCGCTCATCGGCGCGGCTGGGCGTCGAGCACCTGCTGGAGCGCCTCGAACTCCTCGACGCACTTGCCGGAGCCGAGCGCCACGCTGTCCAGCGGGTCCTCGGCGATGTGGATGGGCATACCGGTCTCCCGGCGCAGCCGCTCGTCGAGTCCGCGCAGCAGGGCGCCGCCGCCGGTGAGGACGATCCCGCGGTCCATGATGTCGCCGGACAGTTCCGGCGGGCACTTGTCCAGGGTCGTCTTGACGGCGTCGACGATCGCGTTGACGGGCTCCTCGATCGCCTTGCGCACTTCGGACGCGGAGATGACGACGGTCTTCGGCAGCCCGGAGACGAGGTCCCGGCCGCGGATCTCGGTGTGCTCGTCGTCCTCGAGTTCGTACGCCGAGCCGATCGTGATCTTGATCTGTTCGGCCGTCCGCTCACCCAGCAGAAGGCTGTACTCCTTCTTGATGTGCTGGATGATCGCGTTGTCCAGTTCGTCGCCGGCGACGCGGATGGACTGGGCGGTGACGATGCCGCCGAGCGAGATGACCGCGACCTCCGTGGTGCCGCCGCCGATGTCCACCACCATGTTGCCGGTGGCCTCGTGGACCGGCAGGCCGGAGCCGATGGCGGCGGCCATGGGCTCCTCGATGATGTGCACCTGGCGGGCGCCCGCCTGGGACGACGCCTCGATCACGGCGCGGCGCTCGACGCCGGTGATGCCGGAGGGCACACAGACGACGACACGCGGCCGCGCGAGATACCTCCGCTTGTGGATCTTCAGGATGAAGTAGCGGAGCATCCGCTCGGTGATCTCGAAGTCGGCGATGACGCCGTCCTTCAGCGGCCGCACGGCGACGATGTTGCCGGGGGTCCGGCCGATCATCTTCTTTGCTTCCGCGCCGACCGCGAGGATGCCACCGGTGTTGGTGTTGATCGCGACGACGGACGGCTCGTTGAGTACGATTCCGCGACCCCTGACGTACACCAGCGTGTTGGCGGTCCCGAGGTCGACAGCCATGTCACGGCCGATGAACGACATTGAGTTCCCCATCAGGATTCGTCTGGCCTTCCCACGAGCTTTTGAGGGCTTTTCAGGTCGGCGAGGTGGGTGCTGTGACGTGAAGGCTTCCATCGTAAACGCGCCTGCACGAACACTGCGCGAGGGTCTTCGCCATTGTCAGCAGATGGGCGAGCGCCTCGCTTGTGGAGACGGCCCAACGGGGGCAGTCGTTCCCCCAATCGGCGCGCATATGCCAATCGGCGGCCGAAAAGGTGCGGCCGCCGCAGCTCAGCCGACGATTCCAGGTGACGAACCCTCAGAAAATTCCTTGGAAAACTCACCTTCGGAGCCGAGCGGCCGGCCGTGGCCCGACCACCCGAATGCGGGCACGGGCGGGCGGCGGCACACAACCCCGCCGGGCGCAACACGACCGGCGCGGCCCCGCCCGGGGCGGTAGCACCCGGGCCGGGCGGCGCGGCCCGGGGCGGTAGCACCCGGCCGGGCGGCGCGGCGCATGCGTTCGGCGACCGGAGGCGGTGGAGGGGCACAGGCACGGCCGGGCGCGGCCACGGCGTACGAGCGCCCACGCCCGCCACCCCGGGTGACAGGAACCAGCCGGACGCGGAACCGGTGACGCGGGCAGCGCCCGGGCCCGAGCGGGCAGTCGTGGCGCGTGCGGCGGCGCGACTCTCCGTCCGGCGGCCGGTGGCTCCCGCCCCTGCCCCGCGCTCACGCCCGGGCACACACCGGCACGGCCGCCGATGACCCGGTCGTCCTCGGGCATGCCGGCCGTCCGCTCGGGGTCGGGCCGACCGCTCACCCCGCGCGGCCCCCGGCAGGGATTACGCGTGGCCCGGGAAGAAGATCTTCACCTCGCGGGCGGCGGACTCCTCGGAGTCCGAGGCGTGGATCAGGTTCTCGCGGACGATGACGCCGTAGTCGCCGCGGATGGAGCCGGGGGGCGCGGCGATCGGGTCCGTCGGGCCGGCCAGGGCGCGCACGCCCTCGATGACCCGCTCACCCTCGACGATCATTGCGACGACCGGGCCGGAGGCCATGAACTCCACGAGCGGCTCGTAGAAGGGCTTGCCCTTGTGCTCGCCGTAGTGCTGCTCCAGCGTCTCCTGGTCCAGCGTGCGCAGCTCCAGCGCGGTGATCTGCCAGCCGGCCTTGCGCTCGATACGGCCGATGATCTCGCCGGTCAGGCCGCGACGGACGGCGTCGGGCTTGAGCAGGACGAGGGTGCGCTGGGTCACTGGGGGCTCCTTCTTACTGACGTGTGCGGTGGCACGAGATTACAAGGTCGCGCTCCGCGCTTGTTACGCAGCGTCAGCTGGGGTGGAGCTCTCCGCCTGCGCCGCGAATCTCGCCTTCGCCTCGTCCACCTTCCGCCCGAAATGCACCGACGCCCACCACAGCGCCGCGAACACGACGCCGAGGATGAACATCATCGGGACGTAGAACCCGGAGGCGACCAGCGCGATCTGCAGGGCCCAGCCGAGGGCCACACCGCCGGGCCGGGTCACCATGCCGCACAGTGCCACGCTCAGGAACATGGCGATGCCGCAGACCGTCCACACGGTCGCCGTCGACAGGTCCTGGTCCTTCATGGCCACCAGCCCCGCGAAGCCGATGATGAAGAACTCGCCGATCAGGGTCGACGAACAGAGCGTACGCATGGGAGCCCTCAGCCCCTTCCCAGCAGCAGCCGGGCCTCGCCGACCGTGATGACGGAACCGGTGACGAGCACGCCGCCGCCAGTGAACTCGCCCTCCTCCTCGGCCAGCGTGATCGCCGCCTCCAGCGCGTCCGGCAGCCGCGGCTCGACCTGCACCCGCTCCTCGCCGAACACCTCGACGGCGATCGCGGCCAGTTCGTCGGCGTCCATCGCCCGGTGGCTGGAGTTCTGGGTGACGACGATCTCCGCGAAGATCGGCTCGAAGGCCTCGAGGAGACCGCGCACGTTCTTGTCACCGCTGGCTCCGACCACCCCGATCAGCCGGCTGAAGTCGAACGCCTCGCCCACGGCCTCCGCGGTCACCCGGGCACCCGCCGGGTTGTGCGCGGCGTCCAGCACGACCGTCGGCGATCGCCGCACGACCTCCAGCCGCCCGGGCGAGGAAGCCGCCGCGAAGGCCTTGCGGACGGTGTCGATGTCCAGGGGCTCCGCCCGCTGGGCGCCGACCCCGAAGAACGCCTCGACCGCGGCGAGCGCGACGGCCGCGTTGTGCGCCTGGTGGGCGCCGTGCAGGGGGAGGTAGACCTCCGGGTACTCGCCGCCGAGCCCGCGCAGGGTCACCAGCTGTCCGCCGACCGCGACCTGCCGTGCCACGACCCCGAACTCGAGCCCCTCCCGGGCCACGGTCGCGTCGACCTCCACGGCCTTCTTCAGCAGCACCTGCGCCGCGTCCACCGGCTGCTGGGCCAGGATCACGGTCGCGTCCTGCTTGATGATCCCGGCCTTCTCGCCGGCGATCTCGGCGTGCGTCTCCCCGAGCCGGTCGGTGTGGTCCAGGTCGATCGGGGTGACCACGGCGACATCGCCGTCGATCACGTTCGTCGCGTCCCAGCTGCCGCCCATCCCCACCTCGACGACGGCCACGTCCACCGGCGCGTCCGCGAAGGCCGCGTACGCCATGCCGGTGAGCACCTCGAAGAAGGAGAGCCGGAACTCCTGCCGGTCGTCGACCATCTCCACGTACGGCTTGATGTCCTGGTACGTCTCGATGAACCGCTCGGCGGTGATCGGGGCGCCGTCCAGACTGATCCGCTCGGTGATCGACTGCACGTGCGGCGAGGTGTAGCGGCCGGTGCGCAGCTCGAAGGCGCCCAGCAGGGCCTCGATCATGCGGGCGGTGGAGGTCTTGCCGTTGGTCCCGGTGATGTGGATGGAGGGGTACGAGCGCTGCGGCTCGCCCAGGACGTCCATCAGCGCCGAGATCCGGCTGACGGAGGGCTCCAGCTTCGTCTCGCCCCAGCGCGTCGCCAGGTCCGCCTCGACCTCGCGCAGCGCCTTGTCGACCTCGGGGTCCTCGGGCCGCGCCGGGACGTCCGCCTCCGGCGGCCCGCCCTGGGTGCGCAGGGTGCGGCTGCCTGCCTCGATCACCGCGAGGTCGGGGTCGCGGTCGGTCTCCGCCGCGATGATCTCCTCGAAGGAGTCGAGGGGGTCGGGCTGGTCGCTGTCGTCGTGCGGGGGGAGGTCGCTCACGGGGCCAGTCTACGGAGCCCGGTGACAGAGGTGGGCGAAGGCCCCCGGAGCTGGATTTTCCGGGGGCCTTCGACGACGTACCGGGGCCTACGCCTGCGGCAGCCGCTTCAGCTGGGCGACGATCCGGGCGATGTCCTCGTCCGCCTTGGCGAGCCGCGTGCGGATCTTCTCCACCACCGGCTCCGGTGCCTTCGCCAGGAACGCCTCGTTGCCGAGCTTGGCCGTGGCCTGGGCCTTCTCCTTCTCGGCGGCGGCGAGGTCCTTGGCCAGCCGCTTGCGCTCCGCCGCCACGTCGATCGTGCCGGAGAGGTCGAGGGCGACCTCGGCGCCGGCGACCGGCAGGGTGGCCGTGGCCGTGAAGGAGTCGCCCTCCGGCTGGAGCCGCAGCAGCTGCCGGATGGCGGCCTCGTGCGGGGCGAGGGCCGTACCGTCCAGCGTCAGGCGGGCCGGGACCCGCTGACCGGGCTGGAGGCCCTGGTCGGCGCGGAAGCGGCGGACCTCGGTGATGACGGACTGGAGGGACTCGATCTCCCGCTCGGCGGCCGTGTCACGGAAGCCACCCGGTGCGTCAGCACCAGGAACGAGCACAGTCGTGGGCCACTCGGCGATGACGACCGACTCACCGCCCGTGAGGGTGGTCCACAGGGTCTCGGTGACGAACGGGACCACCGGGTGCAGCAGCTTCAGCGTGACGTCGAGGACCTCGCCGAGGACCCGCTTGCTGGCCTCGGCCGCCTCACCGCCCGCCTGGAACGTCGTCTTGGACAGCTCGACGTACCAGTCGAAGACCTCGTCCCACGCGAAGTGGAAGAGGGCGTCGGAGAGCTTCGCGAACTGGAAGTCCTCGTAGTACGCGTCGACTTCGGCGATGACGGAGTTGAGGCGGGAGAGGATCCAGCGGTCCGTCGCCGAGAGCCTGGACGCGTCCGGCAGGGGCCCCTCCACCGTCGCGCCGTTCATCAGCGCGAAGCGGGTCGCGTTCCAGATCTTGTTGGCGAAGTTGCGGGAGCCCTGGACCCACGCCTCGCCGATCGGCACGTCGACGCCGGGGTTGGCGCCGCGCGCGAGGGTGAAGCGCAGCGCGTCGGAGCCGTACTCGTCCATCCAGTCCAGCGGGTTGACCGCGTTGCCGAAGGACTTCGACATCTTCTTGCCGAACTGGTCGCGGACCATGCCGTGCAGGGCGATGGTGTGGAACGGCGGGGTGCCGTCCATCGCGTAGAGGCCGAACATCATCATCCGGGCGACCCAGAAGAAGAGGATGTCGTAGCCGGTGACCAGGACGGAGTTCGGATAGAACTTCGCGAGGCTCTCGGTCTGTTCGGGCCAGCCGAGCGTGGAGAAGGGCCACAGGCCGGAGGAGAACCAGGTGTCGAGGACGTCCGTGTCCTGCTTCCAGCCCTCCGCCTCGGTGCCGGGCGGCTCCTCGTCGGGGCCGACGCAGACGACCTCGCCGTTCGGGCCGTACCAGACCGGGATCCGGTGGCCCCACCACAACTGCCGCGAGATGCACCAGTCGTGGAGGTTGTCGACCCAGTCGAAGTACCGCTTCTCCATCTCCTGCGGATGGATCTTGACCTTGCCCTCGCGGACGGCGTCACCGGCGGCCTTCGCCAGCGGGCCGACCTTGACCCACCACTGCATGGACAGCCGCGGCTCGATGGTGGTCTTGCAGCGGGAGCAGTGGCCGACGCTGTGGACGTAGGGCCGCTTCTCGGCGACGATCCGGCCCTCGGCGCGCAGCGCGGCGACGATGGCGGAGCGGGCCTCGAGCCGGTCCAGGCCCTGGAAGGGGCCGTGGGCCGTGATGACCGCGTGCTCGTCCATGACGGTCAGGGACGGCAGGTCGTGGCGCTGGCCGATCTCGAAGTCGTTCGGGTCGTGGGCCGGGGTGACCTTGACCGCGCCGGTGCCGAACTCGGGGTCGACGTGCTCGTCCGCGACGACCGGGATGGAGCGGTCGGTCAGCGGCAGCCTGATGAGCTTGCCGACCAGGTGCTTGTACCGCTCGTCCTCGGGGTGGACGGCGACGGCGGTGTCACCGAGCATCGTCTCGGCACGGGTGGTGGCGACGACGATGGTGTCGTCGCCCTCGCCGTACTTCATGGAGACGAGCTCGCCGTCGTCGTCCTGGTACTCGACCTCGATGTCCGAGATGGCCGTCAGACACCGGGGGCACCAGTTGATGATGCGCTCGGCGCGGTAGATCAGCTCGTCGTCGTAGAGCCGCTTGAAGATGGTCTGGACGGCCTGGGACAGCCCCTCGTCCATGGTGAACCGCTCACGCGACCAGGCGACACCGTCTCCCAGGCGCCGCATCTGCCCGCTGATCTGCCCGCCGGACTCGGCCTTCCACTGCCAGACCCGCTCGACGAAGGCCTCCCGGCCGAGGTCGTGCCGGGACTTGCCCTCCTTGCCCAGCTCGCGCTCGACGACGTTCTGCGTGGCGATGCCGGCGTGGTCCATGCCCGGCTGCCACAGCGTCTCGTAACCCTGCATGCGCTTGCGCCGCGTGAGGGCGTCGATGAGCGTGTGCTCGAAGGCGTGCCCGAGGTGCAGGCTGCCGGTGACGTTCGGGGGCGGGATGACGATGGTGTACGGAGGCTTGTCGCTCTTCGCGTCGGCCTCGAAGTAACCGCGCTCTACCCAGCGCTCGTACAGCGGCCCCTCTACATCGGCCGGCGCGTACTGGGTCGGCAGTTCGGTGTCGGGCGCTGGTGGCTGCTGCTGAGCGTTCTCGGTCACGGGGTCAGTTTAGAGGCGTCACGGGGTGGTCCCGAAACGCGTTTGTTCTGTAACGGTGGGGGCCCCGATGCGGTGTGCCTCCGGCGGCTGGGCCAGGATGTCAGGAACACATAAGCAGTCTGGAGGGGAACCCAGAAATGAGTCACAACCAGCCGGGCCCGTACGGCCAGCCGCCCCAGCAGCCTGGACCGTACGGCCAGCAGGGGCAGCCTGGACCTTACGGCCAGCCGGGGCCCTACGGCCAGCCGCCGCAGACCCCCCAGCCCGGCTACGGCTACCCCCAGCAGGCCCCTCCGGCCCAGCCCGGGTACGGCTACCCGCAGCAGGGTGCGCCGCAGCAGCCGAACCCCTACGGCCAGCAGCCGTACGGCCAGCAGCCCTACCCCACCGTCCCGCAGCCGCCCGTGCCCGAGGGCGGCAGGAAGAAGACGGGCCTGATCATCGGCGGCGTGGCGGTCGTGGCCGCGATCGCGGTGGGCGCGGCCTTCCTGCTCAGCGGGAACAGCGGCTCGGACGTCGCGGACGACGGCCCGCACAAGCTGACGACGCCGGCCACGATCCTCGGCGGCGAGTACAAGAAGGCCGACTCCGGCATCGGAAAGATGAGCAACAGCGACCTCAAGGACGCGGAGTCGTGGGGCGTCCACAACCCCAAGGACGTCAGCGCGGGCTACTCCTCGGGGTCCGGCGCCACCGTGAAGCAACTGCTGTTTTCCGGTGTGTACGGGACGATCGACGACCCGGAGGCCGTTGTGGACGCCATGCTCGCCCAGATGAGGAAGGAGTCCGAGAAGAGCTCCGACTCCTCGGACGGCAAGTTCGTGGGCAGCCCCGAGAAGGTCAGTCCTTCCGGCTTCTCCAACGGCGTCATGAAGTGCCAGTACCTCGAGGGCAAAGACTCAGGCAAGACCACCAAGATGCCGTTCTGCGTCTGGGGCGACCGCAGCACCATCGCCTACGTGTTCTCGTACGACGTCGCGAGCGTGGTCGCGGGTAAGACCACCCCACTTGCGGACGCCGCCGACCTGGCCGCCAAGGTCCGCAACGACGTACGCGCCAAGGCCTGACGCCGCCAGTCGTCTCAGGAAAGGGCCCCGGTCAAGCGGCCCTTTCCCGCGCCTCATGCACGCAACCGGAGGCGCCATCAGGAAGCAGCACGAGGGCGCGTACGCATCGCACGAAGGCCTCGCACCCGGCAAGGGAAATCAGCCAGATCGGCATCTGCAGCAAGCACCCGTCTCCCCCTCGGCCGGACGGCTCACCACAGTGCTCTGCGCAGTAGGTGCCGGTCCGCCCGGTTCCCACACCCTGTCTCCACTGATGAGCATGCCCCCGCACAACAGAGCATTCCAGCCAAGAGCCACACAATTCCATCCGCACACACGACCGAATTATGTTTGTCTTGTCCGCGTCAGAAAGGGCTCCACGGAACAGAGGAGTTGCTATGAGATCACTGCGGGTGGGCCAGGCGCTGGCAGCGGCGGGCTTCACGGCGGCCGCCGTCCTCGTACCGGTCGCAGCGGCCACGCCGGCGGCAGCGGCCACACCGGCGGCAGCGGCCACACCGGCGGCAGCGGCCAGTTACTACAGCGGCTGCACCAATTATGTGGCGGCCCACGGCTATGTGGTGGGCCCCAAGGTGAAGGGCGCCTGTTCGAACAAGGCCCTTCATTTGGCGGGCTGGTCCCCGAACCCTTATTGCTGGGGAGGGCTCGTCGAGATCGGGGTCGAGAACGGGATCGCTTCCGAGGCCTGCATCCGCGCCCACTGACCCACCTGCCGCCGAACGGACCCGCGGGACCGGAAATGATGCGGAAAGGCCGCCACCTCGTAAGAGGTGGCGGCCTTTCCGCATCAGGGGGCGATGCCCCGGGCTCTTACGCCGTCTTCTGCTCGCCGGAGCCCCGCCCCCGGGCGTCCCGGGGGATCAGGGTCGGGTTGACGTTGGAGTGGACGACGTCCGGGGTGATGACGACGCGGGCGACGTCCTTGCGGGAGGGCACCTCGTACATCACCGACATGAGGACCTCCTCCATGATGGCGCGCAGGCCGCGGGCGCCGGTCTGGCGGAGGATGGCCTGGTCGGCGATGGCCTCGAGGGCCTCGCGTTCGAAGTCGAGTTCCACGCCGTCGAGTTCGAAGAGGCGCTGGTACTGCTTCACCAGGGCGTTGCGGGGCTCGACCAGGATCTGGAGCAGGGCCTCCCGGTCGAGGTTGTGGACCGAGGTGATCACGGGGAGACGGCCGATGAACTCGGGGATCATGCCGAACTTGACCAGGTCCTCCGGCATGACGTCCTCGAAGACGTCCTTGGCCTCCAGCTCGCGCTTGGAGCGGATCGTCGCGCCGAAGCCGATGCCCTTCGCGCCCGCCCTGGACTCGATGATCTTGTCCAGGCCGGCGAAGGCGCCGCCCACGATGAACAGGACGTTCGTCGTGTCGATCTGGATGAACTCCTGGTGGGGGTGCTTGCGGCCACCCTGGGGAGGGACGGAGGCGGTGGTGCCCTCGAGGATCTTCAGCAGCGCCTGCTGGACGCCCTCGCCCGAGACATCACGGGTGATCGACGGGTTCTCGCTCTTCCGGGCCACCTTGTCGATCTCGTCGATGTAGATGATCCCGGTCTCGGCCTTCTTGACGTCGTAGTCCGCCGCCTGGATCAGCTTGAGGAGGATGTTCTCGACGTCCTCGCCGACGTACCCCGCCTCCGTGAGCGCGGTCGCGTCGGCGATCGCGAACGGGACGTTCAGCATGCGGGCCAGGGTCTGGGCGAGCAGCGTCTTGCCCGACCCGGTGGGGCCCAGCAGGAGGATGTTGGACTTCGCCAGCTCGATGGCGTCGTCCCGGCTCTGCGCGCCGCCGTTCTCACCGGCCTGGACCCGCTTGTAGTGGTTGTACACCGCGACCGAGAGCGCCTTCTTGGCGGCCTCCTGCCCGACCACGTACCCCTCGAGGAACTCGTAGATCTCGCGGGGCTTCGGGAGCTCCTCCCAGCGCACCTCGCTGGTCTCCGCGAGCTCCTCCTCGATGATCTCGTTGCAGAGGTCGATGCACTCGTCGCAGATGTACACACCGGGCCCTGCGATGAGCTTCTTGACCTGCTTCTGGCTCTTGCCGCAGAACGAGCACTTGAGCAGATCGCCGCCGTCACCGATGCGTGCCACGGTGTGCTTCCCCTTCGCCTGGGAGACGCCTGGACGCTACGAGTCCAGCGGCTCCTGGTGCTGCCTTATATCCGACGGTACCTTGCCGGGCCCCTCGTTCGGGCCCCCCTTGGCACGGTTCACTTTGACGTGCACCTTGCCGCGCACACGGTCAAACCGTGCCAAGGACGGCAGACGACAACATCGCGCCCGCGTCAGCGGACGGATTCGTTGTTCATCTTCCGGGTCGAGATGATCTGGTCGACGATGCCGTAATCCAGCGCTTCCTCGGCCGTGAGGATCTTGTCGCGCTCGATGTCCTCGCGGACCTGCTCGAGCCCCCGGTTGGAGTGCTTGGCCAGCATGTTCTCCAGCTGCTCACGCATCCGGGTGAACTCGTTGGCGATGATCTCCAGGTCGGAGAGCTGCCCGCGGCCGGTGGAGCCGGCCGGCTGGTGGATGAGCACGCGGGAGTTCGGCAGCGCCATGCGCTTGCCCGGCGTACCGGCGGCGAGCAGGATGGCCGCGGCGGAGGCCGCCTGGCCCATGCAGACCGTCTGGATGTCCGGCTTCACGAACTGCATCGTGTCGTAGATCGCCGTGAGGGCGGTCATGTCGCCGCCGGGGCTGTTGATGTAGATCGAGATGTCCCGGTCGGGGTCCATCGACTCCAGGCACAGCAGCTGCGCCATGACGTCGTTGGCGGAGGCGTCGTCGATCTGGACGCCGAGGAAGATCACGCGCTCCTCGAAGAGCTTCGCGTACGGGTCGTACTCGCGGACGCCCTGGGAGGTGCGCTCGACGAAACGCGGGATCACATAGCGGCCCTCGGGGCGCGGCCCGTCGTACAGGCCGCTCGCGGCGCCGGGGAAGTTGCTCATGGGGGTGTTCACCGTCCTGGTGGCGTTCTGGGGGCTGGAGTATCGGCGGTGCGTGGCGAAGCCGGACCGGTCAGGCACCGGTGCCGCCGCCTCCCGGAATACCCGAGGCGTTCGTGATGATCTCGTCGATGAGACCGTACTCCTTGGCCTCTTCGGGGGTGAACCAGCGGTCGCGGTCGGCGTCGCGGAGGATCGTCTCGACCGACTGGCCGGAGTGCAGCGCGGTCAGCTCGGTCATGGTCTTCTTGGTGCGCAGCAGGTACTGGGCCTGGATCTTGATGTCCGAGACCGTACCGCCGAGGCCCGCGGAGCCCTGGTGCATCATGATGTCCGTGTGCGGCAGGGCGAAGCGCTTGCCGGCGGTGCCGCCGGTGAGCAGGAACTGCCCCATCGAGGCCGCCATGCCCATGCCGATCGTGACCACGTCGTTCGGGATGTACTGCATGGTGTCGTAGATCGCCATGCCGGCCGTCACCGAGCCGCCGGGGCTGTTGATGTAGAGGTAGATGTCCTTGTCCGGGTCCGCGGCAAGGAGCAGCAGCTGTGCGGTGATCTTGTTGGCGATGTCGTCGTCAACCTGCTGGCCGAGGAAGATGATCCGCTCGCCGAGCAGCCGGTTGTAGACCTGGTCACCGAGGCCACCACCGATGGAAGGCTCGCCGGCGGCGGAGGGCATCAGATTCGTCACGTATCCACCTGCTCGTCTTTACGACGGCGCCGGGCCGTCTCACGTGTTCCCGTCCGGGGGCTTGCCCGGGGACTCCAGTCCCCTTGCCCTCGTACTCATGGACCCTAACGCGCTGGTCCCTTCGGGGAATCCCGGAGATGTGGGTGTTCGCCGGGGGCGTAGCGGAGACCTCCGGCGGATCGGCGGGGGCGGCGGCCGTGGGAAGCGGTGCGGGGTACGGCCTCCAGGCAGGCGAACGGGCCCCGGGGAACGATGTCCCCGGGGCCCGTTCCGAGTGCTTCGGAGGCGCCGTAGGGCTCAGCCCTCGGTCTTCTCCTCGGCGGCCGGAGCCTCAGCGGCCTCAGCGGCCTCGGCGGCCGGAGCCTCGGCGGCCTCGGCCGTCTCGGTCTCCTCCTCGTCGTCCAGGTCGACGATCTCGCCGTTGGTGTCCTTCACCGTGGCGGCCTCGACCACGACGGCCAGGGCCTTGCCGCGGGCGACCTCGCCGACGAGGAGGGGCACCTGGCCACCCTCGACGACGGCCTGGGCGAACTGGTCGGGGGACATGCCGGAGGAGGCCGCACGCCGCATGAGGTGCTCGGTGAGCTCCTCCTGGTTGACGTTGAGCTTCTCCACCTTGACCAGCTCGTCGAGGACGAACTGGGTCTTGATGCCCTTGACCGCGGCCTCGCGGGTCTCGGTCTCGAACTCCTCGGCGGTCTTGCCCTGGAGCTCCAGGTACTTGTCGAGGGTGAGGCCCATCTGGCCGAGCTGGTGGTGCTCGAGGTTGTGCTTACGGGTGTTGATCTCGTCCTCGAGCAGCTTCTCGGGGACGGGCACCTCGACGAGCTCCAGCAGCTTGTCCAGGACGCGCTCCTGCGCCTGGGTGGCCTGGTCGTACTGCTTGGTGTCGGCCAGCCGCTTGCGGCTGTCGGCCTTCAGCTCCTCCAGCGTGTCGAACTCGGAGGCGAGCTGCGCGAAGTCGTCGTCCAGCTCGGGCAGTTCGCGGGCGGCGACCTGGGTGACCTTGACGGTGACCTCGGCCTCCTTGCCCGCGGCGGAGCCGCCCTTGAGCTCGGAGGTGAAGGTGGCCTCCTCGCCGGCCGACAGGCCCTTGACGGCGTCGTCGATGCCGTCCAGCAGCTCGCCGGAGCCGATCGTGTAGGAAACGCCCTCGGCGACGCCGTCCTCGAGGACCTCGCCGTCGACCTTGGCCTGCAGGTCGATGGTCACGACGTCACCGTCCTCGGCGGCGCGCTCGACCGGGGAGGTGGAGGCGAAGCGCTCGCGCAGCTGCTCGACCGCCTTCTCCACGTCCTCGTCGCTCACCTCGACGGCGTCGACCTCGACCTCGATGCCGGAGTAGTCCGGGATCTCGAGGGCCGGGCGGATGTCGACCTCGGCGGTGAAGTTCAGCGTCTCGCCGTCCTTCAGCTCCGTGATGTCGACCTCGGGCTGGCCCAGCGGGCTGAGCTCGGCCTCGTTGACCGCCTCGGTGTAGAACTTCGGCAGCGCGTCGTTGACGGCCTCCTCCAGCACCGCACCGCGGCCGAACCGCTGGTCGATGACGCGGGCCGGGATCTTGCCCTTGCGGAAGCCCTTCACCGTGACCTGCTGGTTGATCTTCTTGTACGCCGCGTCGAGGCTGTCCTTGAGCTCCTCGAAGGGCACCTCGACAGTGAGCCGAACCCGGGTCGGGTTCAGGGTCTCCACGGCGCTCTTCACGGTTCGGTCTCCTTGTGGCTGACTTCTTGGGTTCTGCCGGAGCCAGACAGGTCCGGCGGATCACGCCGCCCGAAGGAGTTCGTAGGCCGAGTGGGCCGGGACACACGGGGGCGCAGCTTGCATAGTAACCGCGACCGGTCGGCGCCCCAAAAGGCGATCATCACGGTGGCATGAGTCGGTGGTCGGGGTGGCGGGATTTGAACCCACGGCCTTCCGCTCCCAAAGCGGACGCGCTACCAAGCTGCGCCACACCCCGTCTGGTGCGACACGTAGGGTACATCCCGGAGCCGGAGGCGTCGGCCACTTTCCCGGACGATCACCCCCGGGGACGGACCCGCGGCCCAACCCGTTCGCCCGTACGGCATGCGACCCGCTACGATGCCTTCTGTGCCGCGGTCCCGGGACCACGGCGCACGCATGCGGGCGTAGCTCAATGGTAGAGCCCTAGTCTTCCAAACTAGCTACGCGGGTTCGATTCCCGTCGCCCGCTCTGCACGGCTCAGGGCCAGGCGGAGGATGATTCCCCCGTCTGGCCCTGATCGCTTTCCGGGACTCCGACCGGACCACATGGGCACATGGGCCTGCCGCGGCCGAGCCGGGACAGGCCCCCGGGGACTGCGGCCAGGGCGCGGCGGTCGCGCCGATGACCACCGGTCCCGCGGGCCGACGGGGGCCGGGGCCGAGGGCCGACACCGAGGGCCGGGGCCGGGGGCCGGGTCAGAAGCGGATGGAGTTGATCGAGTCCGCTATCGAGTTCAGGAACCGCTGGATGGACGGAGCCATCCCGGTCGAGGCCAGGAAGAAGCCGAACAGCACCGCGACGATCGCGGGGCCGGCCTTGATGTTCCCCCCTCTGATCAGCACCACAAGGATGATCGCCAACAGCAGCACCACAGACAGTGAAATGGCCACAACTGATCACGCCCTCGGTCGGTCCGCACTCCCGCAACCATCGTGCCACCAACCGGCCCGGCCTATGCGGCACGTGACACAACGTTGGCCCGGGTGTCGCCAAGTGCGGTCCGCCGCACAGTAATTCGACGCTCCACCCGCACGTGCGCCCACCGGTTTCCCACAGGAAATTACACAACTTCGTTTCCCTGGCCACACATCCCGTGCGCAGGTAATTCGAATTGTTGAGGCAGAGACACCCTTATGCACCAATTCGTCGGGATGAATCGGGACATTGAGACCGAGTGGATCCCCACGCCGACTGATCGGTGTGCCCGCCGTCACGCTGCCGGACATGTCAACTCCGGGTAATCCGGGGGTACCAGCAGTCCGTTAACCAGGAATGACTCACGGGGTTTTACGGAATCGCACAACCGACGCTAGGGTGCCTCAGATGTTTGACGCCGCCTCGTCCCACGGCCAGCACCGAAGGCCGCTCCCCCCGGCACAGCCACCGGCGGACGGAGTGCCAAGTCCGCGTACCCCCAAGGGCGCAGGACAGTCCGAGCAGGCGGACAGATCCGGCAAAACGCGCGACGCGTTCTTCGACAACGCCAAGTACCTGGCGATCGTGCTGGTCGCCATGGGCCACTCGTGGGAGCCCCTGAAGAGCGACAGCCGGATCCTCGAGGCCCTGTACACGGTCGTGTACACGTTCCACATGCCGGCGTTCATCATCATCTCCGGCTTCTTCTCGCGCAGTTTCGACATGCGCCCCGACCGGCTGAAGCGGCTGATCACGGGCGTCGCCGTGCCGTACGTCGTTTTCGAGACCGCCTACTCGCTCTTCAAGCGGTACGTCGAGCACTCCCCCGGCCAGGAGATCAGCCTCCTCGACCCCTGGTACCTGACCTGGTTCCTGTGCGCCCTGTTCGTGTGGCGGCTGACCACGCCCATCTGGAAGCTGGTCCGCTGGCCGCTCCCGGTCGCGCTCGGCATCGCCATGCTGGCCTCCGTCAGCCCGAGCATCGGCGACGACCTGGACCTGCAGCGCGTGCTGCAGTTCCTGCCGTACTTCGTGCTGGGCCTGTGCATGAAGCCCGAGCACTTCCAGCTGGTGCGCCGCCGCTGGGTCCGGGCCGCCGCCGTGCCGGTGTTCGCGGCCGCGCTGGTGTTCGGCTGGTGGGCGGTGCCCCGTATGAACACCGCCTGGTTCTACCACCGGGACTCGGCGCAGGAGCTGGGCGGTCCGTGGTGGTCGGGCCCGGTCATGGCGGTCGCGATGTTCGGCTGCTCCATGCTGCTGACCGCCTGCTTCTTCGCCTGGGTGCCGCGCCGCAAGATGTGGTTCACCACGCTGGGCGCGGGCACGCTGTACGGCTACCTGCTGCACGGCTTCCTGGTGAAGTACGCCGACTACCGGGGCTGGCTCGACCACCCGGCGTTCCACCACCCGCTCGGCGAGATCCTGGTGACCGCCGTCGCGGCCACCGCCGTCACGCTGCTGTGCACCGCCCCGGTGCGGCGCGTGTTCCGCTTCGCCATGGAGCCGAAGATGGACTGGGCGTTCAAGCAGGACGCCGCGGAACTCGCCCGCGGACGCCAGCAGAAGGAACGCGAACGCGAGAAGGTCAGCGCCTAGCCTCCGTCATTCCCCCGGCATTCCCCCGAGACCGAGGAGTGCGCGCATCCGCGTGTACTTCTCGGTCAGTCGTTTCCGGGTCCCCTCGTCCAGTACGGCCAGCCGGTCCGGGTCGGCGTTGTGGGCGAGGTCGGCCTCCTTCACCAGCAGCGCGCCGGGCGTGGCGAGGATGCGCCGCGCGTACGCCCGGGGCTCCTCCCCCGCCTGCTTGGTGACGGCCAGCACGATGTCCTTCGTACGGGGGCTCAGCGCGGCCCCCGCCAGCCACCGGGCGGAGAGGGCGTCGTCCTCGACCGCGTCGTGCAGCCAGCCCGCCGCGATCTGCGCCTCGTCGCCGCCCCGGCTGCGCACCCCCTCCGCGACGGCCCGCAGGTGCTCGGCGTACGGCCGCCCCGCCTTGTCGGTCTGCCCGGCGTGGGCGGCACACGCGAGGGCCTCGACCTCGGCCAGGGTCATCAGGGGCTGCGTCTCGGTCACTCTCCCAGTGTCTCCCGGCGCAACGCGGCCCGGGCCGGAAGGGCCGCCGCGCCCAGCCCGAGCAGCAGGACCCCACCCGCGAACGCCCCGTACAGACGCGGCGGTATGTACGGCCCCTGCCCCGTCAGCCCGTTCATCATCGGCACGAGCGTGGCCAGCGCGATCGCAGTGCCCAGGGCGATGCCGGCGACGGCGACCAGGAGCGCCTCCCAGCGGATCATGCGCAGGATCTGCCGGCGGGTCGAGCCGATGAGCCGGAGCGTGCCGAGTTCCCGGCGGCGGTCGAGGACCGTCATCACCAGGGTGTTGCCGGCGGCCACGGCCGCGAACCCGCCGAGCACGCCCGCCATCACCGCGTTGGCCCAGGCGTTCAGCTCCCGGTCCAGCGACCGGGCGGTGGCGTACCCGCCGCGGTCCAGCACCGTCCCCAGGGGCGCCAGCGCCCGTGCCGTACCGCCCTTCGTCCACAGCTCGGTGTCGAAGGACGAGGTGACGTGACCGGCCAGCGCGGCACGGCCGAGGGTGATCTGTGCGAGCCCCATGCCGCGCGCGTACGTCGCCACGACCAGCGGCTTGGCCCTGGTCCCGTCGGGCAGGTAGAGGCGCACCCGGTCGCCGACCCCGACGTGCGCGTTCCGCGCGAGGGACGCGTCCAGTGCCACCTCGCCGGGCCGCAGGGACAGCCGTCCGCGCCGTACACCCAGGTCCTGTACGGCGGCCAGGTCCCGCACCGGCCCGGTGACCCCCTGCGCGCTCGCGGACTCCAGCGAGCCGGAGACCGGCACGAGCACGGATGTCTTCAGCAGGCCGACGGCGGCGGTGACTCCTGGGGTGTCATGGGCCCGCCGTACGGCGTCGGGGGCGAGACCCGGATCGGCGGTCACGATGTGGTCGGCGGTGATGCCGGCCCGCTGCTGCTCGCCGGTCACCTTCTCCTCGCTGGTGTGCATGAACACGAGCACCGAGGAGAAGGCCATCGCCAGCACGATCGGCGTGATCGCGGAGGCCAGTCGGCGGGCGTTGGTACGGGAGTTGGCGGCGGCCAGCGAGCCGGACGCCCCCGCGCCCCGCAGCAGCAGCCCGAACAGGGCCGCGCACATCCGGGCGAGCAGCGGCCCGAGCAGCGCCACGGCCAGCATGAACAGCACGACGACACCGAGGGCGGTGTTGGCCGCGTCCTCCCCGTCGAGCGAGGAGGCCAGCCCCGCGCAGAGGAACCCCCCGACGGCGGCGGCGATCCCGAGCGGCGTACGGATCCACCCGATCCGCAGCCGCTCCACGGACGCCTCGCCGAGCGCCTGCCCCGGCTTGATCCGGGAGCTGCGGCGGGCGGCCGCGTATCCGGCGCACAGAGCGGTGACCAGCACCGCGCCGACCGCGCTGACCAGCGGGATCCAGCCCACCGCGAGATCGACGGCTCTCGGGATCGCCCCCTTGTCCTGAAGCTGCCCGAACCACCACCGGGCCAGGACGATCCCCGGCAGACAGCCGATCCCGGCCGCGAGCGGTGCGACGAGCAGGGCCTCGGTGGCGATGGTGCGGCGGATCTGGCGCGGAGTGGTGCCGATGGCCCGCAACAGGGCGAACTCCCGGGCGCGTTGACCGACGGCCAGCGCGACGGTCCCGGCGGCGGTGAACATCGCGACCAGGGTGGCGACACCGCCGAAGGAGCCGCCGAGTCCGATGAGCAGCTCACGGGCCTCGCTGAGCGAGGGGTCCTCGACGGCACCGCGGTCCGCTCCGGTGTGTACGAGGGCCCGGTGCCCGAGGGCATGCGCTACCTGCGCCTTGAGGACGGCCGGGGTGACGCCGCGCTTCGGCAGTACGACGACGGCGTCCACCCGGCCCGGGTGGCCGGAGACACGCAGGGCGTCGGCCTCGGCGAACCAGGCGGTCGCCGCCGGGGCCCGGGTGAGGCCGGAGACACGGTAGGGGCGGGGTCCGTCGGGGGTGGTGAGGGTGACACGGTCGCCGACGGTGCCGTGGCTCAGTACGACCTCTCCCGGCCCGGGTGCGCGCCCCGCGGCGAGACGCTCGGCGGTGAACGCGGTGGAAGCCCAGTTGTGGGCGGTGAGCGGGGTGCCGTGCGGGCCGCGCACGGGGAAGGTGAGGTCGGCGACGGCCGTGCGGGCGCCCGGCGCGGAGGCGGCCCGCGCCACCAGGGAGGCGTCGAGGCGGGCGCGGTCCGGGAGCGGCTCGGCGTCGTTGTCGTCCCCGTGATCGGGCCGCGCGCTCTGGTCGGCGGCGGCGACCACGGGGGCGTGGGCGTAGCGGACCGGCGGCACCGTGGCCCGTATGCCCGTCTCCAGCAGGATGCCGCAGGCCGCGACGATCATCGCGGCCAGTACGAAGGCGACGAAGGTGCCCGCGAACGCGGCGGGACGGAAGCGGACGGCGGCGCGGGCGAGGCCGTTGGAGACGGCCATCAGGCGGCCGCTTCCGCGCGGGAGGGGCGGGCGGTGAGCTCGGCCATTCGGGCGGCGATCCGGGCGGCCGGGGCGCGGTCGAGGTGGTCGACGATCTCGCCGTCGGCCAGGAACAGCACACGGTCCGCCCACGCGGCGGCCGACGGGTCGTGGGTGACCATCACCACCGTGGCGCCCTGCGCGTCGACGGCGTCCCGCAGGAGGGCCAGGATCTCGGCGGCGGTGGTGGTGTCCAGGGCGCCGGTCGGCTCGTCGGCGAAGACCACGTCCGGGCGGGCGATGAGTGCCCGGGCGATCGCCACGCGCTGCTGCTGGCCTCCGGAGAGCTGGCCCGGCCGGCGGCGGGCCTTGTCGGCGATGCCGACCTGGGCGAGGACCTCGGCGGCGCGGCGGCGGTCGGGGCGGTGGCCGGCGAGACGGGTCGGCAGGACGACGTTCTGCTCGACCGTGAGGGAGGGCAGCAGGTTGAACGCCTGGAAGACGAAGCCGAGACGGGTACGGCG
>NZ_JBSFIK010000001.1:0-149734 GCF_053597535.1 Streptomyces sp. NPDC001348 | reverse complement strand
GTGGCCGGCGAGACGGGTCGGCAGGACGACGTTCTGCTCGACCGTGAGGGAGGGCAGCAGGTTGAACGCCTGGAAGACGAAGCCGAGACGGGTACGGCGCAGCGCGGTCAGTTTGTTCTCGCTCATGCCCGTGATGTCCGTGCCGCCGAGGAGCACCTTCCCGCTGGTGGGGCGGTCCAGGCCGGCCGCGCACTGCAGGAACGTCGACTTTCCCGAGCCGGAGGGCCCCATCACCGCGGTGAAGGTGCCGTGCGCGAGGGTGAGGTCGATGCCGCGGAGGGCCTGGACGGCCGCGCCGCCCCGGCCGTAGCGCCGGGTCACTCCGTGCAGTTCTACGGCCCAGTGGCTTGGCATGGGGTCCTTCCCGTCCGTCGTCGAGCTGACGTCCCGACGCTACGGATCCGGAGGGCACCGGGACCATGAGGACGGCTGGCGGGTCCAGGCGGGGGAAAACCCCACTCCTCGCCGGTGGGAGGACCGAGCCGGCTCAGTGTGCCGCCGGGGAGGCCTCGCGGCAGATCAGCAGCAGCGCCCGGTCGTCGTTGACGTCCTTCGCCACCGCCTCGATGAGATGCCAGGCCGCCCCGTGGAAGCCGCCGGCGACATAGCGGTCGGCCTCGCCGGTCAGGCGGTCGATGCCCTCGACGATGTCGCGGTCGGAGGTCTCCACCAGCCCGTCCGTGAAGAGCATCAGCACGTCGCCCGGGCGCAGCGAGCCCTTCACCGGGTCGAACTGGGCGCCGTCGTACACACCGAGGAGCGGGCCCTCGGCGGCCTTCTCCTCCCAGCGCCCGCTGCCCGCGCTGAGCTGCAGCCCCGGGGGGTGGCCCGCCGAGTACAACTCGTAGTCCCCGGAGTCGAGATCCAGGACCAGGTGGATCGAGGTCGCGAAGCCCTCCTCCCAGTCCTGTCGCAGCAGGTAGCCGTTGGCCGCCGGCAGGAAGGCGTGCGGTGGCAGGGAACCCAGCAGCCCGCCGAACGCCCCCGACAGCAGCAGCGCCCGCGAGCCGGCGTCCATGCCCTTGCCGGACACGTCCGTGAGCACGACTTCCAGCGTCCGCCCGCCGTTCGTACGGGCCGCCACCACGAAGTCGCCCGAGAAGGACTGCCCGCCCGCGGGGCGCAACGCCATCTCCCGGTGCCAGCCCTGCGGCAGCTTCGGCAGCTTGCTCTGCACCCGGATCCGCTCGCGCAGGTCGAACAGCATGGTGCCGCCGCGCCGCCAGGGCACGCCCACCCGGCTGCGGAACTGCGCGGTGAGCAGGCCGAAGAACCCGCAGGCGGCGACGACCAGCACCACACCCGGCGTGACCCTGGACGGACCCTCGGTGTAGGGCCCCAGTTGCACCGACTCCACGATCAGCGCCGTGGCCGCCGCCGCGTACAGCCCGAGCAGGCTCGCGGGACGCAGCAGCAGACCGCCGGCCACGATCGGCAGTACCAGCGTGGCCGGTGAGCACCACACCGAGTTGGCGAGGGTCATCGCCGCGAGCACCGGGATGATCAGCAGCAGTCCGGCCAGCGCGATCCAGTCCGAGCCGTCGCCGCGGAAGTAGTCCACCGCGCTTCTGCGCACGCCGACGCGGGCCCGGTGCCACTGGATCTTCCACCGGGCCGTGAACGTCTCGGCCTTCGCGCGCCGTTCTCGTCCTGCTGCCATTAGTTCGGGACCCTATCCATCGGACCAGCCGCTTGGCACGGGAGGTCCGACTTATCCCCCGTCCGGGGCTCAACGTCACAGTCAACTTCACCGGATGCCGTTCCGCCGCAACCCTGCGGAAATTCGGTCGCCCGCTCCGAGAACGCGCTGGTACGCATGGTGCATGGGAACAGACCTTGCGAACAGCCCTACGGCGGTACCGCGGGCCCTGCGCCCGGGTGAATGGGACGAGTGGTACGACAGCCTGCTCCGGGCCTTCGGCGGGGTTCCGGAGGCCGCCGAGGAGCGGGAGTTGTGGGCTTCGCTCACCGAGACCGGACGTTCGATCGGTGTCTGGGACGGTGACGCGGTCATCGGCACGGCGTCGGCCTTCGACTTCCGGCTGACGGTGCCCGGCGGGGCCTCGGTGCCGGCCGCCGGGGTCACCATGGTCAGCGTGGCCGCCACGCACCGGCGGCACGGTGTGCTCACCTCGATGATGCGGCGTCAGCTGGACGACGTACGGTCCTGGGGCGCGCCGCTGGCGGTGCTGACGGCTTCCGAACCGGTCATCTACGGGCGGTTCGGGTACGGCGTGGGGACGTACCACGTCAACGCGCGGATCGACACGACCCGGGTGCGGCTGTCGGTACCGCCCGGCACCGACGGCGTACGGCTGCGGTACGCCGCGCCGGCCGACGTCCTCGACGCGTGCGAGGCCCTGTACGCCCGGCGGGTGCCACTGCGCCCGGGAATGGTGGCGCGGGCGCCCGGCTGGGAACGGCTGGTGCTGCTGGACCCGCCGAGTGAGCGGGACGGAGCGTCGCCGTTGCAGTGCGTGGTCGCCGAGCGGGGTGGGGAGTTGGTGGGGTACGCCCGCTTCCGCGTCAGGCCTGCCTGGGAGCCGGCCGGGCCCAGGGGGACGGTGTCGCTGGAGGACATGGAGGCGCTGGACCCGGCGGCGCACGCCGCGGTGTGGCGGTTCCTGTTCGGCATCGACCTGACCTCGGTGATCGACGCGCGACGGCGGCCGGTGGACGAGCCCTGGCAGTACCTGGTGTCGGACGTCCGGCGGTGCGAGCTGCTGGTGCGGGACTCGCTGCACGTGCGGCTGGTGGACGTGGGCGCGGCGCTCGAGGCGCGTACCTACCGGACGCCGGTGGACGTCGTGTTGGAGGTCGAGGACTCCTTCTGCCCGTGGAACGCCGGGCGTTGGCGGCTCATGGGGGATGCGAAGGGCGCGTCGTGCGCGCGGACCACGGACCCGGCCGATCTCGCCCTCACCGTGCGTGAGTTGGGGGCGGCATACCTGGGTGGTGTCTCGCTCGACTCGCTGGCGGGGGCCGGGCTGGTGCGGGAGCTGCGGGACGGTGCGCTGGCCAAGGCGTCGGTGGGGTTCGGGTCGGCGGTCGCGCCGTGGCTGCCGCACGGGTTCTGAAGGGTGGTGCAGAAGGCGTGGTGCCGGCCCACGGGCCGGGCAACGGAACGCACCGGCACACGGGGTCAGCCGCTGGGACCGGTACGGACGTGAGCGCGCGATACGGGTGCCGGGGGCTGGGGAGCCATCGGTGGCAGACCGGCGATCTGCTGGAGGACGTCGGCCGCCACCGCGCGGACCTTTCGTCGTTCCCGCTGGGATGTGGTGACGAGAATCCCGAAGGCGTCGACCTCGTCGCAGCCGTGCAGGACCATGAGTGCGCCCTTGGCGCGTTCTATGAGGGCGCGCCCTTCCAAGGCCTCCTTGAGCTGCTGGTTCTCGGTGCGCAGGGTCTCCAGCGCGGAGGGCGCCGCGGGCGGAAGGACGTCAGGGAAGTCTCGCCGCAGTTGCTCGCCGAGACTGGCCAGCGCCGACACCAGGACACCGACGGTCGCGACGACGGCCGCCATGCGCTCGCCTTTGTCCGATGTCTGACCGGCTTCATACGGGTCTGACTTCATGCGCACATGTTGGCCATAAATCACATCGGCGAACCAGTCTTCCCAAAGGGTTAATTTAGGTGTAACCGACGAAGGCCGGATTCCGGGCCAACACCCCCGGAATCATGCGTTCCGGCTTGGCTTTTCGTCTCGCGATTCTACGCAAATGGTGTCAAAGCGACCATCTTGCGTGAACGTTGTGGAAAATATTCACGGATTAACACCAAACACTCCACAAACACTGACGGGCACCGCTAGCCTCGTCCCGGCGTCGCACCCGCCCCCCACGTGCTTGCCGTCCACTGCTCCTGACCATGGACCAGGCGAGAACCGCGAAGGTTCTCAGCACGTTCCCCTTGCCGCGTCGAGACCGTACGCCGACAGGGGTCGCCGTACTCCTTCACGCCCGCTCACGGGACCCCGGAGACGTCGGCCGCTGCTGTGCTGCGCGGCTGTCCCGGTTCCCGCGTTCCCCAGGGGGGACCCCTCAGATGGCGCAACTGACCTCTGCACCCGTCGAAACCGGGACCGTCGAACTCGGTGGCGGACTCGATGCCGCCCCACCCCGGCTGACCCTCGTGATACCCACCCGAAACGAGAAGGACAGCGTCCCGCTGCTGCTGGCGCGGCTGGCCCCGGCACTGACCGGGCTCGACGCGGAACTGCTCTTCGTCGACGACAGCGATGACGAGACCCCGGGCGTCCTCGCCGCCCTCGCCCCGGACTGCCCCGTCCCCGTGCGGTTGCTGCACCGCCCGCCCGGTTCGCGCGGCGGCGGCCTCTCCGGCGCCGTCGTCGCCGGCACCCGGCACGCCAAGGGCGACTGGGTCCTGGTGATGGACGCCGACCTGCAACATCCGCCGGAGGCAGCGGCCCTGCTGGCGCGCACGGCGATGCGCGGCGGCGTGGACATCGTCGTCGGCACCCGCTACGCGGGCACCGGGTCGAGTGCCGGGCTGTCCGGCACGTCCAGACTGCTGACCTCGACCGCCACGACCCGGATGGTCAAGGCCGCCTTCCCGAGACGGCTGGCGACCGTCAGCGACCCGCTGAGCGGCCTGTTCGCGTTCCGCACCGACGCGGTGGACCTGAACAGACTCAACCCGCTCGGCTTCAAGATCCTGCTGGAGATGCTCGTCCGTCACCCGTCGCTGCGCGTCGCGGAGGTCGCCTACGCCTTCGCGCCCCGCGAGGCCGGCAACTCCAAGGCCTCCTTCCGTGAGGGTCTGGCCTTCCTCCGGCACGTGGCACGGCTCCGCCGCGACCGGCTCGTCGGCCAGCTCCGCGAGAAGCCCGCCGACCGCAGCGCACGACTTCGGCAACTGACGCGATTCCTGGGATTCGGGCTGGTCGGGCTCTCCGGGGTCGCGGTCAACACCGCCGCGCTGTGGCTGCTGTTCGACCGGTTCGGGGTGCACCATCTGGTCGCTGCCGCACTGGCCACCCAGGCATCCACCACATGGAACTTCCTCCTGGTGGAGGGTCTGGTCTACCGGGGCCGCGGCTCCGGCAGCTTCAAGGGCCGCGCGCTGCGCTTCTTCTCCCTCAACAACCTGCTGCTGCTCGGACGACTCCCGCTGCTGCAGGCGCTGGTGGTGTCGGGGCTGGGCGTGCTCACGGCCAACGCGGCCACGCTCGTCATGCTCTTCCTGCTGCGCTTCCTGGTCAGCGACCGCGTGATCTACGGAACAGGCGCGGCCAGGGCAGGCGGCCGCGACCCGGTACGGCTGCTCGTCGACCCCGGCCCGGTGGCCACCGCGGCGGGACTGCACCGCGCCGGCGGTCGCAAGCGGTCGACGTACCTGCCCTACCGCTACGACGTGGCCGGCACGGTCACGATCGGCTCCCAGATCCGCCTCCCCGAACTCGAGTTCTTCCGCGCCCAGTGGATCGCGGACGACGAGGTGGACATCGCCGTGCGGGTCGGGGACGTCGGCCGTCGGTCCCCGCATCGCCGGGCCTCGTTGACCCAGCAGGCGCAGCCCGCCGAACCGGCCGCGATCCGTTACGAGGAACACCTCGGACGCTTCGGCGCGAACTTCAGCGTGCGTCTGGGGAAGCAGATCAGGGTGGAGATCGGACCACTGCTGGCCCGCTCGCCGCACGTCGTCTACACCAACGTGCTCGAGGCGCTGCTCCGGTTCGTCCTGATCTCCCGCGGCCGTATGCTGCTGCACTCCGCGTGCGTCGAGCTGGACGGCGTCGGGGTGATGCTGTCCGCACTGACCGACACCGGCAAGACGGCGACCGTCCTGCGACTGCTGCGCGAGCACGGCGGGCGGTTCCTGTCGGACGACATGACGGTGGTGGACGCCGACGGCAACGCGGTGTGCTTCCCCAAGCCGCTGACGATCAGCTCGCACACCCTGCGCGCGGTGAACGCCAACGACCTGACCCACGCCGAGTGGCGCAGACTCAACCTGCAGAGCCGTCTGCACTCCAAGGGGGGCCGCTCGCTGGCACTCGCCCTGGCCCGCTTCAACCTGCCGATCATGGGCATCAACGCGGTCACCCAGATCCTGGTGCCGCCGCCGAAGTACAGCGTCGACCGGCTGGTTCCGTGCCGTATGGGCAGCACCACCAGGGTCGAGGAGCTGTTCGTCATCGAGCGCGGCATGCCCGGCCTGCGCGACCTCGACCAGGCCGAGGCGCTGGAGCGGATGCTCCTCAACACCGAGGACGCGTACGGCTTCCCGCCCTACCGCTACTTCGCCCCGGCGATCACCATCGGCGGGCTGACGTATCCGCAGCTCAAAGCGCTGGAGCGGGAGATCCTGGGCGGCTTCCTGTCCGGGGTGCGCACCCGGGTGCTGGCCTCGGACCGCTTCGGATGGGCCGACGAGATTCCCCGGCTGCTCGCCGAAGAGCGCGGAGGGACGCGTACGGACCTGAACGGCAGCACGCCGACGGCGGCCGCGCCGCAGCGGGCGGCCGAGGAGGAGGGGGCGCGGGCCGAGGCCTGGCCGCGCTGGGGAGTCCGCCTGGCCCCCGGGCCGATCGCGTCGTGAAAGAGCCCACCGAGTCGCTCGGTTCCCTCGAGACGGCCGAGGCCGGCATCGAGGGAACCGAGGTGAGGAGAACCACCGGGACTGCCGGGCCGGCCGACCCCCCTGGCCGGTCCGGCGCGGTGGTGGAGTCCAATGCGCCGGACTCCAGCACCCGGGAACCGGCCCGCACCGCCCGCCCCCGCGGCGGTGCGGGCCGGCCCGCTCGCGGCTCGGCGGCCCTGCTGCGGCTCGCCTCGGCGATACCGCTGACCGCCGTACTCGCCCTCGCCGCCGGCTTGCGCTTCTGGCGCCTCACAGCGGTGGGGTTCAACAGCGACGAGGCCGTCTACACCGGCACAGCCGCCTCCCTCGCCGGCAACAGCTCCCTCGGTTCCGTCTTCCCGGTGTTCCGGGCCCACCCGGTGCTGTTCCAGGCGCTGTTGTCACTGGTGCTGCGCGTCCACCTCAGCGACTGGACGGCCCGCGCGGTGCCCGCGGCCATCGGCGTGGCGGCGGTCGCCATGACGTACGGGCTCGGTGCCAGGCTGTACGACCGTACGGCCGGACTCGTCGCGGCGCTGCTGCTCGCGGTGATGCCGTACCACGTGGTGGTCAGCCGGCAGGTGCTGCTGGACGGGACCATGACGCTGTGCGCGACGGCGGCGCTCTACTGCGTCGTGCGTTTCGCCGAGTGGCCGGGCCGGCGGTGGTTGCTCGCAGCCGCCGGGATGATGGGCGTCACCGTGCTCGCGAAGGAGACCAGCGTCGTTCTGCTGGGCGGGCTGTACGCGTTCTTCGCCCTGACCCCGGCCGTACGGATGCGGTGGCGGCAACTGCTGCCGGCGCTGCTCGCGATGACGGTGGTGGCGGCGGCGTCGCCGCTGGCGCTGGCGCTGTCCGACCGGTCCCGCACAGGTGGCGCCTATCTCGTGTGGCAGCTCTTCCGCCGGCCGAACCACCCATGGACCTTCTACTTCACGTCCGTTCCGCCCGCCGTCGGCCCGCTGGTGCTGGTCGCGGCCGGCGCCGGGCTGGTCTGGCTGCGCCGGGAGAACACCTGGCGGGAGCGGCTGCTGGTGTGCTGGATCGGCGTCCCCATGCTGTTCTTCACCATCTGGCCGGTGAAGGGCTTCCAGTACCTGCTTCCCATCGCACCGCCGCTGGCGGTGCTGGCCGGCCGCACTCTGCGCCGTCTGCCGTCACTGCCCTGGCCGGAGATGCGGCGCGTCCGGCTGCCGCGTGCCGCGGCGGTGGCGCTGACCCTCGCCGTGGCGGCGAGCCTCGTCGTGCCCGCGTGGCAGCGGGTGGCCCCGTCCCATGACGGCACCTTCCTCGCCGGTTCCGGCGGGCTGCCCGGCGGGCGGGAGGCGGGAACGTGGCTGCACGTACATGTGCCGGAGGGCGCCCAACTGCTGGTGATCGGACCGTCGATGGGCAATGTGCTCCAGTTCTACGGACACCGCAGGGCGCAGGCGCTGTCGGTGAGCCCGGACCGCCGGAGCCGCAACCCTTCCTACGAGCCGGTCGCCAACCCCGACCGGGCGCTGCGCGACGGCGAGTTCCAGTACGTCGTGTGGGACTCCTACAGCGCGAAACGCACCCCCTTCTTCACCGGAAAGGCCCTGACGCTGATCAACCAATACCACGGGAGAGCCGTGTTCACCGCCCGAGGACAGGGCGGAAAGGCTCTGGTCGTCATCTACCAGGTGCGTGCCACATGAGGCGCAGGGCGGGAAGGCTGCTGCTCGCCGCACAGACCGCGGTGATGCTGGTCCTCGCGGCCGGCGCTCCCGCGGATGCGGAGGGCGCGCACCAGCCGAGAACCCCCGTACGGCACTTCGTCTACCTGATGCAGGGCGACCGGACCTTCGACCAGTACTTCGGAACGTATCCCGGTGCCGACGGCCTTCCCGCCGACACGTGCCAGGCACGTGACCTGGCCCATCCGCACAAGGAATGCGTCAAGCCGTACGCCCTGCACGGCAAGGCGGCACCGGCCGCGGCCCTCGCCGCGGGCAAGACCGTGATCGAGCGGCAGTACGACGGGGGGAAGATGGACGGCTTCGTGGCGGCGTACGAACGCCAGGGCCGGGACGGGGCCGCCGCCATGGGCCACTACGACCGGCGCGATCTGCCCTTCTACTGGAACGCCGCCGACCGCTACCGGCTCTTCGACCACTTCTTCGCCTCCGCCCGGCGGGGAACCCGGGCCAACCGCGCGTACTGGGTCGCGGGCGGCGCTGCGCTCTCCGGCCGCACGACGATCTTCGACCGGCTGCAGGCGGCCGGGGTGAGCTGGAAGTTCTACGTCGAGGACTACGACCCGAAGCAGACGTTCCGGCAACGCTCCAAGGGCGATCCGGCCACCCAGACGGTCCGCGTCCCGCTGCTCGACTCGCGACGGTTCGTGGACGACCCGAAGCTCCGGAGCCACATCGTGGACCTGAACCAGTACTACGTGGACCTGGAACACGGCAGCCTGCCCGCTGTCGCCTACATCGCGAGTTCGGGAGCGGGCGAGCGCTCGGCCCGTTCCGTCCCGGCGGGACAGCGGCTGGTGCGCAATCTGACCACACAGCTGATGCTCAGCGGCTACTGGAACTCCTCGGCGCTGCTGTGGTCGTACGACGGCTCCGGCGGCTGGTACGACCATGTCGCCCCGCCCCCGGGCTACGGCTTCCGTGTGCCGGCGCTGCTGGTCAGCCCGTATGTGCCCCGGGGCCGGGTGGACCACACCGTCTTCGACGCGACGAGCGCGCTGCGGTTCGTCGAGGAGAACTGGGGGCTGAAGTCGCTCGGCGGCCGGGACACCAAGGCGACCAGTCTCGGCCGGGCCTTCGACTTCCGGGGTGGACCACGACCGGCCGACCTCATCCCCGCCACGACGACGGCACCGGTCGCCCTGCGGCCGGTGCGGTCGGCGATGGTCTACGGCGTGTACGGCGGGGCAGTCGGCATCGCCGCCCTGCTGGTGCTGACTGCCGCGGTGGGGCAGCGGCTCACGAAGGGGGTGCGCTCATGGCGGCGCCGAGCACGGTGACGCCGGCCGGTCTCTGGCGCCGACGCGCACAGCGCGCGGCGGCCGTACTCGGCGCGCTCGTGATGGTGTGCACGGCGACCGGATCCGCTGCCGCGTACGTCGCCCTCGAGCGACGGCATCCGCACCGTGCTCCCGGGCCCGTCGCGCTCAAACGACCGCATCCGCACCGTAAGCCGTGGATGGTGACCGTGACCGTGCAGACCGTTCCGGTGCTCTCCCATGTGCGGTTCGTCTTCGACGGCACGCAGCTCGTCACGGACTCCCACGGCCAGGCCGAGTACACCGGATCGCACGACTTCGACGAGCACTCCCTGACGCTGGCCGACGCCGCAGTCAACACCGGGAACTGTCACTACCGCTTCGCCCGCTGGTTCGGCCAGCGGGACCCGGACCAGGCGTTCCGTCCGTCCGTCGAGGGGCTGCCGCTGCGCGCCGACTACACGGTCACCGCGGCCTTCTCCGCCCGCTACCCGGTCACCACCTCGTTCACCGACCAGCACGGCACTCCGGTCGCGGCAGGGCGGATCAGCTCGGCCACCATGAGGAGCGACACGGGAAGCAGGGTCGAGGTTCCGCCGGGCCATACCGTGTGGCTGGACGGACTGCTCCCCGTCTTCCGCGACAGTGTGCTCACTACGCGCACCATCTCGTACTCGCTGCAGAGCGTGATGGTGGACGGCACGAACACCGTCGACGCCGGCAAGCAGCGCTTCACCCCGGCGGCCTCGGGCAAGCCGGTCTTCGTCACGCAGTTCCACGACCTGACGATCACTGCCCACGACGCGATGCTCTCGGGCGCCACCGGTTCGGCGGCCAAGGTGACCATGCCGGACGGGACGGTGCGTACGGTCCCGTTCGGCAGGGACGGAAGGGCGACGCTGCGCGGGCTGCCCCGCGGCCATTACGCGGTCGACGTCAAAGCCGGCGGAGTGACGGCCGGCCAGGAGGTGCGGCTGTCGAAGGATCGTGCGGTGGACGTCCAGGTGATCGGCGACGAGGACCTGGTGGGCGTCGCCGTGCTCCTGCTGGCCACAGCGGTCGGGCTCGTGTTCGCCGGGCGGTCCGCGGCGCGCCGGGCCGCGGGGAGGACCAAACCCCGCGGGAAACCGCGCCTCCCGGAGGCGGGCGACCTGGCCGGGGAACCGCCCGGCGAGCCGTCCGGCGGGAAGGCGCTGCTGACATGAGACGCACCAGGACGGCAGTGGCCGTCCTCACCCTGCTGCTGGGGTTGCTGGGCGCGGTGCCCGGACAGGCCGCGGCGGCCGTCCGTTCCGGTGCGGGGGGCGGGAGCGTCCCGCTGCTCGCCTACTACTACCAGTGGTTCCAGCCGTCGTCCTGGCAGCGGGCGAAGACCGACTATCCGCAACTCGGCCGGTACTCCAGCGATGACACGGCGGTCATGCGCACGCACATCGCCTGGGCGAAGTCGGCGGGCATCAACGGATTCATCGTCAGCTGGAAGAGCACCCCGGTGAACAACCGGCGGCTGCGGCTGCTCATGTCCGTCGCGGCGACCGAGGACTTCAAGATATCCATCATCTACCAGGGCCTGGACTTCCGGCGTCACCCGCTGCCGGCGGCCAAGGTCGCGGTGGACTTCGCCTACTTCGCCAAGTCGTTCGCCGACAGCCCGGTGCTCTTCCGGCTGGACGGCAAACCGCTCACCGTGTTCAGCGGGACATGGGCGTACACGCACGCCGAGGTGGCGGGTATCACCCGGCCCGTGCGCGGCAGGCTGCTCGTGCTCAACACCGAGAAGAACGAACGGGGTTACGAGCGTCTGGCCGACGTCACCGACGGCGACGCCTACTACTGGTCGTCGGTGAACCCCGACACCAACCCGCGGCACGCCACCAAGCTCGACTCCATGGGCCGGGCCGCACACGACCACCACGGTTTCTGGGTCGCCCCCTTCGCACCGGGCTTCGACGCCCGGATGGTCGGCGGCAGCAAAGAGGTGCCGCGCAAGAACGGCGCGACACTGCGCGCCGAGTACACCGCCGCCGTCGGCTCGCACCCGGACGTACTGGGCCTGATCAGCTGGAACGAGTTCAGCGAGAACTCCTACGTCGAACCGTCCGTGGCCGATGGACGGCGCTATCTGGACGTGCTGCGCGAACTGCGCGGCGGGTCGGCCGCCGGACGGACGGCCACCCTCGCGAACGCGGCGCCCACGCCACGCCGGCACGCCGTCGCGCGGTTCACGTACTGGCCGAACCTGCTTCGGCTGGCCGGGTTCGCCACCGTCCTGGTGGCGGGGGTGACGCTGCTGGCCCGGCGTCGCCCGAGGAGCGGCACAGGCCGACCGGGAAGTCACACCGAAAGAAGCACGCCATGAGGAAACCGATCGTTTCACGGACAGGAGCCCGATCGCCGCGAAGACGCCTGACACAGGCCGTTGTTGTCATCGCCACCGGGCTCTGCACCGTCCTCGCCTTCACCGCCCCGGCCCACGCCGCGCTGCCCGGCGCCGACGCCCATCTCACCCGCGCTCCCTACCTCACCGACCTCACCACCACGTCGGTACAGGTCAACTGGGGGACCACCACACAGAGCAAGGGCAGCATCCACTACGGCCCGCTCGGCAACTGCTCGGCGTACGCGGTGACGTCCGGCAACTCCGGCTACCCGATGACGATCAACGCCGTGACCGAGTACCGCAATTCGGTGACCGTCGGAGGGCTGTCGCCGGGCACCACGTACTGCTACCGGGTGTACACCGGCGGCGGCGCTCCGGTGGACCTGCTCGGCACCCTGGCCACCCCCCGGTTCACCACCCTGGAAGCGGTCGGTTCCACCACGCCGTTCAGCTTCGCCGTGCTGGGCGACTGGGGCGACACCACCAACAGCGGCGTCGACGACGGCTCGGTCAACGTCAACCAGGCCGATGTACTGTCCCAGATCGGTCGCAGCGGGGTCCGGTTCGCACTGTCGGCGGGCGACGTCGCCTACCAGGGCGGATCGCAGACCAACTACGGCGACCTGAACCAGGCGGGCATCGACGTCAGCGCCGTCTTCGGCCCCCAGTACTGGGCACAGCCCGGCATGAGCGTCCCGATGTTCGCGGTGAGCGGCAACCACGGCCAGAACTCCACCTATCTGCTCAACTGGCCGACGGCCGCCGCCGCCACAGCCTCCGGCGGGACCTACGCCATGGTCGGCTACCCGTCGATCGACGGCACGAGCCCGGGCTCCTACCCGACGGCGTACTACGCGGTCGCCACGGGTGGGGTACGGATCTACATGCTGGACGCGGCCTGGGGCAACAGCAACACGGGCACCGCGACGGGTGGCACGTGCGGTTCGCACTGCGCGATCTACCAGGTCGACCACGACGCCCACTGGACGGTCTCCTCCGCCGAGTACCAGTGGCTGGCCTCCGATCTGGCCGCGCACCCGGGCGGTGTGAAGATGGCCGTCTTCCACTTCCCGCTGCGCTCGGACGACGCCACGGAGCCCGACGACAACTACCTCAACGTCTCCGCCGGGCCGTCCAGCCTGGAGTCGATGCTGCACGACAACGGCGTGGCCCTGGTGTTCAGCGGACACGCGCACGACTACCAGCGCAACACCGCACCGCCGGGCGGCGTGATCAGCTATGTCACCGGCGGCGGAGGCGCCAAGGCCACCCCGGTCAGGGGCGGCACGGGCTGTTCCGCCACCGACGCGTACGCCGTCGGCTGGTCGTACAGCAAGGCCAAGGGCTCGGCGTGCGGTGCGGCCCCGGTGCCGACCAGCGACGCGCACGTGTACCACTTCCTGAAGGTGACGGTCGACGGCAGTACGGTGACGGTGACGCCGACGGACTCCCTGGGCGGGACCTTCGACGTGCGGACGTACGACTTCTCGCAGTGACAGGGCCGGTCTGCCGGCGCCGGTGCTCTCAGGGGCGCTGGCAGGTCGGGCACCAGAAGAGGTTGCGGGCGGCGAGGCCGGCGGTGCGGATGCCGGTGCCGCAGATGTGGCAGGGCAGGGTGGCCCTGCGGTAGACGTACACCTCGCCGCCGTGGTCGTCGACGCGGGGCGGGCGGCCCATCGCCTCGGGGGTGTGCTCGGGGCGGACGGTGTCGATGCGGTTGTTGCGGACGCCCTCGTGCATGAGCTCGACGAGGTCGGCCCAGATCGCCCGCCATTGGGCGGGGGTGATGTCGCGGCCCGCGCGGTACGGGTCGATCCGGTGCCGGAAGAGGACCTCGGCGCGGTAGACGTTGCCGACGCCCGCGATGACCTTCTGGTCCATGAGGAGGGCGGCGATCGTCGTACGGCTGCGGGAGATCCGCCGGTAGGCGGCTTGCGGGTCGGCGTCCGGGCGGAGGGGGTCGGGGCCGAGGCGGTCGTGTACCGCCTGCTTCTCGGTGGCCGTGATCAGGGCGCAGGTGGTGGGGCCGCGGAGGTCCACGTACGAGGTGGCGTTGGCGAGGCGGAGACGGACGGTGTCGGTGGGCGGGGGTGCGGGGGCGTCACCGAAGGCGACCTTGCCGAAGAGGCCGAGGTGGATGTGGACCCAGTCCGTGTCCTCGGGGTCCCGGAAGCCGAGGAAGAGGTGCTTGCCGTGGGCTTCGGTGCGGGTGAGTTCCGTGCCGGTGAGCAGTTCGGCGGCGTCGGAGAACTTGCCCTGGGGGCTGGTGACGTGGAGGGGCGCGCCGGAGAAGTGGGCGGCGTAGTCGTGCGCCAGCCGGTGAATGGTGTGTCCCTCGGGCAAGGTTGCCGTCCCTTTCTCCGGGGCTCCGCCCCGGGTTCCGCCAGGGGCTGTCGTCCCTGGGCCCCGTTTCCACCCGGCCTTGGGCTCCGCCCCGCCCCCTGGGGGTTTCCCACCCACCCACCCGTGACAGCCAACTGGGAAGTCCCCCACCTGGGGCTCCGCCCCAGACCCCGGGGGTTTCCCACCCACCCACCCGTCTCGGACAGATGAGAAGTCGCCCCACCCTGGGGCTCCGCCCCAGACCCCGGCGGGGACTGCGTCCCCTGCACCCCTCGCGGGGCTCCGCCCCTGCACCCCCCGCAAGGCTCCGCCCCTGCACCCCCCGCAAGGCTCCGCCCCTGTACCCCCCGCGGGGCTCCGCCCCTGCACCCCGACGGCTCCGTCGGGACTGCTCAGCCCGTCCGGCGATTGCGGACGAGGCCGTTCAGGCCGAAGCGGGGGTCCGGGGGCGGCAGTCCCCGGTCGCTCAGTCCTGCTGGGGGTGGTGGGCCGGGATGGGCGGCAGGTCGCCCGTCGTCTCGTAGGCCGAGAGCATGTCGATCCGGCGGGCGTGGCGCTCGTCGCCGGAGAACGGCGTGCCCAGGAACGTCTCGACGAACTTGGTCGCCTCCTCCTGGGTGTGCATGCGCGCGCCCACCGCCACGACGTTGGCGTTGTTGTGCTGGCGGCCGAGGGAGGCCGTCTCCTCGCTCCAGGCCAGGGCCGCCCGGACGCCCTTCACCTTGTTCGCGGCGATCTGCTCGCCGTTGCCCGAGCCGCCGATCACGACGCCGAGGGAGTCGGGGTCCGCGGCCGTGCGCTCCGCGGCGCGCAGGCAGAAGGGCGGGTAGTCGTCCTGGGCGTCGTAGATGTGGGGACCGCAGTCGACGGGGTCGTGGCCCGCCGCCTTGAGCCATTCGACGAGGTGGTTCTTGAGTTCGAAGCCCGCATGGTCCGAGCCGAGATACACACGCATGGGACGAGTGTGACACGGGCGTTTCGGGGCAGCAGCACTCGGGTGCCGGGAGGGAAAAGTGTGAGTCAGACCATAGAACCTCAGGGGAACCTCAAGTAACGATCCGGAATCAAAGGTTCCCGAATTTCTTTGCCTCGGATTCACTGGACCGACTCGTACAAGGCCGCACAACGGCGTCCCCCCGCGTACGGGAAACCGCTCCACCGGCGCAAAGGAAATCCGTCCATGACCCCTGGTTCCGGACTTCAGGCAGGACTCAAGAACCGGCATCTGTCGATGATCGCCATCGGCGGTGTGATCGGTGCCGGACTGTTCGTCGGCTCCAGCACCGGTATCGCCACCGCAGGGCCCGGCATCCTCCTCTCCTACGCCCTCGTCGGCACGCTCGTGGTGCTGGTGATGCGGATGCTGGGCGAGATGTCCGCCGCCAATCCCACCTCCGGCTCCTTCTCCGCGCACGCCGACCGCGCGCTCGGCCGCTGGGCCGGGTTCTCCATCGGCTGGCTGTACTGGTTCTTCTGGGTGGTGGTGCTGGCCGTGGAGGCCACCGCCGGCGCCAAGATCCTCGCCGGCTGGATCCCCGCGGTCCCGCAGTGGGGCTGGGCGCTGATCGTGATGATCGTGCTCACCGCCACCAACCTGGTCTCCGTCGGCTCCTACGGCGAGTTCGAGTTCTGGTTCGCCGGGATCAAGGTCGTCGCGATCGCCGCGTTCATCGTGATAGGCGCCCTCGCCGTCTTCGGTGTGCTGCCCGGCGCGCACAGCGACAAGGCAGGCCTCGGCAACCTCACCGACCACGGCGGCTTCCTGCCCCACGGCCCCGGCGCCATCCTCACCGGTGTGCTGCTCGTCGTCTTCTCCTTCATGGGCAGCGAGATCGCGACGCTGGCGGCCGGCGAGTCGGAGGACCCGCAGAAGGCGGTCACCAAGTCCACCAACAGCATCATCTGGCGGATCGGCGTCTTCTACCTCGGCTCCATCCTGGTGGTCGTCTCCCTGCTGCCGTGGAACGACCCCTCCATCGAGAAGCAGGGCTCGTACGTCGCCGCCCTCGACTCGCTCGGCATCGCGCACGCCGGTCAGATCATGAACGTCATCGTGCTGACCTCGGTGCTGTCCTGCCTCAACTCGGGTCTCTACACCGCCTCGCGGATGGCCTTCTCGCTCGGCGAGCGCGGTGACGCGCCGAAGGCGTTCGCCCGGACCACCTCGCGCGGTGTGCCGATGACCGCGATCGTCTCCTCCGTCGTGTTCGGCTTCGTCGCCGTGTTCTTCAACTACAAGTACCCGGACACGATCTTCAACTTCCTGGTCAACTCCAGTGGTGCGGTCGCCCTGTTCGTCTGGCTGGTCATCTGCTTCTCGCAGCTGCGCATGCGGAGGATCATCCAGGCCGAGGCCCCGGAGAAGCTCGTCGTGAAGATGTGGCTGTACCCGTACCTGACCTGGGCCACGGCCGCGCTGATCGTGTTCGTCCTCGGCTACATGCTGACCGACACCGAGGGCCCGAACAGCGGGCGGACCACCGTACTGCTGTCACTGCTCGTGGCGGCGGTCGTGATCGTGGTCGCCGTGGTGAAGGAGAAGCTGGCCGCCGACCGCCGGCCGGTGGGGGGCGTCGAGACGGAGACCGACAAGGTGTCCGTCTGATCCGCCGGTACGTGTGAGCGTGCGAAGGGGAGGGAGGCCCTCGGGCCTCCCTCCCCTTCCTCCGTTTGTTCAAAGCACCGTGAAACTCTCCTTGACCGTGTCGTACGTCTGCACCGCCGAGCCCTCGTTCTCCGGCTGGTACCAGGTGTTGACCTGGTACGACTTCCCGTTCGCGTCGAAGCCGAGCAGCCGGGCGTGCCAGGGGACGCCCTTGAGCGTGAAGGTGTACTCCCAGACCACCGCCGGGTGGCCGTGGAAGGTCGTCTCCGCCAGGCGGATCTTGACGTAGTCCCGGCCCTGCCGGGCGTTCCGCTCGGAGGCACGCCAGGTGTCCAGCAGGTGGCCGCGGGCCAGGGAGGACTTGGCGACCAGTTCCTGGCGGCCGTCGGGAGAGGTGTAGTGCACCTCCGCACCGGTCTTCACGTCCCGTCGCCAGCCCTCCGGTGTCCGCCAGGCGTACCCGCCCGCCTCCCGGTGCGCGCCGGGCGGAAGGCTCCGCGGGCGGGAGGTGCCCTCGACGGTGGGTGACGGGCCGGCGGGTGTGGTGGAGGGGGCGGCGGAGGTCGCCGCGGACGTGGCGGGCGACGATCCCGCGTGTGCGTCGTCCCCCGGTCCGTCGGCCGAGGTGGCCAGCAGGACGGACACCACCGCGGCGACGGTGACCACTCCGAGAGCGGCGAGCAGCGCGGTACGACGGTGACCGTTGCGGGGGTCGGATCGCTCGCCCCGCTGGTGGTCGGCGGAACGGGCGCTCCGCGCGCCCGTCGCAGCGTGGTGTGCGCGGAGCTGGGTCACGGCCTGGGCGCGGTTGGGGGAGACACCGGGGCCGGCGCCTCGGACGGGTGGGCCTGCAGGGGCCGGGGCGGGCGCGGGCCCGGGGGCGGGTGCGGGTGCGGGTGCGGGTGCGGGCCCGGGGGCGGGTGCGGGCCCTGGGACGCCGGGCCCGGGGGCGGGCGCGGGCCCTGGGGCGGGTGCGGGCCCTGGGGCGGGTGCGGGCCCTGGGGCGGGTGGGGAGGCCGAGGCGGAGGCGGGGGCCTGCTCCGGCTCCGCCTCCGGGCCCGGCGTCCCAGGACCCGGGGCCGGCCGCAGCCCCGCCGCGTCGACGAACACCGGCGTGGGCCGCTCCTCCGGCACGGCCGCGGCCGGCGCCTCACGGGCCGCCGGGCCGTCCCCCGTCACCCGGAGGGTCGGCGTCGGGGCCGGGTAGGCCACCGGGCGCAGGGCCTCCTCGACCTCGGTCAGGTCCGGCCTGGTCGACGGTTCCTTCTCCAGGAGGGCGGCCAGGGTGTCGCGCAACGGACCGGCACCGGGAGGGAGTTCGGGTTCCTCGTAGAGGACGGCGTGCAGGGTGGCGAGGGTCGTGTCGCGGGAGAAGGGCGAGCGGCCGGCCAGGGCCGCGCACAGGGTGGCGCCCAGGGACCACACGTCGGACGGCGGTCCCTGGCGGCGGCCGGAGATGCGCTCGGGCGCCATGTAGTCGGGCGACCCGACCAGCATGCCGACCATGGTGAGCGCCTTGGCGTCCTGGATGGCCGCGATACCGAAGTCCGTGAGGACGACCCGGTCGCCGGCGGTCTCGACCAGGACGTTCCCCGGTTTGATGTCCCGGTGCAGCACGCCTCCGGCGTGCACCTGCCGCAGCGCCGCCACCAGCCCCAGCCCAATCCGTGCCGCCTCGCGCGGGCCGAGCGGCCCGTCGGTCGCCATGATGTGCTCCAGCGAGCGTCCGGCGACCAACTCCATGACAATCCACAGACGTTCGCCCGCGTCGACGACGTCGTAGACGCGGACCACGTTGGGGTGGTCGATCCGGGCCGTGGCCCGCGCTTCGCGCAGCGTGCGTTCCCGCCGGGTACGCGTGTCCTCCGCGTCGAGGCCGTCTATCCGCATCTCCTTGACCGCGACCTCCCGGTCGAGGATCTCGTCGGCGGCCCGCCACACCCGCCCCATTCCACCCTGGCCGATGCTCTCGGCCAGCCGATAGCGGCCCGCCACCAGTAACCCCGGAACACCACGGATCCCCGTGCGGCCCGCGTCTCCCGCGTTTCCCGTATCCCCCGCATTTCCTGCGCTTCCCGTATTCCCCGCGTTCCCCGTATTTCCCGTGTTCCCCGGCAATCCGCCGCACCCCCTCAACGACCGCCCCGTACGAAACACAATGGTCACACTTCGTGCGGTACCAGCATAGTGCGGAGAAATCTTGTGGTACCTCTTCAAGTACTGCGAATTCAGGCGCAGTTCCAGGGGGTTGCAAGGGGGCGAACATGAGTTCTCGTCGTAGTGCCGCGATCGCGGGATCGCTGCTCACGGCGTCTTTTTCGGCCGTGCTGGTGCTCACGTGCACGGCCGTGGCGGACGACCAGGGACCGGCAAGCGGTAAGGGGGGAAAGGCGGTTGACGCGGCGCCGGCGGGTGTCGGGCTGAGGACCACGCTGCCGTCCCGGATCTCCGTCGACAACAGCTCGCGGAAGACGGTGATCACCGCCACGGTGAAGAACGACGGAAGCAGGGACAGCGGTGCCATCGAACTTCTGGTGGTCGGTTTCGACGGACTGAAGGTCGACGACGTCAAGGGCTGCTCGGCGATCGCGGAAAAGGACCTGCCGAAAGGTTCGAACAGCGGCTTCTCCTGCCCGGTCGGCCCGCTCGCCGCCGGCAGGTCGAAGTCGTACGCGGTCGACGCCACGTACGACCTGGGCAAGAACGGGAAGATCTGCCTTCCGGTGCGGAGTTCCGACGGGAAGAAGACCTTCTGGCAGCAGGGACCGGTGCCGTTCGGGACGACCAATCCGTCACCGGACGCCCCGGCCACCCCGCTGCTGCTCGGCACCGACAACAAACCGGTGGGGCCGGCCGGCGACCAGCTGCCCAAGACCGGGGCGGGCGACGGCGTGCTGCCGCTCGGCGCGGTCGGCGGCGCCCTGGTCGCGGCCGGCGCGGCCGGGATGTGGTGGACCCGGCGACCGCGCCGGGACTGAGCCGGGCCGATGGCCGCATCACTCGACTTCGGCTTGAGGTGATGCGGCCATACTGTGCGCCATGACCTTCGTGGACGACACCGCAGACCTGCTCGCCCTCCGCCCCGACGACCCCGGCTACGACGAGGAGATCGCCGGTTTCCAGACCGGGTTAGCCCAGCGGCCCGACGTGGTCTTCCCGGTCTCCTCGGCCGACGACGTGATCGCCGCCGTACGGTACGCCGCCGCCGAGGGTCTGCCGGTCGGTGTGCAGGCCACCGGGCACGGGCTGCCCGACGCGTCGGAGGGCGGCGTGCTGATCACCACCCGGCGCATGGACCGGGTGACCGTCGACCCCGAGGCCCGCACCGCACGTGTCCAGGCGGGAGTGCGGTGGGGTCAGGTGGTCGCGGCGGCCGAGCCGTACGGGCTGGCGCCGCTCAACGGATCCGCGCCGGGCGTGGGCGCGGTGTCCTACACACTCGGGGGCGGACTGGGCGTCCTGGCCCGGCAGTTCGGCTACGCGGCCGACCACGTCCGTTCGCTGGACGTGGTCACGGCGGACGGCCGGCTGCGGCACGTGACCCCCGAGTCCGACCCCGACCTGTACTGGGCCCTCCTCGGCGCCGGGCACAACTTCGGCGTCGTCACCGAGCTGGAGATCGACCTCGTACCGGTGCGCACCGTCTACGGCGGCTCGCTCGCCTTCGACGGGCAGGAGGTGGACCCGGCGACGGTGCTGCGCGCGTACGAGGAGTGGACGCGGACCGTGCCGGACGAGCTGACCTCGGCCCTCGCCGTCATCCCGTACCCGGACGTGCCGGCGCTGCCGCCGCATCTGCGGGGGCGGTACGTCGTCTCGGTGCGGGTGGCCCACACGGGTGCGGACGGGGACGAACTCGTCGCCCCGCTGCGCCGGATCGGGCCGGTGCTCGGCGACTCGCTGCGGGAGATGCCGTACGCCGAGGCCCACACCATCTACAACGACCCGGACATCCCGAACGCCTACCACGGCGACAGCGCGGTGCTGCGCGAGCTGGACCCGACCGCCGCCGGTGAACTGCTGAAGCTCACCGGGCCGGGCGCGCCGGCCAGGTGCGTGGTGCAGGTGAAGCACCTGGGCGGGGCGCTCACCGAGCCCGCGCCCAACTCGGTGCCGTACCGCGAGGGGCGGTTCGTGCTGCAGCTGCTGGCCGCCGGCGACCGGGAGACGGCGCGGACGCTGCTGGACCCCGCCTTCGCGCTGCTGGCGGACGCCACCCTGGGCCGTTCGCTCAACTTCGCCTCGGGCGCCGGTGACCGGACCGAGGGGCTGTACGACGACGCGACGCGCAAGAGGCTCGCCGGTCTGAAGGCCCAGTACGACCCGGCGGACCTCTTCCGCAGGAACTACGCGATCAGCGCTCGATGAGCTTCCAGGCGGTGGGCAGCAGTCCCATCGCCAGGGCGGCCTTGAGGGCGTCGCCGATCAGGAACGGGGTGAGGCCGGCCGCGATCGCGGCGGACGCCGGGATGCCGGCGGCGTAGGCCAGGTAGGGGACACCGACGGCGTAGATGATCGCCTCGCCCAGGATCATCGTGCCCGCCGTGCGCCACACGCTGCGGTCGGCGCCGCGCCTGGCCAGCGCGCCGACCACGGCGGAGGCGAGCAGCATGCCGAGCACATAGCCGAAGGACACCGCGCCGGAGCCGGAGGTGCCGTCCGCGAACCACGGCACGCCGGCGACGCCCGCGAGCGCGTACAGCGCGAGGGAGAGGAAGCCGCGGCGGGCGCCGAGCGCGGTGCCGACCAGCAGGGCGGCGAAGGTCTGGCCGGTCACCGGCACGGGCGAGCCGGGCACCGGGACGGACAGCTGGGCGGCGAGGCCGGTGAGCACCGCGCCGCCCAGCACGAGCGCGACGTCGCGGACGCGCGAAGCGGGCAGCAGGTCGGCGAGGACTACGCCGGGGCGAGCGGTGGCGGTGGCGGTGCTCATGAGGACTCCGCGGAAAGTTGTGGGCAGGTGGGAACACCGTGACGCTATCCCGGTCACCTCGAGTCGATCACCGTCAGCGCTCGACAAAGGCTGGAACGAGGGCTTGGTGGGCTCCGGACAAAGGATGGCGCTTACACCGGGTACGGCGTGATACCGGTCACTGAGGCAGGGCGGTTTCGCTCACCTGACGGGGCGTCGGCCGACTGTGGGATCCCACCAAATGAACCCGAATGAACCCTACCGGTCTGGTGGGATTCACCTTTCCTGCCGTACCCTTCCAGCCATGGTTGCCCAAGCCCGGAACTTCACGTCGCGTCGCTACGTCGACCTGCGACGCCAGGGCACCGCGACCTGTCGCCGCCCCGGCTGAGGCGTGCGGAGCGGTTTCGGCACGCCTCGCCCCACGAGTCGTGTCGGCCCCCGTTCCTCAAGGACGGTCTCCCATGCCCCGTACCGCGGCACCCACCCTTGCCTCCCCCATAGCCCGCGCCGCCGACAGTGACCGGCGGCGTACCAGTGCCAGCGTCGTCCTGCGGTCCGTGCTGGAGCACGGGCCGGTGGCCCGCAGCACCATCGCACGGCTGACCGGACTGTCCCCGGCGTCCGTCACCGACTACTGCGCCCGCTTCACCGAACTCGGGCTGATCCGCGAGGCCGTCGCGCCCCGCCGTTCGAACGGGGTCGGCAGGCCTCATGTGCCGCTGGACCTCGACGACTCGCGGTTCGTGGTCGGCGGCGTGCACATCGCCGTGCCCTGCACCACGGTCGCCCTGCTGGACCTGCGCGGCCGGGTGCTGACCCGGCGGGAGCTGAAACACGAGCACACCGACCCCGGCCGGGTGCTGGCACGGGCCGCCGACGGGCTGACGGCGCTGCTCGCCGGGTCGCCGGGCACACGCCCCCTGGGGGTCGGTGTGGCGGCCGGGGGCTGGGTGGACCGGGACTCGGGGACGATCGTCGAGCACGCGCTGCTGGGCTGGCGGGACGTGGCGGTGCGGGAGGTGCTCGGCGCGCGCACCGGGCTGCCCGTCCATGTCGACGGGCACGCGCGGGCGCTGGTCAACGCGGAGCGGCTGTTCGGACGGGTCCGGGGCAGCACGAGCGTGCTGCACCTGTTCGTCGGCAACGTGGTCGACGCGGCCTTCGCCACCCAAGACGCGGTGCACCACGGGCCGCGTTCCCAGGCGGGCGCGATCGCACATCTGCCGATGCCGGGCGGCGGCGAGCCGTGCGACTGCGGGCGCGTCGGCTGCCTCCAGGCCGAGCTCGGCGAACGGACGTTGTGCCGGCGGGCCCGGGAGGCCGGAGTCATCGACGGGACGAACCCGATGCGTCTGGTCGGCGCCGCGGCGGCCGGGGACGCGGTGGCCACGCGACTGCTCGTGGAGCGGTCCGCGGCGACCGGGCGGGCGGCGCGGCTGCTGCTGGACGTGCTCAACCCCGAGACGCTCGTGGTGACCGAGGTGGGTGCCATGCACCGCGAGGACTGCCTGAACGCTTTGCGGGAGGCGGTCGGAGCGGAGCGCGCCGGGAATGTTTTCACGACGAGTTTCCCGGATACCGTGCTGGCCGTCGCGGGCGGATCCGTGGTTCTCGACGTGCTCTATCGGGACCCGCTGGGCCCTGAGCGGCAGCGCCACCTGAAGTCAGTTAATTCAGAAACTCCGAATGTTGACAGGCGGCGCTCATGACCGGGAACATCCTGGTCATGACCTGTCGCACCCTTTGTTGCTGACGTGTTGACGCGCCGTGAAGCGCGTATCTCCCCTGCGTGAATTCCCCCTTCCTCGGCCTTCTGCTGCCCGGAATTCCGCATGCATTCCCCTCTGCTTGCACAAAACAACTCAGGGAGCACTCCCATGTCTTCTCCGCCCGTTTCCGGCTTTGACCGCCGTCTGTTTCTCACCTCGCTGCTGGGCGCCACCGCGGCCGCCGCCGGACTGAGCGGATGCGCCGGCGGTGCCGCCGCCGACAGCGAAGGCGTCTCCACCAAGCCGCTCGCCGACAAGGTCCCGACGGGCACCAGCCTGAAGATCGCCTCGTATCAGAACACGCAGCAGTTGCAGTTCAAGCTGGCGAAGCTGCCCAAGCTGCCGTTCACGGTGTCGAGCTGGGTGAACCTGGGCGCCGGTCCGGACATCATCAACGCCTTCCGCGCCAAGTCCCTGGACCTCGCCAACAACGCGGGCATCCCGCCGATCCAGGCGCACTACCAGGGCTTCGCCGCGAAGATCGTGGCGATCGACATCACCCGCAAGCCCAACTACCTCTTCGCCACGAAGCCCGGCAGCGACATCCACACGGTCGACGACTTCAGGGGCAGGAAGCTCGCGTTCTCCCAGGGCCAGGCCCAGGGCGTCGTGCTGCTGCGGGCGCTGAGGCAGGCGGGTCTGAAGTACGGCGACGTGAAGCTGGTCCCGCTGACCAGCAACCAGTTCCTCACCGCCCTGCAGTCCGGGCAGGTGGACGTCGCCCCGCTCGCCAACAACCAGGCCCCGGCCTACCTGAAGCAGTACGGGAGGAAGGGAGCCCGCATCATCAAGACCGACGTCGTCGACCTGCTCAACCTGCTGTGGGCACCGCAGTCGGTGCTGAACGACCCCGCGAAGGCCGCCGCGATCGCCGCGTACATCCCGCAGTGGGCCAGGGGCCTGGTGTGGCAGTACGAGCACCCGGACGTCTGGAACGAGGAGTTCTACGTCAAGACGCAGAACCTGACCCTCGCCCAGGCCAAGGGGATCAGCGATCTCGCCAACAAGCCGCTGTTCCCGCCCAGCTGGGACGAAGCGATCAAGTGGGAGCAGGAGACCGCGGACCTGCTCGCCGAGGGCGGCTTCGTGAAGAAGTTCGACGTCTCCTCGCTCTTCGACCACCGCTTCGAGTCCATCGCGGCCAAGGCCGTACCCGCGGAGTACCGGAGGTGAGCGCCGTGACCACCACAGCGAGCGCGACCGCTGTCGCCGACGCCGAGGAAGAGGCCCACCGGGCCCACCGGGTCCGCCGGCGCCGCCGGCTGGCGCCCGGCCGGCGGCTGCCCGCCGCCCGGCTGATCGGCCCCGCCGTCGTCGTCGCCGTCTGGGCGATCGCCTCCGCCGCGGGAGCCCTCGACCCCGCCGCGGTCCCGGCGCCCTGGACGGTTGTGAGGACCACCGGCCACCTGTGGACCGCCGGCACCCTCCCCACCGATGTGCTGACCTCCCTCAGGCGGGCCGGGTACGGCTTCGCGATCGGCCTGACCGCAGGTGTCGTCCTCGCGCTCGCGTCGGGGCTCAGCCGGGTCGGGGAGGCGCTGATCGACGGGACGGTGCAGCTCAACCGGGCGATCCCGACCCTCGGTCTGATCCCGCTGTTCATCCTCTGGCTGGGCATCGGCGAGACCTTCAAGATCGCCATCATCGCGATCGTCGTCTACGTCCCGATCTATCTCAACACGCACGCCGCGCTGTCCGGCATCGACAGCCGGTTCGTCGAACTCGCCGAGGTCCAGGGACTGTCGAGGCTCGCGTTCATCCGCCAGGTCGTCATCCCCGGGGCACTGCCCGGATTCTTCGTGGGCCTCCGGCTCGGCGTCACCGGGTCCTGGCTCGGACTGGTGGTCCTGGAGCAGATCAACGCCACCAGCGGCCTCGGCTACATGATGTTCCAGGCGCAGAACTACGGCCAGACCGACGTGATCCTCGTCGGCCTGCTGATCTACGGCATCTTCGGCCTGATCTCCGACAGCGTGGTCCGACTCGTCGAACGGAGGGTGCTGTCGTGGCGCCGCACACTGAGCAGCTGACCCGCCCCACCGTCCAGCTCAGGGGCCTGACCAGGTCGTTCGCGGGCCGCACGGTCCTCGACGGCATCGACCTCGACCTGCCCGCCGGACAGTTCACCGCCCTGCTCGGACACAGCGGCTCGGGCAAGTCGACACTGCTGCGAGCGGTGGCGGGCCTGGACCACGGGGTCGAGGGCAGCGGGCAGCTCACCGCGCCCGAGCGGGTGTCCGTGGTCTTCCAGGACTCACGGCTGCTGCCCTGGCGCCGGGTCCTCGCCAACGTACTGCTCGGCAACGAGGGCAAGGACGCCGAGGACCGCGGCCGGGCCGCCCTCGAGGAGGTGGGCCTGAAGGGCCGCGAGCGGGCCTGGCCCGGTGAGCTGTCCGGCGGCGAGGCGCAGCGGGCGGCGCTCGCCCGCTCCCTGGTCCGCGAGCCCGAACTCCTACTGGCGGACGAGCCGTTCGGGGCGTTGGACGCGTTGACGCGCATCAGGATGCACCATCTTCTCCGGCAGCTCTGGGAGCGGCACCGGCCCTCCGTACTGCTCGTCACCCATGACGTGGACGAGGCGATCGTGCTCGCCGACCGGGTTCTCGTCCTGGAGCGGGGCCGCATCGGTCTCGACCTGACCATCGACCACGAGGTGCATACCCGCGGCGAGTACCGGTCGCGACTGCTCGCCGCGCTGGGCGTGACCGACGACTCCAGGTGACCGTCGGCTGCCGTGACCGTCCCTGGGGGCTTCCGCCCCCAGACCCCCGCTTCGGCCCTGAACAGGCCTCGTCCTCAAACTCCCCCAGAGGGGGCACCCCCAGACGGGCTGAATGCAGCCGGCCGGCGCTCGCAAGTCCTCCTTACTTGTCCGCAGCAAAGGACACCCATGCCCAGACAGCTCCACCTCAACGCGTTCCTGATGAGCACCGGCCACCACGAGGCGTCCTGGCGGCTCCCGGAGAGCGATCCGTACGCCCACGTGGACCTCGGCCACTACGTCAACCTGGCCCGGATCGCCGAACGCGGCACCTTCGACTCACTGTTCCTCGCCGACTCGCCCCAGCTCTGGGGCAACACCGCGCAGCGCCCGGCCGGCGCCCTGGAGCCGCTCACCCTGCTCACCGCGCTGGCCACGGCCACCGAGCACATCGGTCTGATCGCCACCGCCTCCACCTCCTACAACTCCCCGTACAACCTGGCCCGCAAGTTCGCCTCCCTGGACATCATCAGCGGCGGCAGGGCCGGCTGGAACATCGTCACCACCGCGGGCGCGGAGGCGGCCCGCAACTTCGGTCTCGACGCCGAGCCCGCGCACGCCGAGCGGTACGCCCGCGCCGCCGAGTTCCTCGACGTGGCCCTCAAGCTGTGGGACAGCTGGGAGGACGACGCGATCGTCGCCGACAAGGCCGCCGGAGTCTGGGGCGACGACGCCAAGGTCCATCCGCCCCGGCACAAGGGCACGTACTTCCGCGTCGAGGGCGCCCTCAACGTGCCGCGCTCCCCGCAGGGTTACCCGGTCCTCGTGCAGGCGGGCTCCTCCGCGGACGGCAAGGCCTTCGCCGCCCGGTACGCCGATGCGGTGTTCACCGCCCAGCAGACCATCGAGGACGCGCGGGGCTTCTACGCCGACCTCAAGTCCCGTACGGCGGCGGCCGGCCGGAACCCCGAGCACATCAAGGTGCTGCCCGGGATCGTCCCCGTACTCGGCTCCACGGAGGCCGAGGCGCGGGCGAACGAGCAGGTGCTGGAGGACCACATCGTGTACACGCACGGGGTGGGCCGCCTGGAGAGCCTGCTGCAGCTGGAGCCCGGCACCCTGGAGCTGGACGGTGCGCTGCCGGCCGACCTGCCTCCCGAGTCCGCCATCGAGGGCGCCAAGAGCCGCTACACGCTCGTGGTGGAGCTGGCCCGCCGGGAACGGCTCACCGTCCGGCAGCTGATCGGGCGGCTCGGCGGCGGGCGCGGGCACCTCACCTTCGCCGGGACGCCCGAGCAGGTCGCCGACCAGATCGAGCGGTGGTTCACCCAGGGCGCCGCCGACGGCTTCAACATCATGCCGGCCGTGCTGCCCTCCGGTCTGGAGGCGTTCGTCGAGCACGTCGTCCCGATCCTGCGCGCCCGCGGGCTGCTGCGCACCGAGTACGGCCCCCGCCGGACCCTGCGGGAGCGCTACGGCCTTCCCCGCCCCGCCAACCAGTACCTGACACCCGCGTTCGCCTGATCCATTCGCCTGACCCATCCGGAAGGACTCCCCATGACCATCGAGATCACCAAGGTCACCGCACGCATCGGTGCCAAGGTCTCCGGCGTCGACGTCTCCCGGCCGCTCGCCCCGGAGGAGGTCGCCGCGATCCGCGAGGCCCTCAACATCCACAAGGCGCTGGTATTCGACGACGTGCACCTCGACGACGAGGGCCAGCAGGCCTTCGCCCGCCACTTCGGCGACCTGACCACCGCCCACCCGACGGTCGGCGCCGTCGAGGGCGCACCGAACGTGCTGCCCGTGGACAGCGAGCGGGGCCGCGCCAACCACTGGCACACCGACGTCACCTTCGTCCTCAACCCGCCGCAGGCCAGCACCCTGCGCTCCATCACGATCCCGCCGTACGGCGGCGAGACCCTGATCGCCAGCTCGGCCGCCGCCTACCGCGACCTGCCCGAGCCGCTGCGCCGGCTGGCCGACGGCCTGTGGGCGGAACACACCAACGACTACGACTACGCGGTGCCCGACGAGGCGATCGACGAGGAGAAGGCCGCGCAGCGCGCCCAGTTCACGTCCATCAAGTACCGCACCGCCCACCCGGTGGTCCGCGTGCACCCCCTGACCGGCGAACGCGGCCTGTTCATCGGCGGGTTCGCGCAGCGGATCGTCGGCCTGTCGACCGGCGAGTCCCGGAAGGTCCTCGACCTGCTCCAGTCCTACGTCACCCGCCCGGAGAACGTCCTGCGCTGGCGCTGGTCGCCGAACCAGCTGGTCCTCTTCGACAACCGCATCACCCAGCACTACGCCATCGACAACTACGACGGGCAGCCGCGCCGCCTGAACCGGGTGACCGTCGCCGGTGACGTGCCGGTCGGCGTCGACGGCAAGGAGAGCTACGCGATCGAGGGCGACGCCTCGCACTACACGCCCGTACAGACACCCGTGGCCGCGTAACCGTACGCGCACCGTCCGTAGGACGGACGTCCGGATAGTGGGCGGCCTCTCCGCGCAAGGGGAGGGGCCGCCCACACTGTGGGCGTTTTTGCCCATCTATTGCACTGGACGAGCCGCGCCCATGCCCAGCACCACCGTCAAGACTCCGCCGGAGTCGGACACTTCCCTCTCCCACGGTCTCAAGCAGCGCCATCTGTCGATGATCGCCCTAGGCGGTGTGATCGGCGCGGGCCTGTTCGTCGGCTCCGGCGCGGGCATCGCCGCCGCCGGGCCGTCGATCGTCGTCGCCTACGCCCTCTCCGGCCTCCTGGTGATGCTGGTGATGCGGATGCTCGGCGAGATGTCGGCCGCGTACCCGTCGTCGGGTTCGTTCTCCGCGCACGCCGAGCGGGCGATCGGCCCGTGGGCGGGCTTCGCCGCGGGCTGGTCCTTCTGGGTGCTGCTGTGCACGGCGGTCGGCCTGGAGGGCATCGGCGCCGCGCACATCGTCACCGGCTGGCTGCCGGGCACCCCCGAGTGGGCCTGGGTGGCCCTGTTCATGGTGGTGTTCTGCGGCACGAACCTGGCCGCCGTCAAGAACTTCGGCGAGTTCGAGTTCTGGTTCGCCGCGCTGAAGGTCGGCGCGATCAGCCTCTTCCTGGTCCTCGGCGTACTGGCCGTCGCGGGCGTGCTGCCCGGCACCGACTCCCCCGGCGCCGCCAACCTCACCGACTTCCTCCCCAACGGCGGCGAGGGCCTGGTCGTCGGCCTGCTCGCCTCCGTGTTCGCGTACGGCGGCCTGGAGACGGTGACCATCGCGGCGGCCGAGTCGGAGGACCCGGTGCGGGGCGTGGCCGGTGCCGTCCGCACCGCGATGTGGCGGATCGCGCTGTTCTACGTCGGCTCGATGGCCGTGGTCGTCACCCTCGTCCCCTGGGACTCCCCTTCGGTCGTGGAGAAGGGCCCGTACGTCGCCGCCCTCGACCGGCTGGGCATTCCGGGCGCCGGCCAGCTGATGAACGTCGTCGTACTGGTGGCCCTGCTGTCCGCGATGAACGCCAACGTCTACGGTTCCTCGCGCATCGCCTACTCGCTGGTGCAGCGCGGCCAGGGCCCGCGGGTGCTGGCGAAGGTCTCCGGCGGGGTGCCGCGGATCGCCGTACTGACCTCCTGCGTCTTCGGTTTCGTCTGCGTGCTGCTGAGCTACTGGCGGCCGGACGACGTCTTCCCCTGGCTGCTGAACATGATCGGCGCGGTCATCCTGATCGTCTGGGTCTTCATCGCCGTCTCCCAGCTGCTGCTGCGCCGCCGCGTGGAGCGGGAGGCACCGGAGAAGCTGGCCGTCCGGATGTGGGCGTTCCCGGTACTGACCTGGGTGGCGCTGGCGGCCATGGCGGCGGTCTTCGTCCTGATGGCCCGCGAGCCCGGCACCCGAGTCCAGCTGTACTCGTCCGGCGGCATGACCCTGTTCCTGGCGGCGACCGGCTACATCCGGCAGCGGACACGCGCCAAGTCCTGACCTGCCCGAGGGAGACCCCCGTGAGGACGTGACTCACGGGGGTTTTCCCCTCCTCACGGGTCCACCGATCGGTGGACGCCGAGTTCAACCGGGTACCCGTGTCCCCCAACTACCTTGCACAGCAAGGCTGTGGGGCATGAAATCACTGACTGTGCGCATCGCGTGCTGGAGTGCGCGGCACCCTTGGAAGGCGGTGGTCGGCTGGGTGCTGTTCGTGGCGTTGTGCCTGGGTGTCGGCGGTGCCGTCGGCACGCACCAGGCGACGACCGCGGACTACCGGGTCGGCGAGGCGGGCCGTGCCGAGGCCATGGCGGCCGAGGGACACCTGGAGCGGCTGTCCACCGAGCAGGTGCTGATCTCGGCGCGCTCCGGCCCCCTGGACGACCGGGCCGCCTCCGCCGCGCGGAACCTCACCGCCCGGATGAAGCGGCTGCCCGAGGTCGCGGGCGTGGCCGCCCCGGTACGGTCCTCGAACGGTCGCCTCCTCATGGTCGAGGTGTCCGTCAAGGGCGAGGAACGGGACGCGAAGGACAAGGTCGGCGCCCTGGTCGCGCAGACCGGGGCCGTGCAGCGCGCCAACCCCGGGTTACTGCTCCAAGAGACCGGAAGTCCCTCCATCAGCAAGGGAGTCGACCAGCAGCGCGGTGACGACCTCGCTCTCTCCGAGAAGATCACGCTTCCGGTCACCCTGCTCACCCTGCTGGTCGCCTTCGGGTCCCTCACCATGGCCGCCGTACCGCTGCTGCTGGCGTTGTCGTCGATCGCGGCGGCCGTCGGGCTGGCGATGGTCACCTCGCACGTCTCGCCCGACGCGGGGGTCGGCACGAACGTGATCCTGATGATCGGGCTGGCGGTCGGCGTCGACTACACGCTCTTCTACCTCAAGCGGGAACGGGAGGAACGAGCCCGCTCGGGCGGCCGGTTGAGCAGCGAGGCCCTGGTGGAGCTGGCGGCGGCCACCTCCGGGCGGGCGGTCGTGGTCTCCGGGCTCGCGGTCGTCGCGTCGACCGCCACGCTGTACCTGGCCTCCGACGTGATCTTCTCGTCGCTGGCCACGGGCACGGTCGTGGTCGTCCTGGTGGCGGTGGCCAGTTCCCTCACCGCGCTGCCCGCGCTGCTGGTCCTGCTCGGCCGGCGTGCCGAGCGCCGGGCGCTGAGGCGGGCGGGGCGCGGAAAGCCCGCCCGGCGGCAGCGGGGCGAGGACGGCGGGCGGTTCTGGTCGGCGCTGCTGCGGCCCGCCGCCCGGCGCCCGCTGGCCGCGCTGTGCGTCCCGGTCCTCGCCCTGCTCGCCCTCGCCGCCCCGCTGGGCGGCCTGAAGATCACCGAGATGAGCCGGGACACGCACTCCCGGGAGATCCCCGCGATGCGGGTGTACGACCGCCTCAATGCCGCGTTCCCCGAGCACCGCGTCACCCACCAGGTTGTCGTACGGGCCACTGGCGCGCAGGAAGGTGACGTCACCGCCGCCCTTCGGGCGCTCGCCCGACGCGCCGCCCACGACCCGCTGTTCACCGGTGCGTCCCGGATCCGCACCTCCACCGACCACCGCACCAGCACCCTCGAACTCGGTGTGCCGTACCTCGGCAACTCCCCGCAGGCGTACGACTCCCTGGACCACCTGCGCGACACCTATCTGCCCGCCACCGTCGGCCGGATCACCGGCGCCGAGTACGGCGTGAGCGGCGACGTCGCCCGCTACACCGACTATCCGGCCCACCAGGACGGCAAACTCCCGCTCGTCCTGGGGGCGTTGCTGCTGGTGACCTTCGCGATGACCGTGTACACCTTCCGTTCCGTCGTCCTCGGCCTGATCGGTGTCGTACTGAACCTGCTGTCCGCGGCGGCGGCGCTCGGGCTGCTCGTACTCGTCTTCCAGCACACCTGGGCGGAGGGGCTGCTCGGCTTCCACTCCACCGGGTCGATCGGCTCGCGCGTGCCGCTGTTCCTGTTCGTCATCCTCTTCGGACTGTCCATGGACTACCAGGTGTTCGTGGTGAGCCGGATCCGTGAGGCGGTCCTCGCCGGCACCCCGACCCGGCAGGCGGTCCTCGAGGGGGTCCGCCGGTCGGCGAGCGTGGTGACCAGCGCGGCCGTGATCATGACGACGGTCTTCGCGAGCTTCGTCTTCCTCCACATCATCGAGATGAAGCAGATCGGCTTCGTCCTGGCGGCGGCCGTCCTGCTGGACGCGTTCGTCGTACGGATCCTGATCCTGCCCGCGGCACTGCTGCTGCTCGGCGAGCGCAGCTGGTGGCCGGTGCGACCGGCCTCGCGCACTCAACCCGCTCCCGACGGCGCACTGGTCGACGTACGTTGATCAGTATGACCGCCCTCGCCGAGCCCTCCGCCGACGCCTTCTGGGCCGTGTCGCTGCGCCGTTGGAACGCGGTGTGCTGGGTGCTGTTCGCCGCGATGGCCGTCGGGATCGCCGCGCTGGGCGGTTCCGGCCGGGACACCTACGCGGCGCTGGCGCTGCTGGCCTGCGTGGCGGTGAGCTTCGCGGTGCTGCACCGCTTTCCGGCGGGCCCCGTCGTACGGCCGCACGGCTACCTCGGGGTGCTGGTGACCGCGCTCGGCGGTCTGGCCTATCTGGGCTCCAGCTACGCGGCCCTGTTCATGGTGACGCTGCCGCACTACTGGATGTTCGGGCGGACCCGGCGGGCGTCGATGGCCTTCCTGGGACTGGCCACCGCCGGCACGCTCGCGGGCAGCTGGGTGCGCCAGGGCTGGTCGGCGGAGTTCTTCGGCGAGACGGCGGTGTCCACGCTGATCGTGGTCGCGGTGGGCGTGCTGATCGGGCTGTGGGCGCACTCGGTGGTCGAGCAGAGCACCGAACGCGCCCGTCTGATCGTCGAGTTGGAGCGCACCCAGGCCGAGCTGTCCGAGGCGCACCAGCGGCAGGGCGCGACCGACGAGCGGGAGCGGATGGCCCGGGAGATCCACGACACCCTCGCGCAGGGCTTCGCGTCCATCGTGGTCCTCGCCGAGGCCGCCCGGGCCGGGCTCGCCACCGATCCCGCCCGGACCGCCCGGCAGTTGCGGTCCATCGAGTCCACCGCGCGGGAGAACCTTGCCGAGGCCAGGGAGCTGGTCGGCTCGGGCAGGGAGCCGAGAGGCGCGGCGGCGGGATCCGTGGCGGACACCCTGCGCCGGATCCTGGCCCGGTTCGCGGAGGACACCGGGCTCACCGTGGAAGCCGAACTGGCCGACCTCGTCTGCGACCAGCCGACCCGGATCGCGGTGCTGCGCTGCACCCAGGAGTCGCTGGCCAACGTGCGCAAGCACGCCCGCGCCTCGACGGTGGGCGTGGTGCTGGCCCAGCGGCCGTACGGGGTGGAACTGGAGGTCACCGACGACGGCACCGGGTTCGTCGTCGAGGCTTCGACGGGATTCGGCCTCGACGGTATGCGCAAGCGGCTGGCGGAGCTGGGGGGCCGGTTGACGGTGACCAGTTCGGTCGGGGACGGGACACGGATCCTGGCGGTGCTGCCGTCGGACGGGGAGGGGGCGGCATGAGCGGGGACAGACTGCGGGTCGTCGTGGTGGACGACCACACCGTGATGCGGGCGGGGGTGGTCGCGCTGCTCGGCGGCGAGGAGGGCATCGAGATCGTCGGGGAGGCGGGCGACGGCCGGGCGGCCCTCGACCTGGTGGCCCGCCACGACCCGGACGTGGCCCTGGTCGACCTGCGGATGCCGAAGCTGGACGGGGTCGCCACGACCACCGAGATCGTCGCCCGCCACCCGCGCACCAGGGTGCTGATCCTCACGACGTACGACACCGACGCCGACATCGAACGGGGTGTCGAGGCCGGTGCCATCGGCTATCTGCTGAAGGACACCACCCGGGAGCAGCTCGCCGAGGCGATCCGGGCGGCGGCACGCGGAGAGACGGTGCTGGCGCCCCGGGTCGCGGAGAAGCTGGTCGCGCGGATGCGGCGCCCGGTGCAGGAGCCGCTGACCGCCCGGGAGACGGATGTCCTGGGCGCGGTCGCCGACGGGCTGACCAACGCGGAGATCGGCCGCCGCCTGGTCATCTCGGAGGCCACCGTCAAGACCCATCTGCTGCGACTGTTCGCCAAGCTGGACGTCAACGACCGGACGCGGGCGGTGGTGGTGGCGATGGAACGGGGGCTGCTGCGGCGGCCCTGAGCCAGGCCCTGATCCAGGCTCTACGGTTCGCAGGGCACGTTCAGCGACAGCAGCGACGTGGTGTCACCGTCGATGCGGACCTCGCTCACCGCCGCGTTCACCAGGCGCGGGAACACCCGGCGGTAGTCGGCCGGCGGGATGGACAGCAGCGAGCACAGCACCAGCCTCAGCAGGGTGTTGTGGGCGACGACGAGGACGCGCTCCCCGGGGTGGGCGGCGGAGGTGCGGCGCAGGGCGGCGGTACCGCGCCCGGCGGCGTCCAGGGGGTCCTCGGCGCCCGGGAAGGGGTGGGCGACCGGGTCGGCGCGGTAGGCGTCCGCCGCGGCGGGGTCCTCGGCCGCGAACTCGGCCAGCGTACGGCCCTCCAGTACCCCGAAGTCGCACTCCCTGAGGTCCGGTTCGCGCCGGGGGGTGAGTCCGAGGGCGCGGCAGGCGGGCTCGGCGGTGGCGACGGCCCGGGAGAGGGGGGAGGTGACGATCGCGTCGACCGGGTGCGCGGCGGCCCACCGGCCCAGCGCCTCGGCCTGGGCGCGGCCCGTGTCGGTGAGGGCGATGTCGCTGACCCCGGCGTAACGGTTCTCGGCGTGCCAGACGGTCTGCCCGTGCCGGGCCAGGAGGAGGGTGGTGGTCATCTGATCTCTTTCGTGGAAACCCCGCCCTTCAGGGCGAGGAGGAATCGAACCCCTGCGGAGAAGAGCAGGGGGCCGGTGTATGACCTCAACGGAGTACTCCGGGCGGGCAGCCGGCGACGAAGCAGGAATCCCTGCGGCGCGAGCCGTAGGAATCGCCCTCCTTCAGGGGGGAGGAAGTCAAGAGTCCGCAGTATCCCGGTCGAGACGGACGCGGGCGTGTGCGGCGACCGCGCCGGGCAGCCAGCCCCGGGTCCGGAGTTCGTCGACGAGGCGGGCGTACGGCTCGGTGAAGCGGGCTGTGCGCCCCGGGCGGGGTTCGACGACCGTGCGGATGCGGACCATGCGGTCGGTGACCTCGGTGAGCGTGGGCGCGGCGCCCGTGCCGTAGGCGGCCAGTGCGGCCATTCCCAGGGCGGGTTCGGTCAGTTCGGGTACTCGGGCGGGGCGGCCCAGGACGTCGGCGCGGAGCTGGTTCCAGTAGGCGCTGCGGGCGGCTCCGCCGGTGAGGGTGAGGGGGCCGTCGAGGGGGGCGCCGAGGTGGTGGAGGTAGTCCAGGCAGAGGCGTTCGGTGAAGGCCACGCCCTGCAGGAGGGCCGCCCACAGGTCGGCGTCCGACACGGGGTCGCCGAGGAGGAGGGCGGTGGCGTGCGGGGCGCGGAACGGGAAGCGTTCGCCGGGTGAGACGAGCGGGTAGGCGACCGCGTTCGACGGTTCGAAGGCGGCGGCACGGGCGTCCAGGGCGGCCGGGTCGGCGCGCGGGAAACGCGCGGTCAGCACTCCCGCGCCGACGCCGGAGGCGCCGCCGGGCAGCCAGCCCCCGTCCGGTGCACGGTGGTTGTAGACCACGCCCGCGGGGTCGTGGACCGGCTCGGCGGTGGCTCCCTTGAGCACCAGGGTCGTCCCGAGCACCGAGTTCCAGGCGCCCGTGCGCAGCGCCCCGGAGGCGATCTGTGCCGCGCACCCGTCGGTCATGCCGGCGACGACGGGTGTGCCGGCGGGGATGCCGGTGGCCTCGGCGGCGGCCGGGCAGACCTCGCCGAGGCGGGTGCCGGGGCGTACGACGCCGGGGAGCGCGTCCGCCGGGAGGCCGGGGACGTCCGGCCAGGTGTCGCGTCGGAGGTCGTATCCGGTCTTGAGGGCGTGGCTGGAGTCGGTGGGGACCGGGTGGCCGACGAGCCGGGCGTTGATCACGTCGGGCTGGTGGGCGGCCCGTGCGCCGCCGGTCCTTCCGCCGCCGCCCTTCGCGCCGCCGCCGGTCCTTCCGCCGCCGGCGTCGCGGAGCAGCCACAGCACCTTCGGCAGCGCCCAGGTGTCCTGCACCGCCAGCCCGGCGTTCCGCAGCCGCGCCGCCTCCGCCCAGGCGCGCCCGTCGTCGTACATCAGCGCGGGCCCGTCCGTGTCCGTCAGCAGTACGGTCCCGGAGGTGCCGCACACCGCGAGCCCGTCGACGTGGCTCACCCCGGGCAGTGCCTGCCGGGTGGCGGCGCACACCGCCTCCCACCACTCCCCCGGGTCCTGCTCGTGCCGGGGCCCGTCCCGCCGCCCGCGCCGCAGCGGCGCGGAGCCGCGGCCGACGGCCGTGCCGTCGCCCGTCACGAGGAGCGCGCGCACCCCCTGCGTCCCCAGGTCGATGCCCAGCCACGCCCCGGCCCCGGATCCCATCCCGACCTCCCACACATCGCGAGGTTTCCTGTGAACTTCCCACTCTGCACTGGGATTTCACCCTGCACGAGGGGTTGACCGCCTTCTTTCTCTGTTACACGCTCTGTTATCGGGTCGACTCGAGGTGTGGGAAGCGATGAGCACCAGCAACGCACAGCAGGGCCCCGCGGCCCGCCAGGCCGCCATGGCCGAACTCGTACTGGCCGACGGCTCGGCCACCGCGGCGGATCTGGCCGAGCGGTTCGGGGTGAGTCTGATGACCATCCACCGGGACCTCGACGAACTCGAACGGCAGGGTGTGGTGCGGAAGTTCAGGGGCGGTGTGACCGCCCAGCCGTCCGGGGTGTTCGAGTCGAACGTGCAGTACCGGCTGAAGACCATGCGGGCGCAGAAGGCGGCGATCGCCGAGCGCGCGCTGAGGTCGGTCGAGCCGGGCATGGCGGTGCTGCTGGACGACTCCACCACCGCGCTGGAGCTGGCGCGCCGGCTCCGCCTGGCCGACATCACCCCGCTCACCGTCGTCACCAACTTCCTGGAGGCGATCAACCTCCTCGCCGACCGGCGCGGCATCCGTCTGATGGCGCTCGGCGGCGACTACGACCCGCTGCACTCCTCCTTCCTCGGGGTGTCCTGCGTGGAGGCGGTGCAGCAGTTGCGGGTGGACGTGTGCTTCGCGTCGACGTCGGCCGTCCACGGGGGCCACGCCTACCACCAGGAGCAGCACATCGTCTCCGTGAAGCGGGCGATGCTCGACTCGGCGGCCCGCAACGTGCTGCTGGTCGACCACACCAAGCTGGGCCGGGTCGCCCTGCACCGGGTCGCGCCGCTGACCCGTTTCGACCTGCTGCTCGTGGACGACGGCGCCTCGCCCGAGGCGTTGCGCGACCTGGACGAACACAAGGTGCCGTACGAGGTGTGCGCCACGCGTCCGGAGGAGGGCGGGGACCGATGACCGGCGTCGACGGCGTGCGGGTCGTGGCCGCCGGTGACCACTTCGTCCTTCCGTCGCTGATCAGTGACGCGGTTCGCCGGGAAACCGCCTGCGCGATTCGGGAGTTGACCCTCGGCTGGCCGCTGGAGCCGTTCGGCCCGGTCGCCGAGGTCGGCGAGGCGAGCGACGCCGAGGACGAGCTGATCGACGCGCTCGCGGACGCGGAGGTGCTGGTCACCCAGATGGGTCCGGTGACCGCGCGCGTCCTGGAGGCCTGCCCCCGGCTGCGGCTGGTCGTGGTCTGCCGGGGCGGCCCGGTCAACGTCAACCTGGACGCGGCCAGGGCCCACGACGTCCGGGTGTGCTTCGCCCCCGGCCGCAACGCCGCCGCCACCGCCGAGTTCACCGTCGGTCTGCTCCTCGCCGCCCTGCGCCGCATCCCGCAGGCCCACGACCTGCTGGCCCGGCAGGGCAGTTGGGCCGGCGCGGCCTACTACACCTACGAGCGCAGCGGCCTGGAGCTGGAGGACCTGCCGGTCGGCCTGGTCGGGTACGGGGCGGTGGGCAGCCGGGTCGCCCGGGTGCTGTGCGCCTTCGGGGCGCGGGTGATGGTGTACGACCCGTATGTGCGCGGGGAGGTGCACGGGTTACGGCTGGCGTCCCTGGACGAGCTGCTGCGCCGCTCGCGGGTGATCACCCTGCACGCCCGGCTCACCGCGGAGACCCGCGGGATGGTCGGCGCCCGTGAGCTGGCGCTGCTGCCGCCCGGCGCGGTGGTGGTGAACGCGGCGCGCGGTCCGCTGCTGGACGAGGACGCGCTGTGCGACGCGCTGGAGAGCGGCCGGCTGTCGGCGGCGGCCCTCGACACCTACGCGGTCGAGCCGCTGCCGCCGCGTTCCCGGCTGTCGGCGCTGGCCGAGCGGGTCGTGCTGACGCCGCACCTGGGCGGGGCGAGCCGGGCGGTGGCGGAGAAGGCGGCGCGGATCGCGGCGGCGGAGGTGGGGCGCTGGGTGCGCGGGGAGCCGCTGGCGCACTGTCTGACGTGACGGTCGTACCGGCTCGGACCTGGGAGGGGCATGTACATCGGGATCGATGTGGGCACGTCCATGGTGAAGGCCGCCGCGTTCGACGGCTCCGGACGCCAGCTGGCCGTCGAGGCCCGTCCGGTGGGTCTGGAGCTGCGCGGCGGGAACGCGGAGCAGGACATGGCGGAGGTGTACGGGGCGGTCGTCGCGGTGCTCGGCGCGCTGACCGACCGGGTGCCCGAGCCGGTGGAGCTGGCCGGGCTGACCGGGCAGGGCGACGGGGTGTGGCTGGTCGACGCCGAGGGCCGGCCGGTGCGGCCGGCGGCCTCCTGGATGGACGGCCGGGCGCACGAACTGCTCGACCAGTGGCTGGCGGACGGCACCTTCGAGGCGGTGTTCCGGCGCACCGGGAGCGCCATGTTCCCGGGGTGTCCGGGCCCGCTGCTGGCCTGGTTCGACCGGTACGAGCCCGGGGCGCTGGACGCGGCGACGGCGGCCGTCTACTGCAAGGACATGGTCTTCCAGCGCCTCGCGGGCACGGCCCGGGCGGTGACGGACGTGTCGGACGCGTCGATGCCGTTCCTCGATCCGCGCACCCGCACCTACGACAACCGGGTGGTCGAGCTGCTGGGCCTGACCCACCGCCGGCGCCTGCTCGCCCCCGTCAGCGACCCGGTGGCCACCGGGCGGGCCCGCGGGGAGGGCCTGCCGGCCGGCACCCGGATCGCGAACGGCCCGTACGACCTGCCCGCGTGCGCGCTCGGCGCCGGTGTCACCCGTCCGGGTGACGGCCTGCTGATCGTCGGCACCTGCCTGGCGAGCCTGGTCGCCACCACCGACCTGGACCTGACCGGCGAACCGGCCGGCCTGTACATCTCCACCGACCGCCCCGGCCACCGGCTGCGGGCGATGCCCGCGATGGTCGGCACGGCGGCCCTGGACTGGGTGCTGTCCACGACGGGCGTGCACCACGACGAGGTGGACGCCCTGCTGGCGGACACTCCGCCGGGCGCGCACGGCGTCCGGGTGCTCCCCTACTTCGCGCCCTCCGGCGAGCGCGCCCCCTTCGTCGAGCCCCGGCTGCGTGCCGAACTCACCGGCGTCAGCCTGGAGTCCACCCCGGCCGACCTGATCCGCGCGACCTGCGAGGGCATCGGCTACGCGGCCCGGCACTGCCTGGCGGCGGCCGGTCTGACCGGGACGCTCGCGGTGTGCGGCGGCGGCACCCGCAGCCCCGCCTGGACGCGGCTGCTGGCGGACGTCCTGGGCCGCCCGTTACGCGTGGTCGAGGGCGAGGTGGGCGCCCGCGGCGCGGTGCTGGCGGCGGCCGAGCGGTACGGGGTCGCACTGGACGCGGACGCCTGGACCCGGCCGACGCTCGTCGTGGAGCCGGACGCCGACCGGGCGGGGTACTACGCGAAGGGCTACGAGGAGCACCTGGAGCGGCTGGCCGGGGCGAGGGGCCGGGCCCGGCGGTGACCGCGGACCCGCCCGCGCCGTTGGAGCCTGTGTCCTACGGAAGGCGGTCCATGGAGTTCAAGCGATGCCCGAGCTGCGGCGGCCCGCTGCAGGCGTTCCGCCCGCTCACCGACGAGGAGAAGGAACACGTCCGCAAGGAGAAGCCGAACCACCCGCCCGAGGCCTACGTCCGGTGCGCCCGGGAGGGCTGCCGCCGGTACCAGCGCAGCTGGAGCTGGACCGACGGCGGCTGGTTCCCCGCTCCCGAGGAGACCTGACGGTCAGAGGTTGCTGAAGTCCGGGCCCTTGGTCCGGCTCCGCTTGAGCTCGTAGAAGCCGGGGACGGAGGCGACCGCGAGGGTGCCGTCCCACAGGCGGGCGGCCTCCTCGCCCTTGGGGGCGGGAGTGACGACGGGGCCGAAGAACGCGATCTGCTCGCCGTCGGGGCCCGGCACCGCGATGACCGGGGTGCCGACGTCCTGGCCGACCTTGTCGATGCCCTCCTTGTGGGAGGCGCGCAGCTCGGCGTCGAACTCGAAGTCCTCCTGCTCGGCGTAGTCGATCAGGTCGGCGGGCAGGCCGACGTCCTGGAGGGCGCCCGCGATGGCCTCGAGGGTCGGGCCCTCGCCGTTGTTGTGGATACGGGTGCCGAGCGCGGTGTAGAGGGGGCCGAGGATGTCCTCACCGTGCTTCTGCCAGGCGGCGGTCACCACCCGGATCGGCTTCCACGCCTTGGTCTCGAGCAGCTCGCGGTACTCCTCGGGCAGCTCGTCCAGCCGGTTCTCGTTCAGCACGCCCAGGCTCATGATGTGCCAGCGGATCTCGATGTCGCGGACCTTCTCCACTTCCAGCACCCACCGGGAGGTCATCCAGGCCCAGGGGCACAGCGGGTCGAACCAGAAGTCGACGGGGGTCTTGCCGGAGGCGGTCGTGGTCTCGGACATGGCTCTCCTAGGAAAACAGGTCGTTTAGTCCTTCAACATAATGGCCGCCGACGTCATTCCCGGTGTCCGGCGTGAGACGCGCATGGCAGGATCGGTGCCGTTCAGCCGTACGTCCGACGATGAGGGAGCTGCCGCCCGTGCCCGGTGAGAATCTGTCCCGCGACGAGGCCCGGGAGCGGGCCGCCCTGCTGTCCGTCGACGGGTACGAGGTGTCCCTGGACCTGCGGTCGGCGGTCGGTGACGGAGACCCCGAGGACAGGGGGCCGCGCACCTTCCGCTCGGTCACCACCGTCCGGTTCCGCTGCAACGAGCCGGGCGCCGCCACCTTCGCCGATCTGATCGCCCCGAGCGTGAACGCCGTCACATTCAACGGCAAGGACCTGGACCCCGGTGAGGTCTTCGACGGCGCCCGGATCACCCTGGAGGACCTGGCCGCCGAGAACGAGCTGACGGTGGACGCCCGGTGCGCCTACTCCCGCACCGGCGAGGGCCTGCACCGCTTCGTCGACCCGGAGGACGGCGAGGTCTACCTCTACACCCAGTACGAGCCGGCCGACTCCCGCCGGGTGTTCGCGAACTTCGAGCAGCCCGACCTCAAGGCCCCCTTCCGCTTCGAGGTGCGGGCGCCCGAGGGCTGGACGGTGTGGAGCAACGGCACCGGCGAGCTCACCGACGGCGTCTGGCGTTTCGCGGAGACGAAGCCGATCTCGACGTACATCACATGCGTGGTCGCGGGCCCCTACCACTACGTGACGGACCTCTACACGCGCACCTTCGAGGACGGCACCCGGCTGGAGATCCCGCTCGGCGCCATGTGCCGCAAGGGTCTCGCCCCGTACTTCGAGGCCGACGACGTCTTCCTGATCACCAAGCAGGGCCTGGACTTCTTCCACGACCACTTCGACTACCCGTACCCCTTCGGGAAGTACGACCAGGCCTTTGTGCCCGAGTACAACCTCGGCGCGATGGAGAACCCCGGTCTGGTGACCTTCCGCGAGGAGTACATCTTCCGCGGGCGGGTGACGCGGGCGTCGTACGAGGGCCGGGCCAACGTCATCCTGCACGAGATGGCGCACATGTGGTTCGGCGACCTGGTCACCATGGAGTGGTGGGACGACCTGTGGCTCAAGGAGTCCTTCGCGGACTTCATGGGCACGTTCGCGAGCGTCGGCGCGACCCGCTTCACCGACGCCTGGATCACCTTCGCCAACCGCCGCAAGGCCTGGGCGTACCGGGCCGACCAGCTGCCCTCCACCCACCCGATCACCGCCGACATCCGCGACCTGCAGGACGCCAAGCTCAACTTCGACGGGATCACGTACGCCAAGGGCGCCTCCGTGCTGAAGCAGCTGGTGGCGTACGCCGGCCGGGACGCCTTCCTGGAGGGCGCCCGCCGCTACTTCAAGCGCAACGCCTACGGCAACACGCGCCTGGGCGACCTGCTGTCGGTCCTCGAGGAGACCAGCGGCCGGGACCTCACCGCCTGGGCGCGCTCCTGGCTGCAGACGGCCGGGGTCAACTCGCTGACCCCGCAGGTGCTGCTCGACGCGGAGGGCCGGATCGACGAGCTGGCCGTGCTCCAGGAGGCGCCGGAATCCCACCCGGAACTGCGCCCGCACCGGGTGGCGGTGGGCCTGTACCGGCGTACGCCCGAGGGTGCGCTGGAGCGGTACGCGCGCGTGGAGACGGACGTCGACGGGCCGCGGATGGTGGTGGCGGAGCTGTCCGGGGCGGAAGCACCCGAGCTCGTCCTGGTCAACGACGACGACCTCACGTACTGCAAGATCCGCTTCGACGAGGCCTCGCTGGCGGCGCTCCGGGAGCACCTGGGCGCGATCACCGACCCCCTGGCCCGCGCCCTGTGCTGGTCGGCGCTGTGGAACATGACCCGGGACGCGCTGCTGCCCGCCCGGGACTTCGTCGGCCTGGTGCTGCGGTTCGCGGGCCGGGAGTCCGAGATCGGCGTGGTGCAGATGCTGCACGCCTGGGCCGAGTCGGCGCTGGTCCACTACGCGGCCCCGGACTGGCGGCCGACCGGCGAGCGGCTGCTCTCCGAGGGCGCCCTGCGGGAGCTGCGGCAGGCCGAGCCGGGCAGCGAGCACCAGCTGGCGTGGGCACGGTTCTTCGCGTCGACGGCCACCGGCGAGGACGCCCTGACGCTGCTGAAGGACCTGCTGGACGGCACCGTCGGGATCGAGGGACTGGAGGTGGACCAGGAGCTGCGCTGGGCGTTCCTGGAGCCCCTTGCGGCGCACGGGGTGGCCGACGAGGGCGTACTGGCGGCCGAGCTGGCCCGCGACGACACGGCGTCCGGCAAGCGCCACCAGGTCCGCTGCCTGGCCGCGCGCCCGTCGGCGGCGGTGAAGGCGCAGGCCTGGGCGCAGGTGGTGGAGTCCGACGCGCTGTCCAACGCCCTGGTGGAGGCCACCATCGCGGGCTTCGACCGGCCCTCGCAGCGGGAGCTGACGGCGCCGTACGCGCAGAAGTACTTCGCGGCGATCGAGCGGGTGTGGTCCGAGCGGTCCATCCAGATCGGCATGGACGTGGTCCGGGGGCTGTTCCCGTCCTTCCAGGACTCGCCGGCCACCCTGGCGGCGACGGACGCTTGGCTGGCCGCGCACCCGGACGCGGCGCCCGCCCTGCGCCGGCTGGTGCTGGAGGCCCGGGACGACCTGGCCCGTGGGCTGCGCGGACAGCAGTGCGATGCGACGGCAGCCTTGGCCTGAGGTCGGCCGGTCGGTGACCGTTACGGAATTCAGGCAATCAGAGCCGTAACCCCTGGTCCGTACCCGAACGGACCAGGGGTTTTCCCTGTCTACTCGGCACCCGAACACCCGTCCTTTAGTGCCGGCTTGTCCGCATTCGTCGACGAGCGTGTAACAGGGGTTAAGAGACGGACGGGACACGGGAATCGGGAGATCATGACGCACAACACCCCGCTCTCCCCCCGCCCCCTCCGCCACCTCTCCGAGGTGCACCGCCGGGTGACGACCACGGCCCTGCTCCGCTCCCACGGCGTCACCGCCGCCGAACTGAACGAACGGTGCCGCCCCGGCGGCCCCTGGCAGTTGCTGCTGCCCGGCGTCACCCTGCTCCACCCCGGCCCGCCGACCAGCGAGGAGCGCCTGCACGCGGCGCTGATGTACGCGGCGAAGGAGCCGGCGCCGGGAGCACCGACGGCGGTGCCCGCCCAGCCCAGCGCGGAGGCCCCCCACCGTCCGGTGTACGCGGACGCGATGGTCACCGGCCTGGCGGCCCTGACCCTGCACGGCTTCACGTCGACGCCCGCGCTGCTCTCCCTGGACCAGATCGACGTCCTGGTCCCCCGGCTGCGCCGGCTGCGTTCCGCGGGCTACGTCCACGTCGTCCGCGCCGCCGACTTGCCCGCTCCGCGCCAGGTGACGGGCCTGCCGGTGGCGCCGGTGGCGCGTGCCCTGGCGGACGCGGTGGCCGGGCTCACGGACGCGGCGGTGGTGCGCGGGCTGCTGACGGAGGCGGTACGGGCGGGCCACTGCGAACCGGCCGCCGTGGTGCGGGAACTGACCCGGGCGAAGCTCCTCACCCGCCCGCACGTGGTGGGCGCGGTGGACTCGCTGCTCGCGGAGGGCCGGGCCGTCGCCGAGGGCCGCCTGTACCGGATGGTGCGCGAGCACGGCCTGCCCGACCCGGTCTGGAACGTCGACCTCCGCCTCGCCGGCGGCCCCCACCTCGGCGGCGTGGACGCCTACTGGCCCGAGCAGGCGGTCGCGGTGGAGCTGGACACGCGGGCGCCCCGGCAGGAGGAGGACGCGATGTGGTCCGAGTACGGCCGCAAGCGGGAGCACCTGGAGCGGCTGGGCATCACGGTCGTCCACATCACCCCGAAGAAGCTCCGCGAGTCCCTCGGGCAGCAGGCGACGGTCGTCCGCACGGCACTGATGGCCGCGGCGGACCGCGATCCGGCCGCGCACGTCGTGGTGCTGCCCCGGTAGTGGGGGCGGGACGGCACCAGGAGGGGAGCGGAGGGGCCATCGGACGGGTTCGGCGTCCGATGGCCCCTCCTCGTTGTCCGCGGCTACGCCACCCGCGCCCCGGCGTGGGACGCGTGGACCCGCTCGAGCAGCGCCGCGTACGCGGCGATCATCCGCGTACGGCTGAACCGCTCACGGCTGCGGGCCAGGACCGGGGCGAAGACGGCACGCCCGGCGACCGCGCCGGTCCAGCCCAGTGCGATGGCCCCCGGGTCCGCAGGCGTGACGAAGCCGTGCCCGGCGACGATGGACGCACTGTCGCCGACGTCCGTCGTGACCGGCACGGCCCCGCACATCATGCCCTCGATGAGGCAGAGCGGAGCCGCCTCCCCGGAGGCCGAGGTGAGGGAGACGACGTCGGCACCGGCGTACACGGCCTCCATGTCCCGCCGCACCCCGAGCAGGTGCACGCGCTCGCGGAGCTCCTGCTCGTCGGCCCCGAAGGCGCCGGCGATGTCCGCGCGGAGGGCCGGGTTGTCCTCGGTCATCCCGGCGCCGCACATCAGCACGTGCCCGCCGCCCTCACGCGCCAGCCACTGGCGGGCGGCGCCCAGGAAGAGGGGGATGTTCTTCATGGTGGCGTACCGGGCGGCGAAGACGACGACGGGCGCGGGGCCAGGGATGCCGAGCGAGGCACGGAACGCGGCCCGCGCCGCGGGATCGGGCCGGAAGCGCAGCAGGTCGACTCCGTTCGGAATCACGTGCAACAGCTCGGCCGGAATCCCGGCGGCCCGGTACGCCTCCCGGGTCGACTCGGCGCAGCACACACAGGCGACCACCGTGCCGTCGGCGATGGCGGCCTTGAGCTCGTCGAGGGCCTCGCCCTGGTTCTCGGGGTCGGACCGGTGCAGGCACACGACGACCGGCCGGCGCGGCAGGCCGCCCTGGTTCAGCAGCGCGAGCGGCTGCTCCTTGAGGGAGAGGATCACGTCGGCCTCGGCCATGGCGCGGGCCGTTTCGGCCAGCTCGGGTCCGCTGAAAACAGACGCCGCGACGGAGCCGTCGACCAGCCCGGCACTGCGCCCGAGTGACGTGACCTCGACACCACTCCCCGTGAGGGAGCGGTAACAGGTGTCGTCCTCCATGCGCTGCCGGGTGGCCTCGCGGTGCACCTCACCATGGATGCTCAGCACCCGGTGACGCTGCTGACCGCCCTCACCGAGCCCCAGCACCACATCACTGTGAACGATCCGGGCGCCGCCCGAGAAGAAGCCCTCGTAGACCGAGAGCACACGCAGTCCGTGCCTCGCGCGCACACGACCACCCGCCTTGCACAAGATCGAGCCATCCCCGCGAAGAGCGGGTTAGCCGATATGAGGCGGTACGGACGTTTCATACGGATGAACTGGACGTCTCGTATCGAAGTCGGCTCAGTTACACCCGCTCACCGTTCACCGGAATGCCGCGGCATTCCGTGCCGCCCACTGCGCGAAGGTGCGCGGGGCCCGCCCGAGGACTCGCTCCATATCGGGGCTGACCTGCTGTTCTTCCGGCAGGGGGGCGCCCAGCAGGGCCAGCGTGCCGGCCACCACCGGCGGCGGCATGAAGGCGGACATCTGCGCCTCGGCCTCCTCCCGCGTCTGCTCGACGAAGCGGACCGGCTCGCCGAGCGCCGTCGCCAGGGCGGCCACCCTCTCGCGCGGGGTCGTGGGCGCCGGGCCGGTGAGGGTGTAGGTCGCTCCGGCGTGTTCGGCGCCCTCCGCCCGGAGGACCGCCGCGGCCACCGCCGCCACGTCGTCGGGGTCGACGAAGGGCAGGCCCACGTCGCCGAAGGGCGCCGCCGCCGTGCGGTGCAGACGGACCGGCTCGGCCCAGGCGAAGGCGTTCGAGGCCAGGCCGCCGGAGCGCAGTACCGTCCACTCCGGACCGGACTCCCGCACAGCCGCCTCGAAGCGGGCGGCGTGCGCGTACACCTGCGGACGGGTGCCGGCGCCCTGACTGGAGAGGAGGACGAGCCTGCGTACGCCCGCCGCCTTGACCGCGCCCACAAGGCCCTGCGGATCCTCCCCCGCCACCAGCAGGAACACGGCCTCCGCGCCTTCGAGGGCGGGGCGCAGGCTCTCGGGGTCGCCGAGGTCGGCGGCCACCGCCCGGGCCTCCGGCGGGACGTCCGCCTCCTCGATCCGGCGGGCCACAGCGGTCACCCGCTCCCCCGCCTCCGTCAGCAGCCGCACCAATGTCCGGCCGACGTTGCCAGTGGCTCCCGTCACGACGATCATGTGACCCTCCCAGCGAATTAGTTAGTTGACTGACTTACTTCGTGGGTCAGAACCGTAGCACGAATCGCCCCGTAGAGTTAGTCGGGTGACTGACTCACTGAATCCGGAGCGGAATCCGGAACGGAATCCGAGAGTGAAGGCCGCAGGAGCCAAGCGGCGGCGGCTGATGGCCGCGGCGGCCGAGGTGGTGCACCGGCAGGGCGTCGAGCGGACCACGATCGCCGACATCGCGCGTGCCGCGGACGTGCCGACGGGGAACGTCTACTACTACTTCAAGACCAAGGACGACCTCGTCGCCGCCGCCCTCGCCGAGCACTCCCGGCAACTGGACGCCGTCACCGGCGAACTGGACCGGCTCACCGGCCCCCGGGAGCGCCTGAAGGCGCTGGTGGCCGGCTGGGTGGAGCAGCGCGATCTCGCGGCCCGCTTCGGGTGTCCGACCGGGACACTGGCCGCGGAGCTGGACAAGCGGACGGAGGGCGGGCTGGACGCCGAGGCCGGGAAGGTCGTACGGCGGCTCCTCGACTGGGTGGCGGGGCAGTTCCGGGAACTGGGCCTGCCCGACCCGGACGGACTCGCGCTGACGCTGGTGGGCGCGTACCAGGGCATGTCGCTGCTGACCAACGCCCTGCGCGACCCGGAGATCATGAAGCAGGAGGGAGCCCGGCTGATCGACTGGCTGGACTCCCTCCCGGACGCGGCGGAGCGCTAGCGGTCGCCGCAGTACTCCGCGTCGACCACCGCGTCGCTGTCCCCCGTCCAGTCCGCGTTGAAGTTGAACGCCAGGGCGTGGCGGCCGTCGGCGGTCGTGGTCGCCGAGGAGGAGGAGCCGTGGATGCCGCCGTCGTGGCCCCAGACGTGGACGCCGCAGGGAAGGGTGGTGTCCATCAGACCGAGGCCGTAGCGGATGTTGGGGGCGCCTTCGACGCGCACCGTCGTCTTCATCTCCTTCAGCTGCTGCGGAGGGAGGAGCCTGCCGCGCAGCAGGGCGCTGTAGAAGCGGGTGAGGTCGGCGGAGTCGGAGATCATCTCGCCGGCCGAGGAGGCGATGGAGGGGTTGAGCCGGGTCACGTCGTACGTGGGCCCCGTCGTCGTCTCCGCCAGCTTCCCGTAGGCGCGGCTGCTCGGACTCGGGAGGCCGGCCTTCGTACCGGGGAGGGAGGTGGCCGTGAGGCGGAGCGGGCCGATGACGCGGCGGGCGATCTCCTGCGCGTAGGAGCGGCCCGTCACGCTCTTGATCACCATGCCGGCGATCACGTAGTTGGTGTTGGAGTAGTTCCAGGAGGTGCCCGGCGCGAAGTCCGGCTTGTGGCGCATGGCGATGGCCACCAGCTGCCGCGGGGTGAGGGTGTCGTACCGGTGCCGGAAGAAGCCGTCCTTCGTGAAGTACGTGCGGGCGAAGTCCTTGTCCGCGGTGTAGTTGAAGATGCCGCTGGTGTGGTTCAGCAGCTGGCGGATCGTGATGCCGCGGCCGTCGTGGCCGTGGCCGTGCACCACGCCCGGCAGCCACTTCTCCACGGAGTCGTCCAGGGACAGGCGGCCCTCGGCCTCCAGTTGCAGCAGGACGGTGGCGACGAAGGTCTTGGTGATGCTGCCGACGCGGTAGCGGTCGGCCGCGGAACGCGGTGCTCCCGTACGCAGGTTGCCGACGCCGGCGGTGACGTGCCAGGCGCCCTGCGCTTGCCTCACCGTGCCGGTCACTCCGGGGACACCGGCCCTGACGGCCGCCTCGACCGCCTGCCGGGTGGCCGAGTGGCCGGCGGCCGCGGGGGCGGGGGCGGGAGCGGCGGCCAGGGCCGGTCCCGCCAGGGTCACCGACAGGGCGAGTGCGGCCGTCGCTCCCACGAGTGCCTTGCGTGCGTGCATGTCTTCCCCTAGCTGAACTGTGATGTCGAGCTCGGTCGCCGGGAGGGACACTACGCCGTGACGGCAGGTTGCCTGACTGTGGGACGGTTGAGTGCGTTTCAGCCCTTTTTCAGCACCAGCTCCGTGTTCCGGTCGGCGGCGTCGCCCGCCAGGCTCTTGCTGGCACCGGGGGCGTTGAAGGAGAGCTCGCGGTAGAGCGCGGCCAGGCCGGTCTGGGAGAGGTCGGTGAAGTCCGTGCGGCGGGGGGCGGCGGACTCGATCAGCGTGGTGAACAGGGAGAGGGTGCCGTCCTTGTTGTCGACCAGCTCGATGACGCGGGCGAGCTGGGGGTAGTCGACGTGGGAGGCGGTGGAGATCTCCCAGAAGGAGCGGTTGCCGGACGCCGTGTGCGGGGTGACGACGTTCTTGTGGATGTGGCCGTTCACCCAGGCCAGGACGTTGGCGTGGCGGGCGAGGAGCGACACCACCTCGGCGCCGTTGTGGCGGCGCTCGGACGGGCGGGCCGGGTCGGGCCGGGTGTTCGTCATCGTCTTGCTGGTGTGGTGGCTGAAGACGACGGCGTACGAGTCCTTGTTGTCGGTGAGGGTCTTGTCCAGCCAGTTCAGCTGCTTGGTGCCGATGGAGCCCTCGTAGTGGCCGCCCGGGTCGGTGGTGTCCAGGCTGATGCCGATCACGTCGTCGGAGATGCGGAAGGCGTAGTACTGGGTGCCGGCGTCCACGTTGACCGAGGAGTAGCCGTGACCGACCGGGCCGAGACCCTGGTTGGCCGGGTCCAGGTGGGCCTTGAGGTAGTCGGCCGGGGTGTAGGGGGCGCGCTTCTCGTCCGGGGTGACCGAGCGCATGGACCGGGCGTGCGCCTTGAGGAAGTCCCGGTACTGCACGCCCTTGGGGTCCTTGGCGTTCTTGATGGCGTCCTGCAGCTTCTTGGCCTCGGCGGCGGACACGCTCAGCAGCTTCCTGCCGCCGATGGCCGCCTCGGCGAGGTAGGAGTCGCCGTGCGAGCCGTAGCAGCCGAGCGGCAGGGAGTCGTGGTTGCCGACGGTCGAGTACCAGGGCAGGTTGAGGCCGGGGCTGCGGGCCTCGCGGATCGCGGCGGCCAGAAAGCCCTTCAGGTGCGGGAAGCCGAGCGACTTGTCGTTGTCGCGGACGGTGGAGTCGGGCTGCCAGTACAGCTTCATACCGCTGTTCTGGGCGCCCTCGTAGTGTCTGGGGTCGCCCGAGTTGGGGGTGATCCGGCCACCGGACATCACCTTCATGAACCACTCCAGCTCGGAGTGGGCGTTGTTGTCGGTGTTGTCGCCGGTGGTCATCACGAAGTGCAGCGGTGCGCCGGTGACGGGGGCGCCGCGCAGCGCGTTGACCCGCTCGACGAGCGAGATGGCGCCCTGCACGGTCAGCGCCTCGTGCGGGCGCCAGGCGTGCGGGTCGGTGGCGCGCAGGAACTCCAGGCGCAGCGGGTGCTGCACGTCCATCAGGTGCAGGTCGGTGAACTGCACGAACGCGGCGAGGGCCGTACGGCGGTCCGCCCGCCCGGACTTGGGCGTGGCCAGGTCGCCGCGCACGACACGCTTCCAGCCGGGGCCGTCGCCGAGGCGGCGGTAGCCGGAGCCGCCCAGGGGTGCGGCGACGCTCGCGACGGTCGTGCCCTTGGTGTACGGGGCGAGCGGCGGGGCAGGCGCCTTGCGGCCGTTGGCGACCGGTGCCTGTTCGGTCGTCGTGGTGGTGGCGGCGTGGCTGTCCGTCGGGCGCAGGGCGTATCCCACGCCCGCGGACAGTGACACCCCTCCGGCGGCGGCAAGGACGGTACGGCGGTTGACCCCCAGCGTGGAGCTGGCGACAGAGCGTATGCGCGACATGGCGCGATCTCCCCGAGTGCGAACTGCGTCGGCGGTGGTCGCGGGCGGTCGCTGTCGCGAACATCCCGCTCACTTTGGATCGTTGGCACTGGGGATGACCTGCGCGTGAACGAGACGGCAACGGGCAGCGCCGATCACCGTACGTGGATCACCGGGTACGGTGCGCGGTCATGGAGCGGTCCGCCGCCGTCCGGGAGGCGGTCACTCCGTGTTCATCTGCCGGGGTAGGTGAGGGACCCCGGGCCCGTCACCGGGTCCCGTCATCCGGTCCCGTCCGCCGCGGGCACCACCCGTCCCGCCGCCGGGCGTTCGCGCCACAGGCGCAGGGCGATGTCGACCAGCCGGACCCGGGTCAGACCGGGTACCGCGTCCAGGTCCTGCCATGCGGCCAGGTCGGTGGAGCCGTTCACCTCGTTGCGGAGTTCCCCGCCGGTGACGCGGCCCTCGTAGATGATCCGCACACCGTGGTGGTCGGTGAGCGGGCGCAGCGGCCGTCGCAGGACCCGGCGGGAGGAGTCCACGCCGAGGAGACCGGTCACCTCGATCCGGTAGCCGGTCTCCTCCATCAGTTCACGGTGGACGGTGTCGTACGGGTCCTCGCCGTGCTCCATGCCGCCTCCGGGCAGGACCCATTCGGGCGGACCGCCGGGTGCCGGGGACCGGGCGAGCAGGATCTGTCCGTCGCGGACACACACGGCGTAGGCCGCCACCCTCAACTTTCTCCGCATGGACGGACGTTAGCGCGCCACCTCCGGATTGGCGGGCGAGTATTCCGGCGGTGACCAGCGCAGGGGCAGCGCGGACCTGGTCTCGACGGCTTCCGTGAGGGTGAAGCGGACCCGGCGCTCGCCGTCCGCGTCGTACTCGGTGCGGGCCTCACCGGTGAGCTGGAGGGTGGTGCCCGTCGTCCAGTCCAGGATGAGCAGGCCGGCGCGGGGGTCGGTGAGCAGGTTGCCGAGGGTGAGGAACATGGCGTTGCCCGGGTAGTCCGGCCAGGTCAGCTCGCGCGGTGACGTGACACGGAGGAAGCCGGGGTTGCCGCCGCGGTGACTGGTGTCGGCTCCGTGGGCGTGCACGGTCGTGACGAAGAAGGTGTCCGCCTCGCCGATGAACCGCCGCTGGGCTCCGGTCAGTTCGCCGGTGCGGACAGGTGCGTGCGGGACGCGGTCGGGCACGGTCTCGTAGGTCTTCCTGCGCTGCAGGTACTTGGGGCAGTTGGAGAACACCTGCTCGGCCTCGACCGCGAAGCCCCGATCGGTCGGCCGGAGCCGGCCGTTGAGACGCATGCGACGGCGGGTGCGGGGGTCCAGGGCGATGGTGCCGACGGGGGTGTCCGGTGTGGTGAGGGCCGTCGCCGGGGCAGCACCCACGGCCACGGACATCCGGTGCGGGCCCGTCGCCCGCACGAACCCCGGGGTGCCCGACAGGGGCGTCGCCCAGACCCGGCCGTCGGCCGGTTCCGCCGCGCCGACGATCAGCAGCGGCTGGAGTTCCAGGAAGGCGGCGGCGACCGGTTTGATGCCGTTGCCGATGCTGCGGCCCACGTGGTCGGCGGACTCCCGGACGCCGACGCGGTCCTGCACCGCCCGTGAGCCGGGGTGGTAGACGGCCATGGCTAGAAGAAACCGCAGGTGGGGGCGGACTCGTGCGGGGCGGGCGCGTCCTGCGCACCGTGCGGTACGGAGATCTCCAGGCGGGTGCCGTCGGGGTCGTGGAAGAAGATGCCGCCGGAGGCCGCGCCCTCCCGGTGGGCGACCACGCCCTCGTAGGCGAAGTCGACGCCGTGCGCGCCGAGCACCCGCTGGTACTCCTCCACCCGGGTGAGGGACTCCGCGGTGAACGCGAGGTGGTGAAGGCCGGCCCGCGCCCGGTCGTACGGACCGTCGGCCTGCTGCCAGAGGGTGAGGACGGGGCTGTCGCCGCCGTCGCCCAGGAACGCGTACCGCCGGCCGTCCTCCTTCCCCTCGGTGAGCAGGGTGAAGCCGAGGAGGTCCCGGTAGAAGGCGAGGGAGCGGTCGAGGTCGGTGACGTTGAGGCCGGTGTGGCCGGTGCGCAGGGGCATGGCTGTCCTTTCGGCGGAATCCAGCAAGCTAACCGCTGTAAGTCCATTTAAGGGTTATAGATGGAGTGCGTCAACCGGTGACGTACCCTTGAGTGGTTAGTCGAGAAGGAGCCGACCATGCCCGCCGCCCGCGACCCCCGCCCCCTCACCGGTGAGCCCCTCGCGCTCGACCTGCTCAACACGCGCTGGAACCGCGAAGGCGTGACCCAGGACCTGCTCACCGACACCGAGGGGCTGGCCGTGTGGCTGGCGAGCAACGGGCTGGAGTACGCACCGGACGCCCGGACGCTGCGCCGGCTGCACCAGGCCCGCGACGCCCTCCGGGCGGCCGTCGACCGGTCTCCCGAGGAAGGGGCGCCGCTGGTGGACGCCGTGCTCGAGCACGGCCGCATCCGGGCCGGGCTCACCGCGGCGGGGCCGGTGGAGCGTGCCGAATTCGCGGACGCCTCATGGGGACCGGCCTGGCTCGCCGCCCGGAACTACCTGGAACTGCTGGACACCGCGCCGGACCGGATCCGTTCCTGTGCGCACGAGGCGTGCGTCCTGCACTTCTTCGACACCTCGCGGAACGGCACCCGCCGCTGGTGCTCGATGGCCGCGTGCGGCAACCGGGCCAAGGCGTCCCGCCACTACGCCCGCTCGAAGGACAACTGACCGGGCGTGCGGCGGACTTCCGCCCACCCCTCAGTCACAGGTGGTGGTCGTCGTGCCCGCGCGGGGTTTCGGCAGTTCCCGCACGAGGGCGGCGCGTTCGCGGGTGATCTCGGTGGCGCCGGTGAGCCAGCGGGCCGGCTGCGTGAGGCCCTTGTGCATGGCGGCGAGGACATGCTGGCCGGGCCTGGGGTCGGGCACGGTCTCCCGGGCCACCAGGACGGTCACCTCGTCCTTGCCCTTCTCGGGGACGTAGTGGCGGGTCACGCGCAGGGTGACGCGGTCCTCGTCGGTGCCGGGGATCCGCCGGACCTTCGTGATGTCGCCCTCGACCACGAGGTCGGCGCAGGCGAGGCGGGCGGGTCCCCGGGCGCTGCCCCCGGACACCGACTTGTCGCTCGCGGAGCCGCCCGACTGCTCGTCGATGCCGTTGTTCGACGTGACGAGCCAGCCCAGCCCCAGGAGGACGGAGGCGACGGCGGTGGTGACGAGCGCGCCGAAGGACAGTGTCCGCACCCCGGGGTGCCGGTACCAGCGCTCCCCGGCGGGTGCGTTCCGCGCCGCCGGGCGGGGGCGCGGCTCGGGGCCGGCCAGCGCGTCGCCGATGATCCCCAGTTGCTCCCGCAGCAGGGCCACGTCGGCCGTGGCCGCCCTGTGGTCGGCCATGAACGCGGCGTCGGCGCGGTCCCGGCCGGTCAGCGGCTCGCCGGCGAGCACCGCCCTCAGCGCGTCCAGATCGTCGGCGCCGTCGGTGCCGTCCGTGCCGTCGTAGCCGTCGTAGCCGTCGTGTTCGGCGGTCACGTCACACCACCTCGTCCTCGTGCAGGCGGGAGCGCAGGGTCCGTACCGCCGTGTGCAGCCTGCTCTTGACCGTGCCCTCGGGGATGCCGAGCTCCTCGGCGATGCCGCGCACCGGCAGGTCTGCGTAGAACCGCAGGACGAGGATCTGGCGCTGGGCGTCGGGCAGTTCGTCCAGGCCGCGGGCGACGGCGAGGGAGAGCAGACTGGTGTCCTCGCCGGAGGGATGGTCCGCCTGCCGGAGCGCGGCCAGGCGTTCGCCGAGCCGCTCCTGACGGCGTTTGGCGCGATGCCAGTCCATGGCGAGGTTGGAGGCGACGACCGCCGCCCACGCGGACACGTCACGCGGCGCCTCCTCACCCTTCGCGGCCCGTTCCAGCAGCCGCAGGCGTACCTGCTGCACCCCGTCCGGCAGGTCCGCCTGCGGTACGCCGCCCAGCGCGAGCACCGCCCGCACCCGGCGCTCCTGTGCCGCGTCCAGCGGGTCGGCCCCTGCGTGGTCCGCCCCCTGGCCGCGGCGGGCCCTTCTGCGCAGCACAGCCGCTCCTCCCCTCGCCGCGTTTCCCCTATGACGCCGGGGCCGGGCGGAACGTTCGGCGCGCCGCGGTCCTTTTTCGGCCCGGTGTCCGGCGGCTTTCCGGCCCCGTGTCCGGCGGCGCGGGCAGAGGCATACGTCACACCGCCGTGTGAGTGCCGCGGCGACGGGCAGGTGCCGGGCAGCACAGCTTCCGGCGCGCGGCGCCCGTCAAGGAAATTCCTCCAGCCCAGCGCGGCGCCGACGGCAGGACCGCAACCGGCCGCGGGATGATCGCGTCCCACCCTTCGGGCACGCGCGGCAAAGGATTGGACACGCGGGCCGGGGGCGACCGCATGATGGAAAGGCCCCGGCCACGCAGGGGGCACCCGCAAGCACGGAGAAGGAGTCGCAGTGAGGATCGGAATCGTCGGAGCCACCGGCCAGGTCGGCACGGTCATGCGCAGGATCCTTGACGAGCGCGACTTCCCCGTCACCGAGCTGCGGCTGTTCGCCTCGGCCCGTTCCGCCGGGACCGTCCTGGACGGCGTGACGGTGGAGGACGCGACGACCGCCGACTACACCGGCCTCGACATCGTCCTGTTCTCCGCGGGCGGCGCCACCTCCAAGGCGCTGGCCGAGAAGGTCGCCTCCCAGGGCGCCGTGGTGATCGACAACTCCTCGGCGTGGCGCAAGGACCCCGAGGTACCGCTCGTGGTGTCCGAGGTGAACCCGCACGCGGCCGTCAACCGGCCCAAGGGGATCATCGCCAACCCGAACTGCACCACGATGGCCGCCATGCCGGTGCTGAAGCCGCTGCACGAGGAGGCGGGCCTCGAGGCGCTGGTCGTCGCCACCTACCAGGCGGTGTCCGGCTCCGGGCTCGCCGGCGTCGCGGAGCTGCACGGGCAGACGCAGAAGGTCGCCGCCGAAGCGGACAAGCTCACCCACGACGGTGAGGCGCTCGACTTCCCCGAGCCGCAGGTCTACAAGCGCCCCATCGCCTTCAACGTGCTGCCCTTCGCGGGCAACCTGGTCGACGACGGCCTGAACGAGACCGACGAGGAGCAGAAGCTCCGCAACGAGTCCCGCAAGATCCTGGAGATCCCCGGCCTGAAGGTCTCCGGCACCTGCGTGCGCGTCCCCGTCTTCTCCGGCCACTCCCTCCAGGTCAACGCCCGCTTCGCCCGCCCGCTCAGCGTCGAACGCGCCACCGAGCTGCTCGCCGGTGCCCCGGGCGTCGCCCTCACCGACATCCCGACGCCGCTCCAGGCGGCCGGCAAGGACCCGTCGTACGTCGGCCGCATCCGCGGCGACGAGACGGTGGAGAACGGCCTGGCCCTCTTCATCTCCAACGACAACCTCCGCAAGGGCGCGGCCCTGAACGCCGTGCAGATCGCGGAGCTGGTGGCGGCGGAGCTGTCCGCCAAGCAGGACGTGACGTCCGACTAGGACCGGCCCGGCCCGGAGGGGCGGTCACCGCGAGCCGGTGGCCGCCCTTCGCCGTCCGTGCGCTCACAGCGCGAGGTGCCGCCGGAGCGCGGCGTCGATCTCCGTCATGCGCTGTCGCGGCACCGCGCCGACCCGGCGGAGCATCCGTTCCCGGGCGACGGCCCGCACCTGCTCGCACTGGGCCTTCGAGTCCTTGGGCAGGTGGCACTCGGCCGCGCTGAGGAGGACCTGGAACGACAGCACCCGCGCGGTGTTGGACGTCAGCGGCACCACGGTGATCACGCCTCGGCCGTGACGCTCGACCGACTGATTGGCACCGTCGTTGGAGACGATCACCGAGGGGCGCGCCCTGCTGGCCTCGCCGCCCCGTACCGGCTCGTAGTCGACCAGGTAGATGTCACCTCGCCTCATCGGTCAGCCCGTCCCCGCTGAGCCCGTCCCAGAACCCGGCGTCCTCGCCGGCGTCCCACTCGGCGAAGGCCTCTGTGTACTCGGCCTCCAGCTGGGCCGCCCGCAGCAACCCGATGGCGGCGTGTATCACGGCCGACCGCGACTCGGCCTCCGTTCTCCTCGCATACTCGTCGACGAAGGCGACATCCTCCTGCGGCAGGCTCACACTGATCTTCATACCCATGATGCTACCCACGGTAGGCACGAGTGAGCTACCCCACACCACCCCCGTCTCATGGAAGGATGGCCACACCGCCGAACTACGCATACCGAGGAGATGACCGCGTGCCTGGCACAAACCTGACTCGCGAAGAGGCGCGGCAGCGGGCGAAGCTGCTCACCGTTGACTCGTACGAGATCGATCTCGACCTCTCCGGCGCGCAGGAGGGCGGTACCTACCGGTCCGTGACCACGGTGCGCTTCGACGTGGCGGAGAACGGGGTGGAGTCGTTCATCGACCTGGTGGCCCCGACCGTGCACGAGGTGACGCTGAACGGCGATCCGCTCGACCCCGCCGAGGTCTTCAAGGACTCCCGGATCGCCCTCCCGGGCCTGCTGGAGGGCCGCAACATCCTGCGCGTCGTCGCCGACTGCGCGTACACCAACAGTGGTGAGGGGCTGCACCGCTTCGTCGACCCGGTCGACGACCAGGCCTACCTGTACACCCAGTTCGAGGTCCCGGACGCCCGCCGGGTCTTCGCCTCCTTCGAACAGCCGGACCTGAAGGCCACCTTCCAGTTCACCGTGCAGGCGCCGGACGGCTGGACCGTCGTCTCCAACTCGCCGACGCCCGAACCGAAGGACAACGTCTGGCGGTTCGAGCCGACGCCGCGCATCTCGACGTACATCACCGCGCTGATCGTCGGCCCGTACCACAGCGTGCACAGCGTGTACGAGAAGGACGGGCAGAGCGTGCCGCTCGGCATCTACTGCCGGCCCTCGCTCGCCGAGTTCCTCGACTCGGACGCGATCTTCGAGGTGACCCGGCAGGGCTTCGACTGGTTCCAGGAGAAGTTCGACTACGCGTACCCGTTCGAGAAGTACGACCAGCTCTTTGTCCCGGAGTTCAACGCGGGCGCCATGGAGAACGCCGGCGCGGTCACCATCCGGGACCAGTACGTGTTCCGGTCGAAGGTGACGGACGCGGCGTACGAGGTGCGCGCGGAGACCATCCTGCACGAGCTGGCCCACATGTGGTTCGGCGACCTGGTCACCATGGAGTGGTGGAACGACCTGTGGCTGAACGAGTCGTTCGCCACCTACACCTCCATCGCCTGCCAGGCCGCCGCGCCCGGCTCGCGGTGGCCGCACTCGTGGACGACGTTCGCCAACTCCATGAAGACCTGGGCGTACCGGCAGGACCAGCTGCCGTCCACGCACCCGATCATGGCGGACATCAGCGACCTGGACGACGTGCTGGTCAACTTCGACGGCATCACCTACGCCAAGGGCGCCTCGGTGCTGAAGCAGCTGGTGGCGTACGTCGGCGAGGACGAGTTCTTCCGGGGCGTGCAGGCCTACTTCAAGCGGCACGCGTTCGGCAACACCCGGCTGTCCGACCTGCTCGGCGCCCTGGAGGAGACCTCCGGCCGGGACCTGAAGACCTGGTCGAAGAAGTGGCTGGAGACCGCGGGGATCAACATCCTGCGGCCGGAGATCGTCACGGACGCCGAGGGTGTCATCACCTCCTTCGCCGTCCGCCAGGAGGCCCCGGCGCTGCCCACCGGGGCCAAGGGTGAGCCGGTCCTGCGCCCGCACCGGATCGCGGTCGGCCTGTACGACCTCGACGAGGCGAGCGGCAAGCTGGTGCGCGGTGAGCGCGTGGAGCTGGACGTCGACGGCGAGCTGACCGCCGTACCGCAGCTGGCCGGCAAGCGCCGCCCGGCGGTCGTCCTGCTCAACGACGACGACCTGTCCTACGCCAAGGTCCGTCTGGACGAGGAGTCCCTGAAGGCCGTCACCGAGCACCTCGGCGACTTCCAGGAGTCCCTGCCGCGCGCCCTGTGCTGGGCGTCCGCCTGGGACATGACGAGGGACGCGGAGCTCGCCACCCGCGACTACCTGTCCCTCGTGCTGTCCGGCATCGGCAAGGAGTCGGACATCGGTGTGGTGCAGTCGCTGCACCGGCAGGTGAAGCTGGCGATCGAGCTGTACGCCGACCCCGCCGCCCGCGAGGCCCTGCTCACCCGCTGGACGGACGCCACGCTGGCCCATCTGCGCGCGGCCGAGCCGGGCGGCGACCACCAGCTGGCGTGGGCGCGGGCGTTCGCGGCGACCGCCCGTACGCCGGAGCAGCTCGACCTGCTGGACGCGCTGCTGGAGGGCACCCAGACGGTCGAGGGCCTGGCCGTCGACACCGAGCTGCGGTGGGCGTTCGTGCAGCGGCTCGCGGCGGTCGGCCGGTTCGACGAGGCGGAGATCGCCGCCGAGTACGAGCGGGACAGGACGGCGGCCGGTGAGCGCCACGCGGCCACCGCCCGCGCGGCCCGCCCGACGCCGGAGGCCAAGGCGGAGGCCTGGACGTCGGTCATCGAGTCGGACAAGCTGCCGAACGCCGTGCAGGAGGCCGTGATCGGCGGCTTCGTGCAGACCGGCCAGCGGGAGCTGCTGGCGTCCTACACGGACCGGTACTTCGAGGTCGTGAAGGACATCTGGGAGTCCCGTTCGCACGAGATCGCCCAGCAGATCGTGATCGGCCTCTATCCGTCGGTCCAGGTCTCCGAGGACACCCTCGCCAGGACGGACGCCTGGCTGGCCTCCGCCGAGCCCGCCCCGGCCCTGCGCCGGCTGGTCTCGGAGTCCCGCGCGGGTGTGGAACGCGCACTGAAGGCGCAGGCGGCGGACGCGGCCGCGGCCGGCTAGGCCTTCGCGGTACGTACGCCCGAGGGGCGCCCGGCCGGTCTGCCGGGCGCCCCTTTCGTCACGGGTCACCCCACGTGGGCCGCGAGCGCCGCCTCGATCGCCGCCGGGCCGGCCGCGTCGTCCGCCCAGGCCACGTATCCGTCGGGGCGCACCAGCACGCTCGTCCGGCGCTCGCTCGCCCAGCGCGCCACGGCCAGCCGGTCCGCGCGCCCCGGCCCGTCCTCGTACTTGTCCGGGGTGATCAGTACGAACCGGCCGCCACGCAGGGCCTCGTGGAGGCGGCCCCCGTCGGCGAGGCGGACGTCGGGGACGCGGGTGCCGGTGAGACGGTGGGCCCCCTGGGGGGCGCCGTACCGGCAGCCGATACCGGTGACCTGGCCGACGGCCTTGCGGCGGGCCGGGCCGGCCACGCCGAGGAACGCGGTGAGGGCGGCCCGCAGCGCCAGCTCCCAGGGGCGCTTGGCCATGGCGAGGCGGACGATACCGCCGCTGCTGCGCAGTACCGCCCTGCCGACCGGGTGGCGCTCGGCCTGGTAGGTGTCGAGGAGGCTCTCCGGGGCGTGGCCGCCCAGCACCTGGGCGAGTTTCCAGCTCAGGTTGGCCGCGTCCTGCAGGCCGGTGTTCATGCCCTGGCCGCCGGCCGGGGTGTGCACATGGGCGGCGTCGCCGGCCAGGAAGACCCGGCCGACCCGGTAGGCGGGCGCCTGGCGCTCGTCGCTGTGGAAGCGGGACATCCAGCGGGCGTCGTGCATCCCGAAGTCCCGGCCGAGGGCGAGCCGGGTGATCTCCTTCACCTCCGCCAGCTCGAGGGGCTCGCTCTCGGGGACGTCGCGGCCGCGGTGCCAGCCGATCACCCGGTGGTAGCCGTCGCCGAAGGGGGCGATGAAGGCGAAGGCGTCACCGACGGCGTTGACGGTGAGCGGGGTGTCCGGCTGCTCCGCGAGCAGCACGTCGGCGAGGACGACGGAACGGATCACCGACCTGCCCGGGAAGGGCAGCCCGATCGCGTCCCGCACGGCGCTGCGCATGCCGTCGGCGCCGACGACGTACGCGGCCCGCAGCGTCTCGGTCCCTCCGGGTGCGCGGACCTCGACCGTGACGCCGTCCGCGTCCTGGGTCAGGCCGGTCACCTCGGTCTCGTGGCGGAAGTCGACGCCCGCCTCGACGGCGCGCCGCTCCAGGGCCTTCTCGACCTCGTACTGCGGCAGGACGAGCAGGTGGTTGAAGCGGGACGGCAGGGTGTCGAGCCCGAGGGTGAGGCGGCCGAAGAGACGGAGCCGGTCCAGGGGGCGGCCGACCGCCTCCAGGCCGTCGGCGAGGGCGCGGGCGTCGAGCTGTTCGAGGGTGCGGGCGTGCAGCACGAAGGCGCGGGAGAGGTTGCTGATCCGGTGCGGTCGCTTCTCGACCAGGGTGACGGGAACCCCGGCGGTTGCGAGGTCACCGGCGAGCAGCAGGCCGGTGGGGCCGGAACCCACGACGACGACGTCGCGGGCGGCGGTTCCGGTGGAGCCAGTGGTGCCGTTCATGAGGACCTCCTGGTGTGCCAACGCCTGTTGGTCAACGCTCGTTGGCAACGCTACTCCGGCAGCGAGATGGGGTCAACACTTGTTGGCCCACGCGCGTTGACCTACGCTTGCGCCCATGAATGCCAGCCCGGCACCGCGCCGCTCCGACGCCACCCGCAACGCCATCCTCGCCGCCGCGCGCGAACGCTTCGCCACCGACGGGTACGAGCGGGCCACCATCCGCGCGATCGCCAGGGACGCGCGGATCGATCCGTCGATGGTGATGCGCTACTACGGCAACAAGGAGGGGCTGTTCGCGGCGGCCGTCGCGCTCGACCTGCGGCTGCCGGACCTGGACACGATCCCGCGCGAGGAGATCGGGGGGGCGCTCGTGACCCACTTCCTCGACCTGTGGGAGGAGAACGAGGAGCTGACCGCCGTACTCCGGGTCGCCGTCACCAACCAGGCGGGGGCCGAGCGGATACAGGGCATCTTCCGGGACCAGCTGCTGCCCATGGCCCAGCAGGCCTGCCAAGACCCCGGGCAGGCCCCGGCACGGGCAGCGCTGTGCGCCTCGCAGCTGCTGGGCCTGGCGCTCACCCGCTATGTGCTGCGCTTCGGGCCGGCCGTGGCCCTGACCCGCGAGGAGATCACGGCCTGGCTCACGCCGACCGTGCAGCGGTATCTGACGGCGCCCGACCCCGCGTGAAGGGGGGCGCCGCGAAGCACGTCGAGGGCGCCGGCGTCACCGGCGCCCTCGACGGGAGTCGCGAAGGTCAGGCCTTGGCCTTGGCCTTGGAGTTGACGAGCTTCGCCTTGTCGGACTTGTCCAGCACCATCACCAGGCCGGTGATGACCGCGAAGATGGCGAGCGGGGCGACGACGTACAGGCCCAGCGTCTGCGCGACGTTCAGGGTCGGACCGGGGTCGTCGCCGTCGTCGCGGGTCACCGCGAGCGCGGGCGACGACATGAGCAGCATCATCAGCGTCGTACCGGCGGCCAGGGCGCCGGCGCGCAGGGCGTTCTTCTTGTCCACGGTGCAAAAGTAGCGAACGCCGATCGGCAGTGCGCGGCCGGGGTGCCCCAGGAGCCGCACCGCTCAGCCCTCCCCGAACACCGCGAGCAGCGCCCGCAGCCGCGCGGACCCCGTCAGTTCCTCCAGCGTCACCGGCCGCCCCTCGGCGTCGGCGATCGGCAGGCGCCAGTTCGGGTACTGGTCCCAGGTGCCGGGGAGGTTCTGCGGGCGGCGGTCGCCGACGCCGTCGGGGAGCCAGACGCCGAGCATGCGGGCGGGGGTGCGCAGCAGGAAGCGGTGGACGGCCTGGATCTCGGCCTCCTCCGCCTCCTCCGCCAGGACCGCCGTCCCGAGCAGCCCGAGCCGGCCCAGCACGGCCAGCCACTCCTGGCTGTCGGCGGCCGCCTCCGCGCGCTCCTGGGCCACCGGGCGGGTCAGCAGGCCGAGGGAGTCGCGGAGTTCGACGTGTTCGCCGGTGAGGCGGGCGGCGGTGGGCGGCAGGTCGTGGGTGGTGGCGGTGGCCAGGCAGTCCGCGCGCCAGCTCTCGGGCGGCAGCGGGCGGCCGTCACCCTCCCAGTCCCGTTCGAACCACAGCACCGAGGTGCCGAGCACCCCGCGCCGCTGCAGCGTCTCGCGCACGCCGGGTTCCACCGTGCCCAGGTCCTCGCCGATGACCACGGCCCCCGCCCGGGACGCCTCCAGTGCCAGCAGGGCGAGCATGGCCTCGGCGTCGTACCGGACGTACGTGCCCTCCGTCGGCGGCCGGCCCTGCGGCACCCACCACAGCCGGAACAGGCCCATCACGTGGTCGATGCGCAGGGCGCCCGCGTACCGGAACAGGGCGCGCAGCAGACGGCGGTAGGGGGCGTGCCCGGAGGCGGCCAGCCGGTCGGGGCGCCAGGGCGGCAGGCCCCAGTCCTGACCGCGGGCGTTGAAGGCGTCGGGGGGTGCGCCGACCGACATGCCGGCGGCGAAGTGGTCCTGCTGCGCCCAGGCGTCGGCGCCGCCGGGGTGCACGCCGACGGCGAGGTCGTGGACGATGCCGACCGGCATGCCGGCCTCGCGGGCGGCGCGCTGGGCGGCGGTGAGCTGTTCGTCGGTGAGCCAGGCGAGCCAGGAGTGGAAGTCGACGCGGTCGGCGAGGTCGGCGCGGGCACGGGCGGTCTCGGGCGAGCGGGGGTCGCGCAGCCCGGCGGGCCAGGCCTGCCAGTCGGAGCCGTGCACCTCGGCGAGGGCGTACCAGGTGGCGTGGTCCTCGAGCGCCTGGCCCTGTTCGGCGCGGAAGGCGGCGTAGGCGGCCTGCCGCCCCGGCCCGAGCGGGATCTCGCGCACTGCCTGGAGCGCCTGACGCTTCAGCTCCCACACCGCGTCCCGGTCGATCAGCGCGCCCTTGTCGAGCACCGAGGCGCGCAGTCGTGCGGCCCGCTCCAGGACGGCCCGAAGGTGCTCGTGGTCCTCGGCGTAGGCGTACTCCGGGACGTCCTCGACCCTCAGATGGACCGGGTCGGGGAAGCGGCGGGAGGAGGGCCGGTAGGGCGAGGGGTCGGTGGGGGCGCCGGGCACGGCCGCGTGCAGCGGGTTGACCTGCACGAATCCGGCGCCCGCGGTGCGCCCGGCCCAGGCCGCCAGCTCGGCGAGGTCACCGAGGTCGCCCATGCCCCAGGAACGGGTGGAGAGCAGGGAGTAGAGCTGGACGAGGAGCCCGAAGGAGCGTCCGGAGGGGGTGGGCAGCCGGGGCGGGGCGACGATCAGATGGGCCTCGGCGGTACGCCCGTCGGGGGCGGTGGCCCGCAGGCGGTGGACGCCCGGCGGGAGCTCGTCGGCGGTGGCCCGCGTCTCGCCCTGCTCGGTCTCCACGCGCAGCCGGGTGCCGGCGGGCAGGGCAGCGAGGGCGGCGGGACGGGCCCCGGCGTCGGTCCAGTGGACCAGGGTCGGCGGCAGCAGGCGTTCGCGCAGCTCGCGCTCCCGCTCGGCGAGGGCGGCGGCGGTGGCCCCGGGGGTGGCGGCGTCGACCCCGAGGGCGGCCAGGACGGCGACGACGGCCTCCGCGGAGGCCGTGACCGTGCGGTCCGGGGACGGACTGTAGGAGGTGGCGACGCCGTGCAGGTCCGCGAGCCGCGACAGCTCCTCGTCGAGGGGTGCGGCGTCGAGGGGTGCGGCCATCTACAACCCCGGGCCGTAGGAGTCCGGGGTCGGGTCGGACTCGCTGGTCAGCGGGGCGGCGTCGGCGAGCGGCGGTTCACTGGTGAGCGGCTCGGCCTCGGGCAGCGGCGGCTCACTCGTCAGCGGGGCTTCGGCGGAGGTGCCTTCCGCGCTGAAGAAGCTGGCGTACAGCTCCTGGGTGTCGGCGGACGGCTCCGCCACGGGTTTGGACAGGGTGGGAAGCGGTGCGTGTGCTGTCACGGTCACGGGGACCTCCTTGTGTGACGTCGGTACGGCGACGTCTGACGGGATACGGCAGGCCTACCCAGTGGAAGCGGCGGCAGACGTACCCAGGCCCAGGTGATGGATTCATCACGTCGGCGGACGAACGGACCGCGGCACTATTCACTCAGTACATGTACTCAGTGCATAATGATCTCCATGAGCACCCGGCACATCCTTCTGGGGCTGCTCGCTACGGGGCCGAGGCATGGCTACGACCTCAAGCGGCGCCACGACGAACGCTTCCCGCAGGCCCGTCCACTGGCGTACGGGCAGGTGTACACCACCCTGCAGCGCCTGGTCCGGGACGGCCTCGCGGAGGTCGACGGAACGGACGCGGACGGCGGACCGGAGCGCACCCTCTACCACTCGACCCAGGCCGGTGCGCGGGAACTGACCCGGTGGGCGGCCGCGATCGCCCCGCCGGCGCCCTTCGTGACGAACGAGATCTTCGCCAAGGTCGTCGTGTCGATCCTCGCGGGCGGCGACCCGGCCGCCTACCTCGGCGCCCAGCGCGCCGCGCACATGGAGCGGATGCGGGAGCTGACGGTCCTGAAAACCACCCCCGGCACCGATCTGGCGACCGTGCTCTCGGCGGACTACGCCCTCAACCACCTCGACGCCGACCTCCGCTGGATGAACACCACGGCGGCCCGGCTGACCACCTTGACCGCGGAGGTCGACGCAGCATGAACCACAAGGAGGACGCCTCGGTGCCGCTGCTGGCGGGCCGGGCCCTCGTCAAGGCGCACGGTGGGACACCGGCGCTGCGCGGCGCCTCGGTCGAACTGCGCGCCGGTGAGATCCTCGCCGTGACCGGGGCCAGCGGCAGCGGGAAGTCCACGCTGCTGCACTGCCTCGCGGGCATCGTGCGCCCGGACCAGGGTTCGGTGACGTACGACGGGCTGGGCCTGCGGGAACTGCCGGAGAAGCGGCTGAGCGAACTGCGCCGCTCCGACTTCGGCGTGGTCTTCCAGTTCGGGCAGCTGATCCCGGAACTGACCGCCGCCGACAACGTCGCGCTGCCGCTGATGCTGGCCGGATCCTCACGCGCCGAGGCGCGTACGCGGGCGGACGAATGGCTGGAGCGGTTCGGGGTGCGCGGGCAGCAGGAGCTGCGACCGGGTGAGATGAGCGGCGGCCAGGCGCAGCGGGTCGCCCTGGCGCGGGCGCTGGTGACCGGGCCCAGGGTGGTCTTCGCGGACGAGCCGACCGGGGCCCTGGACTCGCTGGCGGGCGAGCAGGTGATGACCGCCCTGGTGCACACGGCCCGGGAGTCCGGCACGGCGGTGCTGTTGATCACGCACGACGCCCAGGTCGCGGCGTACGCCGACCGCGAGGTGCGGCTGAGCGACGGGACCGTGGTGCCGGTGGGGGTGGTCGCGTGATCGCCGCGGACGTCCGTCTCGCCTGGCTGCTGACCCGGGGTTCGGACCGGGGCGAGTGGTGGCGGGTCGGGCTGACCGCGGTGGGGGCCGCGCTGGCGACGGGGTTCGCCCTCGCGGCCGTCGCCCTGGCCTCGCTCCGCGGGTACTACTCCGTGTCCGTCGGCAACGGGCTGCTGAACAGCCCCGGCGAGCGTTCGGGGGTGATCGTCTGCCTGCTGCTCCTGCTGGTGCCGGTGCTGGGCTTTCTCGGGCAGTGCGCCCGGATCGGCGCCGTGCACCGCGACCGGCGGCTCGCCGGACTGCGGCTGGCGGGCGCCACCCCGGGCCAGGTGCGCCGGATCGCCGCCCTGGAGACCGGGCTGGCCTGTCTGCTGGGCTCGGCCGTCACCACCGCCGTCGCGGTTCCGGTCCTGCTGAGCCGGTGGGACCGGCCCGACGCGGCGGCCGTGATCGGCATCGTGCTGGTCGCCCTCGGGGTGCCGGTGCTGGGCGCGGTGACGGGCGCGCTGGCGCTGCGCCGGGTGGTCGCCTCGCCCCTCGGGTGGGTGCGCCGGGTCCGGCCGGGCAGTGGGCGGGGGCCGGGGCTGGTCTTCACGGGCGGGGTGACGGCCGTGCTGCTGCCGGCGCTCTGGTCCGTCGTGAGCACCTCCGGCACCGACCGCGGGCGGATGCCGCTGACGGTCTTCGGCCTGGTCCTCTTCGTCGGCGCGGGCGCGGTGTGGCTGGCCGGCGGCACGGCCCGGCTGGTCGGGCGGCTGCTCGCGGCCCGGGCCCGTTCGGCGGCGACACTGATCGCGGCGGAGCGGCTGCGCGACGACCCGTGGGCGGCGTCCCGCACGCACGCGGCGGTGCTGCTGGTCACGGTCGTCGGCACGGGCTTCGTCGGCGTCCGCCAGGCGCTCCTCGCCGTTCTGCGCACCATGGACCGCCAAGGTCACCTGGGCATGAGCATGTCCTTCTACACGACGGGCATCGACCTGACGGCCGCCGCGATCCTCGTCGCCCTCGCCCTCACCCTCTCCGGGCTCGCCGTGGGCACCGCCGAGTCCCTGGGGAACCGCCGCCGCGGTCTGGCCGCGCAGGTCGCCGCCGGGGTGCCGCGGACCGTGCTCGGCCGGGCGCTACTGCTGGAGACGGCCCTGCCGCTGGCCCCCGCCGTCGCGCTGGCGGGCACGGGCGGCATGGCGATCGGCATCTGGTACGCCTCGGTCGCCCCGGACCACGTCGCACCGGCCGTGCCGTGGTCGGCGCTGCTGGTCCCGGTCGGGATGTACGCCTGCTGTCTGCTGGCCGCGGCCACCTCGCTGCCGCTGCTGCGCCGCTCGGCCCACCCGGCGGAACTGCGCCACGCCTGACCGCCGGGCGGGTGTCCGGCCCCGGGGGCACAGGGGACTCCCGGGGCCGCACCGCGCGCGTGCCCCGGGTGTGCGAAGGCCCGGACCGTCAGGCGGAGATGCCGTCGATCCGGGCCAAGGCGTCGTCCGCGCCGAACGGCTGCAAGTACGGCAGCCAGCGCGGGTCCCTATGGCCGGTCCCGATGATGCGCCAGGCCAGACCGGTGGGCGGAGCCGGTTTGTGGCGCAGCCGCCAGCCGATCTCGACCAGGTGCCGGTCGGCCTTCACGTGGTTGCAGCGGCGGCAGGAGGCCACCACGTTGTCCCAGGCGTGCTTGCCCCCTCGGCTGCGCGGGACGACGTGGTCGACGCTGGTTGCGACACCACCGCAGTACATGCAGCGGCCGCCGTCGCGTGCGAAGAGCGCGCGCCTCGTCAGAGGAACGGGCCCCCGGTAGGGAACCCGTACGAATCGCTTGAGCCGGACCACGCTGGGTGCGGGGACTGTGACGGTCGCGCTGTGCATATAGGCGCCGGATTCCTCGAGGGAGACCGCCTTGTTCTCCAGGACGAGGACGAGCGCGCGGCGGAGCGGTACGACGCCGAGCGGCTCGTACGACGCGTTGAGGACCAGGACATGCGGCACGGGTGCCTCCTTGGGCGTCGGCGGCGCGTGGCTCGCGCCGGGACGATCTGCAGTCAGTCTCCCCTCAGGGCTGGTGGAAGCGCCACCATCTCCCGGTAACGGGCTGGGAGTGTTTTCGACCACACCGCATTCATCCCCCGGATCATGACCTGTTCAAGCGCAGGTGAGCACGGTCTCTCCTTCACGGATCCGGCGATGGCACACACAATGCCCCGTTAGTGTGGTGGTTCTGCCCGTCCGGTGACCTTCCCGTGACCTCAGCGACATCTGCCGTCGCACCGGATGGTGTTGCACCTGGAGGTACCTGCCGTGTCCTTGCCCGCCGTCCTACTGGCCGCCGGTGCGTCGCCGTCGCCGTCCCCCTCGGGGTCGACGGCCACCGTGCCGTCGCTCCAGGACGCCCAGGAGAGCGCGACGAACGCCGCCAGCTGGGTGGAGCAGAACTGGTCGACCTGGCTGGCCATGGGTCTGCAGATCCTGCTGGTCCTGGTCGTGGCGGTCACGCTCAGAGCGGTGGTGCGGCGGGCGATCACCCAGCTCATCGACCGGATGACCCGGACCGCGCAGACGGCGGAGGGCAGCTCGCTGGGCGGGCTCCTGGTGAACGCCGAGCGGCGCCGGCAGCGCGCGGCGGCGATCGGCTCGGTGCTGCGGTCGGTGGCGAGTTTCCTGATCCTCGGCACGGCCGCGCTGATGATCCTGTCCACGTTCAAGATCAACCTGGCCCCGCTGCTGGCGTCCGCCGGTGTGGCCGGTGTGGCGATCGGTTTCGGCGCCCGCAACCTGGTCACCGACTTCCTCTCCGGCGTCTTCATGATCCTGGAGGACCAGTACGGCGTCGGCGACGTGATCGACGCGGGCGTCGCCTCCGGCGAGGTGATCGAGGTCGGGCTGCGCGTGACCAAGCTGCGCGGCGACAACGGGGAGATCTGGTACGTCCGCAACGGCGAGGTCAAGCGCATCGGCAACCTCTCCCAGGGCTGGGCGACGGCGGGCGTGGACGTCACCGTCAAGGCGAACGAGGACCTGGACCGGCTGAAGGCCACCCTCGACGAGGTCGCCGAGAAGATGAGCAAGGAGGAGCCCTGGAACGAGCTCCTCTGGAGCCCGATCGAGGTGCTCGGCCTGGACAGCGTGCTGCTGGACTCGATGGTGGTACGGGTCTCCGCCAGGACGATGCCCGGCAAGGCCCTGTCGGTGGAGCGCGAGCTGCGCTGGCGCATCAAGCGTGCCTTCGACGCGGCGAGCATCCGCATCGTGGGCGGCGCGACGGCCGTGGAGGACGAGGAGGCACCCGCGGACCCGACGGCCGCGGTGGCCGCGCCCGCGGTGTACGCCGACTCGGAATCCCCGCAGGCCGAGGCCACGACACCGATCGCTCCGCAGCGGTCGGGGGCGCCGGGGAGGTAGGGGGCGCTTCGGCCCGCTCGTTCGGGTGAACGGAGCGGAGAGGAAGGCCCTCGGCTCGTCCATGGGCCGCACACTGCCGTCCATGGACGCCGACACCCCGGACCTCATGTCCCGCCTGGAGCCCGTGGCCCTCCTGGCCGCGTACGAGGCGGCGTCACCGATGCCCGTGATCCCGGAGTACATCGAAGGCCGGGCGTACGTGCCTTCGGCGCCCCCCGACTACGCGCACAGCGACACCGCCATGGACCTGCTCTTCCAGCTCCGCGCGGCCGGCATCGCCCGCGCCGGAAGGGGAAACGGCTTCCGGTGCACCAACAGCACCGGAGCCACCACTGCGTTGCTCGTCCCGGACCTCTACGTGCTCCGCCGCCGCCCGAACGCGGCCGACGACGCGCACTACGCACGGCACGAGGGCTGGTACCCCGTCGACATGCTCGCCCTCGTCGGCGAGGTCACCTCCACCAACCACGAGACCGACACCGGCCCCAAGTACCGCACCTACGCAGCCGCAGGCATCCCCGTGTACGTCCTCATCGACCGCCACGCCAGGACGGCCCACTGCCACACGGACCCCGTCCTCCCCGGCGATGACCCCACCGAGGCCTACTACGCCACCGACACCAAGGTGGACCTCGGCGACCCGCTCCCCCTCCCGGCCCCGTACCCCACCCTCGACACGGCCCCGTTCCTCGCCGGCTGAACCGGCCGGAGGCCACCCGCCCCCGAGATAACGACTCTGTCGCCTCGGGGGCGATGTCTATTGACGCCCGCTTCGTCCTGGGCATACCTTCCTCCCACCCGGATAGGAAACTTTCCTAACAGTGATCACAACTGATCACCGGGTGGACGTGATCCCCAGGTCACTGGGAAGCTGGGCAGTTGGAAAGGCAGGTGTCGACCCATGGCAGGATCCGCCGGTACGCCGGGCACCCCGCGCGTCCTGCGCGCCATGAACGACCGCGCCGCACTCGATCTCCTCCTGGAGCACGGGCCGCTGTCCCGTACGCGGATCGGCAAGCTCACCGGCCTGTCCAAGCCGACCGCCTCCCAGCTCCTGGCCCGCCTGGAGGCGGCGGGCCTGGTCCTGGCCACCGGCACCAGCGAGGGCCGCCCGGGGCCCAACGCCCAGCTGTACGCGGTCAACCCCGCCGCCGCACACGCCGCGGGGCTCGACGTCACCCCGGGCCGGATCCGCGCCGCCGTCGCCGACATCACCGGCCGCACGGTGGGCGAGTACGAACTGCCCACCCCCGGCAGGCGTCCGGAACAGCCCGTCGTCCGGCAGGTCACCGACGCCCTCGACGGCGCCGTCAAGGCCGCCGGACTGTCCCGGGACGACGTCCACCGGCTGGTCATCGGCACCCCGGGCGCCTTCGACCCGGGCACCGGCCGGCTGCGCTACGCCTCCCACCTGCCCGGCTGGCACTCTCCGACGCTGCTCGACGAACTCGCCGCCGCGCTGCCGATGCCGGTCGAGTACGAGAACGACGTCAACCTCGTCGCGATAGCGGAGCAGCGGCTCGGCGCGGCCCGTGGCCATGGTGACTTCGTCCTGCTGTGGAACCAGGAGGGCCTCGGTGCCGCCCTGGTCCTCGGTGGGAGGCTGCACCGCGGCTGGACCGGCGGCGCCGGCGAGGTCGGCTTCCTGCCGGTGCCGGGCACCCCCCTGGTCCGGCAGGTGACCAAGGCCAACAGCGGCGGTTACCAGGAGCTGGCCGGCTCGCAGGCCATCCCGAGGCTGGCCCGCGAACTCGGCATCGGCGACGTGCCGGCGGGCCCGTACGCCGAGGCCGCCGCCGAGCTGGTGGCCCGCGCCGCCGACCATGCGGGCGGACCGCACCGGCAGCTGCTGCAGACCTACGCGACGCGGCTGGCCACCGGTCTCGCCTCCCTCGTCTCCGTCCTGGATCCCGAACTCGTCGTGCTCAGCGGCGCCTCCCTCACCGCCGGCGGCGAGGTGCTGCGCGCACTCGTCCAGGCGGAACTGGAGGAGCTGGCGGCGCCGCGCCCGCACCTGGTCGTGGGCGACGTCCGTGAACACCCCGTCCTGCGCGGCGCGCTGGAGAGCGCGCTCGCGACCACCCGCGACGAGGTCTTCGACACCTCGCGCTGAGCCCTCCCGCACGGCCCCCTCTCTTCCCGCACGGCCCTTCCCTCACCTCACCGCCCTTCCAGGGAGACCCCGTCATGCCCGAAGCCATACCCACTGTTGTCCGAAAGACGGCTTTTGCCCTTACCGCGTCGCTGGCATTGCTCACCACCGCGTGCACCGGCCAGTCGTCCTCCACCGCCTCCGACGACGCCTCGAAGGACACCACCATCAACTTCTGGCACGCCTGGAGCGCGCCGAACGAGGTGAAGGCCGTCAAGTCGCTGGTCACCGGGTTCGAGAAGGCGCACCCGAACATCCATGTGAACGTCGTCGGCAACATGACCGACGACAAGATCAACCAGGCGCTGCGCACGGGCGGCGACAGGGCGCCCGACGTGATCTCCTCCTTCACCACCAACAACGTGGGCAAGTTCTGCTCCTCGGGTGCCCTGGTCGACCTCAACCCCTTCTTCGAGAAGTCGGACATCGACCCGGCGAAGACGTTCCCGAAGCCGATGAACGAGTACACCCAGTTCGACGGGAACCGCTGCACGGCGCCCCTGCTCGGCGACGCGTACGGGCTCTACTACAACAAGACGGCGTTCCGGAAGGCGGGCATCAAGAACCCGCCCAAGACGTGGTCCGAGTTCGAGACCGACGCCAAGAAACTGACCATCGCTCAGGGTGACGGCTACAAGCAGCTCGGGTTCATGCCGGACTACCACGGCTGGGAGACCACCACCGAGCACTACTTCGCGCAGTTCTCCCCGACGTACTTCGACAAGAGCGGCAAGTCGAACCTCGCCGAGGACCCCGCGTTCCAGGCCGGTTTCACCCTCCAGAAGAAGCTCGTCGACGAACTCGGCGGATTCCAGAGGCTGGAGAAGTTCCGCTCCACGCTCGGCGACGAGTGGGGCCCCAAGCACCCCTTCCAGACCGGCCAGGTCGCCATGCAGCTCGACGGCGAGTGGCGGCTCGGCATGGCCCTCGCCACCAAGCCCGAGTTCCAGATCGGCGTCGCCCCGCTGCCCGTGCCCGACGACCAGGTGAGCCAGTACGGCAAGGGCTACATCACCGGCACCATCGCCGGCATCGCCGCCACCAGCAAGAAGCAGAACGCGGCCTGGGAGTTCGTCAAGTACATCACCACGAACACCGACGCGGTGGTCGGCTTCTCCAACAACCTGCACAACGTGCCCTCCACGCTGGCCGCCCTGAAGTCCCCGAAGCTGAAGTACGACCCGCGGTTCAAGACCTTCCTGGACATCGCCGCCAACCCGTACTCGAACACGAGCCCCGCGTCCATCAACGGCGGCGTGTACCTCACGACGATCCAGAACTTCGGATACGACTACGAGAGCGGCAAGGCCACCGACCTGAAGGCGGGCCTGAAGAAGGCCGCCGCGCAGATCGACACGGACATCGCGCAGGCGAAGTAGCGATGAGCGCACCCACGTTGAGGTCGAAGCGCCGCCGGTCGGCGCTGCGGACCCTCGCCTTCCTCTCGCCCTGGCTGATCGGCTTCGCGGTCTTCTTCGCGTACCCGATGATCTCCACGGTCTACTTCTCGTTCATGCACTACGACGGCTTCAAGCCGCCGACGTGGAGCGGGACGAAGAACTGGACGTATGTGTTCGAGCACTATCCCTACTTCTGGCCCGCCCTGCGCAACACCCTCTGGCTGGTGCTGATCATGGTGAGCCTCCGGGTCCTCTTCGGACTCGGGATCGGTCTCCTCATCACGAAGATCAAGACCGGCACGGGGATCTTCCGCACCCTCTTCTACCTGCCCTACCTCGCTCCGCCGGTAGCGGCCACCATGGCCTTCGCGTTCCTCCTCAACCCCGGTACGGGCCCGGTCAACTCGATCCTGGAGAAGATCGGCATCCCGGCTCCGGGCTGGTTCAACGACCCGAACTGGTCCAAGCCGGCCCTCACGCTGATGTTCCTGTGGGGAGTCGGCGACCTGATGGTCATCTTCATGGCCGCGCTGCTCGACGTACCGAAGGAGCAGTACGAGGCGGCGGAACTGGACGGCGCGTCCGCGTGGCAGCGGTTCCGGTTCGTCACCCTCCCGAACATCTCTCCGATCGTCATGTTCGCGGTCGTCACCGGCGTGATCGCGGCGATGCAGTGCTACACACAGCCCCTGGTCGCCGGAAAGGTCGCCTCGGGAGTGATCCAGGGCGCGGGCACCATGTTCGAGCCCGGCTACCCCGAGCACTCCACGCTCACCCTCCCCCAGCTCGTCTACAACCTCGGCTTCCAGCGCTTCGACTACGGATCGGCCTGTGTCGTGGCACTGGTCCTCTTCGCCCTGTCGATGGCGTTCACCGCGCTTCTGATGCGGCGCCGGGGCGGTCTCATCCAGGCAGGTGACTGACATGGCCCAAGTACTCGAGCGACCGGTGGAGTTGAAGGCACCCGACCTGCCCTCCGTGCGCGCGGCCCGCCGCAGGGCCCTCCTCGAGTGGATCGCGATCCACTCCCTCGGGGTCGCGGCCGCCCTCTTCTTCACCCTCCCCTTCGTGTTCGTCTTCCTGACCTCCCTGATGAGCGACTCGCAGGCGCTCAGCCGGGACCTGATCCCGCACACCTGGGAGTGGGGCAACTACCGGAAGGTCTTCGACACCCCCGGCTTCCTCACCTGGTGGAAGAACACGCTGGTCTACGCGGTACTGGGAACGGTCCTCACCGTCGTCTCGTCGGTCCCGGTGGCCTACGCGCTGGCCAAGTTCCGCTTCCGGGGTCGCAACCTCGTGCTCATGCTGGTGATCTCGATGATGATGCTGCCGCCGCAGGTCGTCGTCATCCCGATGTACCTGTTCTGGGCGAAGCAGCTCGACCTGTCGGGCACGCTCTGGCCCCTGATCATCCCGCTGGCGTTCGGCGACGCGTTCTCGATCTTCCTGCTGCGCCAGTTCCTGACCACCATTCCCAACGAGTACGTGGATGCGGCCCGGGTGGACGGCTGCGGCGATCTGCGCACCCTGCTGAAGGTCGTCCTCCCGATGGCGAAGCCCGGCATCGCCGCCATCGCCCTCTTCCAGTTCTTCAACGCCTGGAACGACTACTTCGGGCCCCAGATCTACGCCTCCGAAAATCCGGGCGCCTGGACCCTCAGTTACGGCCTGGAGTCCTTCAAGGGCGCGCACCACACCGACTGGAACCTCACCATGGCCGCCACCGTGCTGGTCATGGCCCCCGTGATCCTCGTGTTCTTCTTCGCCCAGAAGGCGTTCGTCGAGGGCGTCACGCTCACCGGAGTGAAGGGTTGACCCCACATGCTGTGCACTCCCGGGGGCCGCTGCCCCCGATTGCCGCTGCGCGGCGGGCCGGACCCCCGGCCGATGACCACCCTTCCCCGCACCCGGAAGCGAGGCAGTCTCCAGTGAAACTCACCGTGGTCGGCGGAGGGTCGACCTACACCCCCGAACTCGTCGACGGATTCGCCCGCCTCAGGGAGACCCTGCCCATCGAGGAACTGGTGCTCGTCGACCCGGCCGCCGACCGCCTGGAACTCGTGGGCGGCCTGGCCCGCCGGATCTTCGCCAGGCAGGGCCACGGCGGCCGGATCACCACCACCGCCGACCTGGACGCGGCCGTCGAGGGCGCGGACGCGGTGCTGCTGCAGCTGCGGGTCGGCGGACAGGCGGCCCGCGAGCAGGACGAGACCTGGCCGCTGGAGTGCGGCTGCGTCGGCCAGGAGACCACCGGCGCGGGCGGCCTGGCCAAGGCGCTGCGGACGGTCCCGGTGGTGCTCGACATCGCCGAGCGCGTCCGCCGGGCCAACCCGCGCGCGTGGATCATCGACTTCACCAACCCGGTCGGCATCGTCACCCGCGCCCTGCTCGAGGCCGGGCACAAGGCGGTCGGGCTGTGCAACGTGGCCATCGGCTTCCAGCGGAAGTTCGCCGGCCTGCTCGGCGTGACACCCGCCGACGTCCACCTCGACCACGTCGGGCTCAACCACCTCACCTGGGAGACCGGTGTCCGCCTCGGCGGCCCCGAGGGCGAGAACCTCCTGCCCAAGCTGCTGGCCGACCACGGCGACACGGTCGCCGACGACCTGCGGCTGCCCCGCCCGCTGCTGGACCGCCTCGGCGTGGTCCCGTCGTACTACCTGCGCTACTACTACGCCCATGACGCGGTGGTGCGGGAACTGCGCACCAAGCCCTCCAGGGCGGCGGAAGTGGCCGCGATGGAGAAGGAGTTGCTGGCGATGTACGGCGACCCGGCCCTGGACGAGAAGCCGGAGCTGCTCGCCAGGCGCGGCGGCGCCTACTACTCGGAGGCCGCGGTGGACCTGGCGGCGGCCCTGCTGGGCGGGACCGGCAGCCCCTACCAGGTGGTGAACACCCGCAACCGGGGCACGCTGCCCTTCCTGCCGGACGACGCGGTGATCGAGGTGCAGGCGGCGGTCGGGCCGACGGGTCCCGTGCCGCTGCCCGTCCCGGAGGTGGACCCGCTGTTCGCGGGGCTGGTCGCGAACGTGACGGCGTACGAGGAGCTGGCACTGGAGGCGGCGCTGCGGGGCGGCCGGGACCGGGTGTTCCGGGCCCTGCTGGCCCATCCCCTGGTCGGCCAGTACGAGTACGCCGAAGCCCTCACCGACCAGTTGGTCGCGCACAACCGGGAGCACCTCGCGTGGGCCTGACCGGGGGCGTGCTCGCCATCGACGCGGGCAACAGCAAGACCGACGTCGCGGTCCTGGCGGCGGACGGCCGTGTCCTGGCCACGGCCCGCGGCGGCGGGTTCCGCCCGCCCACGGTGGGCGTGCCGGCGGCGGTGGACGAACTGGCGCGGGCGGTGGCCCGGGCGTACACCGCCGCCGGAGTGGAGTCCGTCGCCCATGTCTCGGCGTGCCTGGCCAACGCCGATCTGCCGGTGGAGGAGGAGCGGTTGGCGGCCGCGCTGCACGCGCGCGCGTGGGGCGCGACGGTGGAGGTCCGCAACGACACCTTCGCCATCCTGCGCGCGGGTGTGGCCGATCCCCGGGGCGTCGCGGTGGTCTGCGGGGCGGGCATCAACTGCGTCGGCATGCGCCCCGACGGCCGCACCGCCCGCTTCCCCGCGCTCGGCCGCATCTCCGGTGACTGGGGCGGCGGGTGGGGGCTGGCGGAGGAGGCCATGTGGTTCGCGGCCCGCGCGGAGGACGGCCGGGGCGAGCCCACCGAGCTGACGCGTACGCTCCCGGCCCACTTCGGGCTCGGCTCCGTGTACGCCCTCATCGAGGCGCTGCACCTGGAACGCATCGAGCAGGTCCGGCGGCACGAGCTGACGCCGGTGCTGTTCGCGACGGCGGCCGGCGGGGACGCCGTGGCCGGCGCGGTCGTGGACCGGCTGGCCGAGGAGGTGGTGACCATGGCGACGGTGGCGCTGTCCCGCCTGGACCTGCTGGACGAGGAGACACCCGTCCTGCTCGGGGGCGGCGTCCTCGCGGCCGGGCACGCCCGGCTCGACGACCGGATCCGGGAGCTGCTGGCCGCACGGGCGCCGAAGGCGGTGGTCCGGGTGGTGACGGCGAGTCCGGTCCTGGGGGCGGCGCTGCTGGGGCTGGACCGGCTGGGGGCCGGCCCCGAGGCGGGGGAACGGGCGCGGGAACACTGGGAGACCTGAGCCGAGGGCCGGTACCACCCCGGGGAACCGAACGGAATCACGGCGCGTATTCATGAGCACGGGGAGGTGACAATGCTGCCCCCCGCTGCCCAATGTCAGCCCAGGCGGTGATACTGGTCGGCAAGCAAAATGACCATGGGGGAGGTCAAGGTGACAAACCCGCCGACGAGCAGCGCGGCGCCACCGGCACCGGCACGGCCACCGGTGCCGGCCCCGGCACCCGTCCCGGTACCCGCCCAGGCCCCGGCGCCCGTCCCGGCGCCGCCCCGCCGCACCGCGTTCGCCGAGGGCGTCGACCGGCTGCGCGCCGCCACGACCACCGAACCGGGGCGGCTGCGCGTCATCGGCGCCGTACTGGCCCTGCTGGTCGTCGCGTTCGGCGCGGTCGCGGCCTGGCAGGAGAGCGACCGGGCGGCCGCCGCCGACGACGTGCTGCACAGCAGCCAGCCCCTCAGCTCCGGCGCCGCCGACATCTACCGCTCCCTGGCCGACGCCAACACGGCCGCGTCCAGCGGTTTCCTGGCGGGTGGCCAGGAGAACGCCGACTCCCGCGACCGGTACGAGAAGGACATCCGCACCGCCGCCGCGGGGCTCGTCACGGCCGCCGCCGCCTCCGACCCGGGCTCCCCGTCGGAGGCGACGGTCACCAAGCTGAACAAGCTGCTCCCGGAGTACAAGGGCCTGATCGAGCGCGCCCGCACCTACAACCGGCAGGGCTATCCGGTGGGCGGCGCGTATCTGCGCTACGCCAACGAGAAGATGCAGAAGGAGATGCTCCCGGCGGCCGAGGATCTCTACCAGAAGGAGAACCAGCGGCTGAGCTCCGACTACGGGGACGCGACGCCCTATCCGTGGGCGGCGATCGCCCTCGGCGTCCTCGCCCTGGCCGCACTGGCCTGGGCCCAGCACCGCGAGTACCGGCGCACCAACCGCGTCCTGAACCACGGCCTGGTCGCCGCGACGGCCACCGCCACGGTGGCGCTGCTCTGGCTGGTCGTCGGCCACGCCGTCGCCCGCGCGGGCCTCGACGGCTCCTACGACCACGGCGTCCGCTCGCTGAACGTGCTGCACGACGCCCGCATCGCCTCCCTGAAGGCGCGCGGCAACGAGAACCTCAGCCTGGTCGCGCGCGGCGCCGAGACCATCGAGGTCGGCGACCAGACCTACGACGCCTACTACTACGACTTCGACAAGGACATGACCGACCTGGGCAAGGCTCTGGACCGGGCGGCGGAGCTCGCCGACGACCAGGCGGGCAGCAAGCCGGTCCAGGCGGCCGAGGGCAACATGACGGTGTGGAAGAAGCGCCACACGTCGGCCCGTTCCGAGGACGAGCACGGCAACTACGAGAAGGCCCTCGACCTGGTGATCGGCGCCAAGGGCGCCACCGGTGAGTGCTTCGACGCCGTCGACACCAACCTGAAGGACGCGCTCGCCCGCGAGCAGGACGAGTTCCAGCGGTCGGCGGGCGACGGCCGCGACGCGATGACCGGCCTGCCGGCCGGCGCCGCGGTCCTCGCCGTCCTCGGCGCCGCGGGCGCCGTACTCGGCATCGGCCGCAGGCTTTCGGAGTACCGGTGACAGGGGACGCGAACATGAACGCACGAGGAGTGCGGGCCGCCCTGCGCGGATGGGGCGGTGTGGGGGCGATGGCGGTCCTGTGCGCGCTGGCGCTGGCCTTCGTGCTGCTGTTGCCGCTGAGCCAGCCGCACGGCGCCGGTCGGGGCGTCGGCGGGCAGGGCGTCGCCACCGGCCGGCAGGCGCGGGCGGAGACCTGCCCGGATCCGGAGAAGCAGACGCTGTCCCCGTCGGGCGCGGACGGCCGGACGATCGACGCGATCAAGGCCCGTAAGGGCGACGACCGCAAGATCATCGTGGGTGTCGACCAGAACAGCTACCGCTGGGGCTACCGCAACCCCAACACCAAGGGCGCGGAGCTGGAGGGCTTCGACATCGACCTCGTCCACCGGATCGCCCAGGACATCCTCGGTGACCCGGACGCGGTCCAGTTCAAAGCCATACCCACCAGCCAGCGCACCGAAGCCGTCAGGACCGGCCGGGTCGACATGGTCGTCCGCACCATGACCATCACCTGTGACCGGCTCAAGGACGTCGCCTTCTCCGCCCCGTACTTCAAGACCGGTCAGCAGGTCCTCGCGCCGAAGTCGTCGGCCATCACCGGGTACGACGGCTCCCTGGCGCACCAACGGGTGTGCGCGGCCGCGGGTTCGACCGCCTACACCCGGCTGGAGGACGACAAGAAGGCCGGCAAGCTGGTCGCCGTCCCCAACCAGCTCGACTGCCTGGTACGGCTGCAGCTCGGCGAGGTCGACGCCGTCGTCACCGACGCCGCGCTCGCGGCCAGCCAGGCCGCCCAGGACCCGACGGTCGAACTGAAGGGCGCCCCCTTCACCACCGACTACTACGGCGTGGCCATGAAGAGGGACGCGATCGATCTGATACGCCGGGTCAACCAGATCCTGGTGGAGTACCGGTCGAGCGGCTGGCAGACGTCGTACGACAAGTGGCTGTCGGCCACACTGGGGGCGGACTCCGGCCCCTCGAAGCCACCTGCCCCGGAGTATCTGCGGAAGAGCTGACCGGGGCGTCGCGCAGGCGATCTTCGGGCATGAACTCCAGCAGACTTCGGGCGACGAGAGCGAGAGGTGATCGATGGGCGTCACGGACCCCGCCGGGCCGGTGATGGACCGGGACGAGGTGGACCGTGCGCTGGCGCGGCTCGGCGCGGAGCACGAGGCGATCGAGACCTCGCTGTTCGCCCTGCAGGACCACGCGGGCCGCAGACTCCTCGAAGGCGCCGAGCTCACCGGCGTGACGAAGGAGCGCTGGGAGGCCACGGAGGCGTCGATCACCCTGCTGTGGTCGTACTTCGACGCCTACACCGCCGCGTTGCGCACCGCCCGGGAGATCCGCGCCCGGCGCCGCTGGTCCAGCCGCGAGGACCTGGTGGAGCTGACCGAGTTGCTGCGCGGCGAGTCCGTCACGGTCCCGGGCGGCACGGCGGCGACGGCGAACGCGCCGACCCTGCTGTCCGGCACGGGCCGGCTCAGCGAACGGTTCTCCCTGACCGCGCTGGTGGACCGGATGAACGAGCTGTACGCGCGCTCGCTGGACACGGTCGTCGCCGCCGACGCGGTCTGGTCGGCGCTGCCCGCCCGGATCGATTTACTGGCCGCGGAGCTCCAGCGCACCCGCAAGCTGGCGCACTCGGTGGGCGTGCGCCCCGGCGAGCATCCGTCGGGCGACGACCTGGAGGGCATCACCCGCACCCTGACCGGGCTGCGCGAGCAGGTGGTGTGTGATCCGCTCGCCTTCTGGGTTCCGGCCGAGGGCAGTTCGGCGCCGGGCGGCGGCCGGCCGGACACCACGGTGTACGACCGTGAGGCCCGTGCCCTGGAGGACGTGCGCCGGGAGATCGACGCCGTACTGACGGTCCGCCAGGACGCCGAGCAGCGGCTGGTGAAGCTGAGGGACGTGCTCTCCCGTGCGGACCGCACACTCGCCGAGGCCCGCACCGCGCGCGTCGAGGTGCTGGCGAAGATCGCCGCGACGGAGGTGCCGGTGGTCAGCGGGCCGCCGACCGCGCTGCAGGAGCAGCTGGCGGCGGCCGCCGAGTACCGCAGACAGGCCCGGTGGCACCGGCTGTCCCCGCTCCTGGAGTCCCTGGAGCAGCAGGCGGAGGACGAACTGCTGCGCGCCCGCGAGTCGTTGACCGCGGTCACCGCACCGCTGGCGGTCCGCGCCGAGCTGCGCGGCCGCCTGGACGCGTACAAGGCGAAGGTCGCCCGGCACGGGCTCGCCGAGGACCCGTTCCTCGTCGAACGCTACGACGCGGCGCGCCGCATGCTGTGGAGCGCGCCCTGCGACCTGCGGGTCGCCGAACAGGCCGTCCTGCGCTACCAGCAGGCGGCGGCGGAACTGATCGGATCGCCGCGTGTGCCGGAGCAGGGCGGCCCCGAGGACCGTAGGGGGGAACAGGGATGAGTCAGGCGGAGCAGACGTGCCAGCGGCCGGACTGCGAGGGCAGTTACGAGGACGTGGGCGGCGGCGAGCTGTACTGCGACACCTGCGGTCTCGCCCCGGTCGTCAGCGCGAGCGGCATGGTGGGCTCACCGCCCACCGGGATCACCGGCGGCGGCAAGGACTCCCCCGGCAGCTCCAGCGCGCCCTCCAGCAGCCGTACGTCGTCGCACTCGGCGCCCTCGTCCAGGTCGCGCCGTTCGGTGTCCGGGCGGCTGTCCCGCTCCGTTTCGGGCACGTCGACGGGCCGCTCGGTGTCGGTGCGCAGCTCCGGCTCCTCCGCCGGGTCGTCGGCGCGCAGCAGGCTGGGCGCCGGGCTGGTCGCCGTCCCGGGGGTGCCACGGCCCGACCCGCGCGCGATGGTGCTGGAGAACCCGGAGGTGCCCGAGCGCAAGCGGTTCTGCTCGCGTTCGGACTGCGGAGCCCCGGTCGGCCGGGCGCGCGGTGAGCACCCCGGGCGCACCGAGGGTTTCTGCACCAAGTGCGGTCACCCGTACTCCTTCGTGCCCAAGCTGAAGGCCGGGGACGTCGTGCACGGCCAGTACGAGGTCGTGGGCTGCCTGGCGCACGGCGGGCTGGGCTGGATCTACCTGGCGGTGGACCGTGCGGTCTCCGACCGGTGGGTGGTCCTCAAGGGTCTGCTGGACACCGGTGACCAGGACGCGATGGCCGCCGCGATCTCCGAGCGGCGTTTCCTCGCGGAGATCGAGCACGCCAACATCGTGCGGATCTACAACTTCGTGGAGCACCTCGACCAGCGCACCGGCTCCCTCGACGGTTACATCGTCATGGAGTACGTCGGCGGCAAGTCCCTGAAGGAGATCGCCAACGCCCGCCGCACCCCGGACGGCAGACGCGACCCGCTGCCGGTGGAGCAGGCGTGCGCCTACGGCATCGAGGCCCTGGAGGCGCTCGGCCATCTGCACAGCCGCAACCTGCTGTACTGCGACTTCAAGGTCGACAACGCCATCCAGACCGAGGACCAGCTCAAGCTGATCGACATGGGCGCGGTGCGCCGCATGGACGACGACGAGTCGGCGATCTACGGCACCGTGGGCTACCAGGCGCCGGAGGTCGCCGAGGTCGGCCCGTCGGTGGCCTCCGACCTGTACACGGTGGGCCGCACCCTCGCCGTCCTCACCTTCGACTTCCAGGGCTACACGAACGTGTTCGTGGACTCCCTGCCCGACCCGGACAACATCGAGGTCTTCCGCCGGTACGAGTCGTTCTACCGGCTGCTGGTCCGCGCCACCGACCCCGACCCGGCCCGCCGGTTCGCCTCGGCGCAGGAGATGGCCGAGCAGCTCACGGGCGTCCTCAGGGAGGTCGTGTCCCTGCAGACGGGGCGGCCCCGGCCCGCGCTGTCGACGCTGTTCGGGCCCGAGGTGAAGGTCACGGACACGGAGCTGTTCCCCGGCCTGGACGGGGACGTGTCACGGCTGGGGACGAGAGCGGCCCGTGCGAGGGCCGGCGCCACGCCCGCCGCCCTGCCCGGCTCCCCCGCCCTGCCGCCCGGTTCCCCCGCGCACACGGCCTCCCCCGGCGGCGGCCCCGGCCTGGTCAGGCCCGTCGACACCCGTGTCGCCGCGCTCGCCCTGCCCGTTCCGCTGGTCGACCCGGCCGACCCCAACGCCGGTTTCCTGGCGGGCCTGATGACCTCCGCGCCGGGTGAGCTGATCGGCGCGCTCGCCGCGGCGCCGCAGCAGACGGTGGAGACCCGGCTGATGCAGATCCGCGCCCGGCTGGAGCACGGGGAGGCCGAGAGCGCGCTGATGTCCCTGGCGAAGCTGGAGGGGGAACGGCCCGACGACTGGCGGGTGGTGTGGTACCGGGGCGTGGCCGCACTGGTGACCGGCGACTTCGAGGGCGCCGCGCTCTCCTTCGACGCGATCTACGACGCCTTCCCCGGGGAGAGCGCGCCGAAGCTGGCGCTGGGCCTGTGCGCGGAGGTGCTCGGCCAGCTCGACAACGCCGCCGAGTACTACCGCCTGGTGTGGTCCACCGATCCGAGCCATGTCAGCGCCGCGTTCGGCCTGGCCCGCGTACAGTTCGCGGCCGGGGACCGGCGGGGTGCGGTACGGACGCTGGAGTCGGTGCCGGAGTCCTCCATCCACTACACGGCCGCGCGCGTGGCCGCCGTACGGGCGCGGCTCAGGCAGCGTACGGCGACCGCCGCCGACGCCCCTTTCCTGGACGACCTGACCGCCGCCGCGGCCCAGGTCGAGGCCCTGCAGGCGTACGGTCTGGACCCCTCTCGGCGCGAGCGGTTGTCGGCGGAAGTCCTCGGCAGCGCGCTCGACTGGATACTCTCCGGGGGTCAGGGCGCCCAGCCCGCCACGGGTGGCCGGGTGCTGCTCGGCAGCGGTCTGGACGAGCGGGGCCTCCGCTTCGGTCTGGAACGCGCCTACCGCACGCTGGCCCGGCTGGCGCCCGGCGGTGAGGAGAGGATCGACCTGGTGGAACGGGCCAACCGTTACCGCCCCCGGACGTGGGTGTAGTTGATGTCGCAGATGCCCCAGCAGGCCGCACTGTCGCAGTGCCCGAACTGCGCGGAGCCGCTCGAGTCGGACGACCGTTTCTGCGGTGTGTGCGGGTACGACCTGTCGGCGGTGCCCGCGCCGCCGCAGGACCACCCGACACTCACCATGAACGGCTCGGGCGCCTCCGGGCGGGAACCCGGCGGAGGCACCGCCTGGCCCGGTGTACCGGCCCCGGACGCCTCCGGCGCCCCGGCGGAGCTGCACCTGCCGCAGGATCTCCCGGGCACCGACTCCGGCGGCTCCCCGCTGCAACCGGGCACGCCCCCGCCCCCGGCCGCCCCCGCGCCGGCCCCGGCCGCCCCGGCCGCCGGTGTCCGCTTCGACCGGCCTCCGCAGCCCGACGACTACCCGCTGCAGGCCCCCGACCCGCGGGTGGCCGCGGATGCCGCGAGCGCGGCCGAGGAGGCCAAGGTGTGTGTGGCGTGCCGGGCGGGCCGGGTGGACAGCGACGGCTACTGCGAGAACTGCGGGCATGCCCAGCCCCGCGAACGCGACCATCTGGAGCAGGAGTCGGGCCCGGTCGCCGCCGTCAGCGACCGCGGTCTGCGCCACCACCGCAACGAGGACGCCTTCGCCGTCGGCCACACCGCGCTGCCCGACGGCTCGCCCGTGGCCCTGGCGATCGTCTGCGACGGGGTCTCGTCGGCGACCCGCCCCGACGACGCCTCGCTGGCCGCGTCCCGGGCGGCGGGCGAGTCACTGCTGGCCGCCCTGCCGCACGGCACCCACCCGCAACAGGCCATGCACGACGCGATCGTGGCCGCCTCCCAAGCGGTCAACGCCCTCGCGGACCAGCCCGCCGAGGCCCACGAGCAGGCCGTGCACCAGAACGCCCCGGCCTGCACGATCGTGGGCGCGGTGGTCGCCTCCGGGCTGCTGGTCGTCGGCTGGGTCGGCGACAGCCGCGTCTACTGGGTGCCGCTGGACCGCGCCGCGCCCCCGGCCCGGCTCACCGAGGACGACTCCTGGGCCGCGCAGATGGTGGCCGCGGGCCTGATGAACGAGGCGGAGGCCTACGCCGACGAACGCGCCCACGCCATCACCGGCTGGCTCGGCGCGGACGCCTACGAACTGGAGCCGCACACCGCCTCCTTCAAGCCGGACCGGCCGGGTGTGGTGGTCGTGTGCACGGACGGCCTGTGGAACTACGCGGAGACCGCCGGGGAGATGGCCGAGGCGATCCCCGTCGACGCCGCCGCCCGCCCGCTGCACGCCGCCCGGGTCCTGGTGGGTCACGCCCTGGACGGCGGGGGCCACGACAACGTAACAGTGGCCGTGCTGCCGTTCCCGGCGCCGCAGCAGGGGGCAGGATCGGCCTGAGGGGCCGCACACGGGGAGGCCCCGGCGGACCGGAGGGGACCGGTCCGCGTACTGTCATCGCCCACGGCGACGTGGGTTCGGAGGGGGATCAGAGCAGTCATGGCCAATTTCTCGAAGTCGAACGTGCCGCAGTTCTCGGTGGACGTGTACCAGAACGAGTACCTGCCGGAGGGCGGCCGTGAGGTCAACGCGATCGTCACGGTGACCGCGACCGGCGGAGGGACCATCGGGAGCGCCGTAGCGGCACCGCACCTGTACGGCCCCGGCCAGGGCCCGTCCGCCGCCGTGGCGATCATGGTCGACTCTTCGGGGTCGATGGACTACCCGCCGACCAAGATGCGCAACGCCCGCGACGCGACGGCGGCCGCGATCGACACCCTGCGCGACGGTGTGCACTTCGCGGTGATCGGCGGCACCCACGTGGCCAAGGAGGTCTACCCGGGCGGTGGCCGGGTCGCCGTGGCCGACGCCACCACCCGGGAGCAGGCCAAGCAGGCGCTGCGCCGGCTCAGCGCGGGCGGGGGCACAGCGATCGGCACCTGGCTGCGGCTCGCCGACCGCCTGCTGTCCTCGGCGGACGTCGCCATCCGGCACGGCATCCTGCTCACCGACGGCCGCAACGAGCACGAGTCGCCGGAGGAACTGCGGGCCGCCCTCGACGAGTGCGCCGGACGCTTCACCTGTGACGCGCGGGGCGTGGGCACCGACTGGGAAGTGAAAGAAGTCACAGGGATCGCCTCCGCGCTGCTCGGCACCGCCGACATCGTCGCCGACCCGTCCGGGCTCGCCGCCGACTTCACCCGGATGATGGAGACGGCGATGGGCAAGGAGGTCGCGGACGTCGCTCTCAGACTGTGGACGCCGGTCGGCACCACCATCAAGTTCGTCAAGCAAGTCGCGCCGAGGGTCGAGGAGTTGACCGACCGCCGTACCGAGGCGGGACCGCGGGCCGGGGACTACCCCACCGGCTCCTGGGGGGACGAGTCGCGTGACTACCACGTGTGCGTCGAGGTCCCCGCGGCCGGCATCGGCCAGGAGATGCTGGCCGCCCGGGTCTCGCTGGTTGTCCCGCAATCCGGGGGCACCTCCCGCTCGAGCGCAGCCGAGAGTGGGGGAGGAAGCGTGCGGAACCTGGGCGCCCAGGGCCTCGTACGCGCGGTCTGGACGGACGACATGACCGCCTCCACCTCGATCAATCCGCAGGTCGCGCACTACACCGGCCAGGCCGAACTGGCACAAGCCATCCAAAGAGGTCTCGACCTGCGCAAAGCGGGCGATTTCGACGGCGCAACGGCCAAACTGGGGCGGGCCGTTCAGCTCGCCAGTGCCTCCGGAAACGCGGATACTGCGAAACTGCTTGCGAAGGTGGTGGACGTGGTCGATGCCGCGACAGGTACTGTGCGACTGAAGACGAAGGTCGCGGAGGCCGACGAGATGACTCTCGAGACCCGGTCCACAAAGACTGTTCGTGTAAAGAAGTGACATAGGACTCTCCGGGGGACACCCCGGAACGACTCAGCAGGACCCTGCGAGAGAGGGGGAAGCGCCGACATGCCGACCTGCCCGAACGGACACCAGTCGGGTTCCGACGACTGGTGCGAGGTCTGCGGTCACCGCATGGCCGGTGCCGTACCTCCACCCCCGCCGCCGCCCCCGGGTGGCGGGTACGGGTTCCCGCCACCCCCCGGCCAGGGCGGCCGGCCCGGCGGGCGCCATCCGTCCTCCGCGCCGAACCCGGAACCGGAGCTCTGCCCGCAGTGCCGTACGCCCCGGGAGGGCGGTGCGCCGTTCTGCGAGGAGTGCCGCTGGAACTTCCTGACCAACACGGCCACCTCCTACACCCCGGCCGCTCCGCGCTCGCCCGCACCCGGCCAGGGCGCCCCCCGCTTCCAGCCGCCCGGCCCGTCGTACGGCGGCGGTGACCCGTACGAGTACGAGGGCTCGCGCCCGTCCCAGATGAACCGTCCCGCCGAGCCGATCCCGCCGAGCCCCTTCGGCAGTGAGCCGTCCGGCCCGACGCACTTCGGCGGCGAACGCTCCCAGCGCGGTCCCGGCCAGGGTCCCGGTCAGCAGGGCCCCGGTCAGCAGGGCTTCGGTCAGCAGGGCTTCGGCGGCGAACGCGGGCCCGGCGGGCCCGGTCGCCCCGGCCAGGGCGGGCCTGGTCAGGGCGGGCCTGGTCAGGGCGGGCCTGGTCAGGGCGGGCCTGGTCAGGGTCCCTCCGGCTTCGGCGGCGGTCCCCACCAGGGCGGCTTCGGTGGCGGTCCCGGCCAGGGCGGGCCTGGTCAGGGCCCCTCCGGCTTCGGTGGCGGCCAGGGCCCGGGTGGTCCCCAGCCGTTCGGCCGCGAGCCGTCCGGGCCGGCCGGTCGCCCCGGTCCGCCCAACCCGCCCGGTCCGCCCGGACCCGGTGGCTACGGCGGCGATCCGTCGCGACCGGTTCCCCCGCCGCCTCCGGGTCCCGGTGCCACGGCCGGTGGTCCGCCGTCCGCGTTCCAGCAGGCCGGTCCGCCGGCCCCGCCGGCCTTCCCGCAGGAGACCCGCCGCCCGCCGTCGGGCGGTCCGTCCTTCGGCGGCGGTGACGACGACTGGGTGATCTCCCCGCCGTCCGCCACGGACCCGTCCGGCCCCGGCGGCGGCTACGGCTACCCGCAGCCCGGTGCCGCCCAGACCCAGCCCGGCCCGGGCGGCGGCTACGGCTACCCGCAGGCGCCGCAGGGGCCGGCCACCTGGACGGCGACCATCGGCCCGGACCGCGAGTACTTCATGGCGATGATGCAGCGCTCCGGCCCGGAGGCCACGGGCCTGAACCTGCCCGCGTACTCGCCCGAGCAGCAGCGCACGCTCACCGGGAACCAGGTCACCATCGGCCGCCGCCGGCACTCCACCGGCGACACCCCCGACATCGACCTGTCGGTACCGCCGGAGGACCCGGGCGTCTCGCACCAGCACGCGGTGCTGGTCCAGCAGCCGGACGGCAGCTGGGCGGTCGTCGACCAGAACTCGACCAACGGCACCACGGTCAACGGCGGGGAGGAACCGATCCAGCCCTTCGTGCCGGTACCGCTGCAGGACGGCGACCGGGTGCACGTGGGCGCCTGGACGACGATCACCGTCCGGCGCGGATAACCGCGTACCGCGGAGTCACGGGAGGGGCCAGGTGTACGGCCCCTCCGGGTCGTCCAGCCACGCCCACTGGCGGTCGCCGTCCACCGTGACGCCGTACCGCTCGCGCGGCGGCATGCCCTCGCGCTCCCACAGCGCGTACGCCTCCCGGGGGCCGAGGGCGCCCCGGGCCAGCGCGAGCAGGAAACCGAACAGGTCCTGCCGGCGGGCCACGGCGGGCAGCCCCTCGAAGGACGCCGGACCCGGCTCGGGCCGGTGCCCGCCGCGCAGCGGCACGAAGTAGGCGGGCGTCGCCAGGAAGCGGCCCTCGGCGTGCCCGGTGTCCGCCACGGTCAGCGCGAGCAGGCCGGTGGCGAGCGGGGTCAGGACGCGTGCGCCCGGACGGCACTGGGCGAGCCAGGCGCGCGGCACTGACGGCAGGGCGCAGGTGGCGATGATCCGGTCGAAGGGGGCGCGTTCAGGGACACCGCGCGACCCGTCGCCGGTGACCACGGCCGGGTGGTGACCGGCGGCGGCCAGGTGCTGCCGGGCCGACTCGGTGATCTCCGGTTCCAGGTCGACGGTGGTGACCAGGTCGTCGTCGCCGAGCCGGTGGGCGAGCAGGGCCGCGTTGTAGCCGGTGCCCGCGCCGATCTCCAGCACCCGGTCGCCGTCGGCCACCCGCAGCTCGACGAGCATCCTGGCCATCAGCGAGGGCTGGCTGCTGGACGAGAGTAGTTCCCCGTCGCGCAGCCTGGTGGCCAGCGGAGCGTCGGCGTAGGCCCCGCCCAGCCAGCGTTCCCGGGCCTCGGGGTCCGGGCTCTCGCCCCACCTGCGTTCGTAGCCGCCGATGACGCCGACGTAGTAGTACGGCACGAACAGGTGCCGCGGCACCGCCGCGAACGCCTCCCGCCACACCGGGTCGGTGTCCCAGACCCCGCTCGCGTCGATCTCCCGCACCAGCGCTTCCCGCGCGGAGAGCGCGAGCGCGGCGAGTCCCTCGTCGCCGAGAGCGTGGGAGCCGGTGCGGCCGGTGTCGGAATCCATGCGTCCACTGTGCGGCGCGGGGCGGGCCGGGGCGAGTGGTCCTAGGACCTCGGTCCTCGGTCGGCGGGTCTGAGACCATGGGGGCGTGAAAGAGATTCGGCGCGGCACGCTTCAGGAGAAGACCTTCTACGAGCAGGTCGGCGGGGAGGAGACGTTCCGCCGGCTGGTCCACCGTTTCTACGAGGGGGTGGCACAGGACCCGCTCCTGAGGCCGATGTACCCGGAGGAGGACCTCGGCCCGGCCGAGGAGCGGCTGACGCTGTTCCTCGTCCAGTACTGGGGCGGCCCGACGACGTACAGCGACAACCGCGGCCATCCCCGGCTGCGGATGCGTCACGCCCCGTTCACGGTCGACCGGGCGGCGCACGACGCCTGGCTGCGGCACATGCGGGCGGCCGTCGACGAGCTGGGGCTGTCCGCGGAGCACGAGGAGCAGCTGTGGAACTACCTGACGTACGCCGCCGCCTCGATGATCAACACTGCTGAGTGAGCTGAGCCGGGTCAGCGCACGCTGACGCCCAGGGTCCCGAGTCCCGCCGTGCGTACGGCGACGGACCCGTACGGCGTGCGCAGCCTGAGCCACGCGCCGGAGGAATACAGTCCCAGGCCGCCCTCGCCGCCGGGTCGCAGGAACCCCAGCGACTGGGCCGCGTGCACGGCCCGCACCGGAAGGCCGGTGTCCGCGACCGTCCGGGACCAGATGTCCCGTCCGATCCGGTCGAGTTCGGCACGGGTACGCAGCTCGGGCGCCAACTCCTGCGTACGGGAGCGGAACTCGGCGACAGCGGCGGCGACCATGATGCACAGGGCGTCGGGGGCCGGCAGCCCCGGCTCCGCCCGCCATCCGCCGCGCGGCGGAAGGAGCCCCGCCCACGGTGGCCCGGTCACCGCGCCCGGCACGACGGCCGTGGCCGCCGTCTCGTCCACGGACTCGAGGAACTCGCCCGCGGACACGGTGACGTCCAACGTGACGTCCAGCCCGTCCTCGTACGGTTTCTCGAGCCGCACCGCGCGGATCGCCAGCACCTCGAAGGACGGCGGCCGTCCGAACACAGCGAGCGCGGTGCCCGTGGCCTTGAGGCGCACGACGGCCCCGCGGTCGTAGTGGATCAGCCGGGCGAGGAAGGCGACGAGATCGGCCGCCTCCCTCTCGTCGGCGAGCTGGAGCACCGTCATGCGGCGACGGCCTCCTCCTCGTCGTCCGTGTACCCCTGGAGGAACTCCCGCTCCTCCTCGGTGATCCGGCGCGGCCGCTGCGCCTCGAAGTCGAACGGCACGACCACCGTCGAGGCCCGTACGTAGACCAGGTCGTCGTCCTTCACCTCGTAGCTGATGGTGAAGGACGCGGCCTTGATCTCGGAGACCCACAGCTCGATGTCGACCGGGTGGTGCCGGTGGACGAGCTGCCGCTTGTAGTCGATCTCATGGCGCGCCACCACCGAGCCCTGCTTGAACTCCTTCTCCGGACGGTGCAAGAAGTTGATACGGGCCTCTTCCAGGTAGCGGATGAAGACCGCGTTGTTCACGTGGCCGTACGCGTCCATGTCCGACCAGCGCAGCGGGCAGCGGTAGATGTGGCGCAAGACCGATCAGCCCCGGGTCAGCTTCTTGTAGGTGGCGCGGTGGGGACGGGCGGCGTCCGGGCCGAGTCGCTCGACCTTGTTCTTCTCGTAGGACTCGAAGTTGCCCTCGAACCAGAACCACTTGGACTCGCCCTCGTAGGCGAGGATGTGCGTGGCGACGCGGTCGAGGAACCACCGGTCGTGGGAGACGACCACGGCGCACCCCGGGAACTCGAGCAGGGCGTTCTCCAGGCTGCTGAGGGTCTCGACGTCGAGGTCGTTGGTCGGCTCGTCGAGGAGCAGCAGGTTGCCGCCCTGCTTGAGGGTGAGCGCGAGGTTCAGCCGGTTGCGCTCACCCCCGGAGAGGACACCGGCCGGCTTCTGCTGGTCCGGTCCCTTGAACCCGAAGGCGGAGACGTACGCGCGCGACGGCATCTCGACCTGACCGACGTTGATGTAGTCGAGCTCGTCGGAGACGACGGCCCACAGCGTCTTCTTCGGGTCGATGTTCTCGCGGCTCTGGTCGACGTAGGAGATCTTGACGGTCTCGCCGACCTTGATGCTGCCGGAGTCGGGCTTCTCCAGCCCCTGGATCATCTTGAACAGCGTGGTCTTGCCGGCGCCGTTGGGGCCGATGACCCCGACGATCCCGTTGCGCGGGAGCGTGAAGGAGAGATCCTCGATGAGGACCTTGTCCCCGAAGGCCTTGTTGAGCTTGTCGACCTCGACGACCACGTTGCCGAGCCGCGGCCCCGGCGGGATCTGGATCTCCTCGAAGTCCAGCTTCCGCATCTTGTCGGCCTCGGCGGCCATCTCCTCGTACCGCGCGAGGCGCGCCTTGGACTTGGCCTGCCGTCCCTTGGCGTTGGACCGCACCCACTCCAGCTCGTCCTTGAGCCGCTTCTGCCGCTTGGCGTCCTTCTGGCCCTCGACCTTGAGGCGGGTGGCCTTGGTCTCCAGGTACTTGGAGTAGTTGCCCTCGTAGCCGTGCAGGCGGCCGCGGTCGACCTCGCAGATCCAGCCGGCCACGTTGTCGAGGAAGTACCGGTCGTGGGTGACGGCCACGACGGTGCCCGCGTACTTGGCGAGGTGCTGCTCCAGCCAGTTCACGGACTCGGCGTCGAGGTGGTTGGTGGGCTCGTCGAGGAGCAGCAGGTCGGGCGCCTCGAGGAGCAGCTTGCACAGTGCGACGCGGCGCTTCTCACCACCGGAGAGGTTGGCGACGGGCCAGTCGCCGGGCGGGCAGCCGAGGGCGTCCATGGCCTGCTCGAGCTGGGCGTCGAGGTCCCAGGCCTCCGCGTGGTCGAGCTCCTCCTGGAGCTTGCCCATCTCGTCGAGCAGCGCGTCCGAGTAGTCGGTGGCCATGAGCTCGGCGATCTCGTTGAACCGGTCGAGCTTGCCCTTGATCTCGGCGACACCCTCCTGGACGTTCTCCAGGACGGTCTTCTCCTCGTTCAGCGTGGGCTCCTGCATCAGGATGCCGACGCTGTAACCGGGCGTGATGAAGGCATCGCCGTTCGACGGCTGCTCCAGCCCCGCCATGATCTTCAACACGGTCGACTTACCGGCACCGTTCGGACCGACGACGCCGATCTTCGCCCCCGGCAGGAAGTTCAGGGTGACGTCATCGAGGATCACCTTGTCGCCGTGCGCCTTGCGCGCTTTGCGCATGGTGTAAATGAACTCAGCCAAGAGAAACCGTCCGGCAGCTTGAAATCTGGCAGTGGGCAGATACAGCCCATCTTGCCCGACCGCCACCCCTGGGCGGAAACCCGTATCGTCACGGGGCTCTGACCTGGGGCTTTTCCGCTGGCGGCTGAGGCTCGACTGTCACTGTCGGTCGCCGTTGGTCGGCCTCGGGCACCCTCGCACGGCCCACAGACGGCCCAGGAACGAGAGTGTCACTCCCCGCTTCGCCGGGCTATCGTGGCGCCGTGACGAGCGCAGCGGAGCGTCCCATCCTCTTCCTCGACGTGGACGGTCCCCTTATCCCGTTCGGGTTCTCACCCAGTCGCCTGTCGGCTCCCGCCTACGACTCTCAGGGCACCTCTCCCAACGGAAACCCGTTACTCGGACGGCTCGACCCCGACCTTGGGACGCGCCTCATGGCCCTGGGCTGTCAGCTGGTGTGGGCCTCGACGTGGATGGAAGAGGCGAACGAGGCCGTCGCCCCACGCATCGGACTGCCAAAGCTGCCCGTGGTGGATTGGCCGGACGTCTCCGCCGACGACAGCCCGCGCGGCCTGCACTGGAAGACCCGCCCTCTTGTCGAGTGGGCCAACCGCCGGCCGTTCCTCTGGGCCGACGACGAGATCAGCGCCATGGACCGCCTCTGGGTCGCTGCTCAGCACCCCGGGCCGTCGCTTCTCCATCGCGTCGACCCGACCAAAGGCCTCGTAGACGCCGACTTCTCTGCGCTCGCCGGTTGGCTTCGTACCGCTGCGTGAGCTGAGCCACACGACCAGGCGATTAGAAGATGCGGGCACGCCCTTGCCGCGCGTCCGGTTCGGTTGCCGCCGCCGCTATGACCAACTGTTGACGGCTATTGCCGTCTGTCTTCGCTGCCGTCATTTGCCGCCGCCGGCCACTCGTTGTCGCTTGTCGGCAGCCGACGCTGTGTCGGGAGTGAGAGCATGGTCCAGTGGACACGGCGTCGCAACTGCGCAATCTCATAGGTTCCTTGTCACGGGGAAGCGGCGTCTTCGGCCGGGTCGTCGCTGGGGCCGGCACATCTGTACCGGATCTCGTTCGAGAGGTGGCCGCAAAGGCGGAACGGGCCTGGAGGGACTATGCCGTAGCAGGGGCAGTCGGTCCTGACACGCCGGGAGAGGTCGAGGAGGCGCTCTCGCAGATCGACGGTCAGCGCGCTGTGGAGCTCCTGACCTACCTGGCGGCTGAGGACCTCGTGTTCCCGGGTACGCCACGCCGCGACCGCGCCCATGCACATCGAGCAGCTGAGCGGGTCGTGCGTCTGCTCGGGCAACAGTCTGCTTGGTACACCAATGTCACCGAACTCTCAGCCCAGGCACGCGCGTGGGACCCGGTCACCCTGCACACTTTCGACGGGGTCGTTGCGGGGATCGGCAATGGCTTCGTCGTTGTGTTGTTGCAGGTAGGCGAGGACTGAGTATCCCGCTGGGGAGAAACACCCCATCTTGCCCGACCGCCACCCCTGGGCGGAAACGCGTATGGTTCAGGGCCGCTGACCTGGGGCTCCGCAGCCGACGGCGGCCTGTGCGCCCAGTGTGCCTCTGGCGCCGAGCAGACTTCAGGCACCCGCGTCCCGCAACGCGGTGACGGCCCGCGCAGTGGCGGTGCCGATGGCGCGGCTGATCGCGGCGTCGTCCGAGCCCGGCTGGGACCGAGTGAACACAGCGGCGACGTAGCGGCTGCCGTCAGGACAGGAGATCACGCCGACCTCGTTGCGGATCACGCCGACCAGGCTGCCGCTCTTGGCCGCGACCCGTACTGGCAGCCGGAACCCGCTCGCGATCCGGTGCCGAGTCAGTTGCCTGGTCATCACGGCGCGCACCCGTTCGCACGCGGCTGCCGGGCCTGCCTGGTCCGTCCAGATCAACCGCAGCAGCTCGACCATGTCGCGAGGGGTGGTGCGGGTCCCCTGCGACGGGTCCAGGGCGCGGGAGGCAAGGAGTCTCTCGTCGGCCTGCGCCAGCTCGTCCGCCGACGCCCCGGCCGCCCAGGCCAGCGAGTCCTGCCAACTCGCACAGCCGAGGTCCTGGCCGATGGAGTCGAGCATGGTCTGCAGATCGGACTCGATCACGGTACCGGTGAGCCCGAGCCGAGCCGCTGTCGCGTTGAGCGCGTCGACGCCGACTCGCCGCAGCAGCGCGTCGGCGGTGTGGTTGTCGCTGATGGTCAGCATCAGGACGACCATGTCCCGCCATGAGAGCACGGCATCGTCGTCGAAGAGGGAGATCCCGACCGGACCGGGAGTCCGGTCGGCAGGACTCAGCGTCACCCTCTCGCGCGGGTCCAACCGGCCTTCGGCGAACAAGGTCTCCGCCTCCAGGGCGACCTGCACCTTGATCACCGAGGCCGGGACCACAGGCTCATCGGCGCTCAGGCCGACCTCGGCGCCGCCTTCCAGCGGCTGGACGCACAACGCGCCCTCACAGCCGACCCGTTCGAAGATCTCTCGGATGCCGCCCGTCACGGCATCGAGTCTCCCAGCACCGCTTCGGTCCCCGCAGACCGGTCGCCCAACCCGGCCGGAGAGCCTCGCTCAGCGGGAGCCCGGCGCGTCCTTCCGGCGCAGCAGCACCAGCACCCCGCCGCCGATCACCACCAGGCCGATGGCCGTTCCCGCGATCAGCGGCGTCACGGTGGAGCCGCCGGTCGCCGCGAGGTTCGTGCCGCCCGCCGTGCCGCCGACCGACGCGGGGCCGGGCTCGCTGAGGGTCCGGACGGCGTTGCCCGTCTCGGCGGACCGGGTGCGGCAGTCCAGGACGCCGGTGAAGCGCTGCTGGAAGCCGTTCGGGCCGGTGATCGTGAAGTCGTAGGCCTGGTCCTCCTGGAGGGGGACCGTCACCGTGCGGGAGGCGGCCGCGGGGATGGCGTACGGGGTCTCCATCAGCTCGAAGGCGAACGGCTTGTCCCCGGTGTTGGCACCGGTGATCTCCAGGCTGCCCTTGGCGCAGTTCTCGGCGGCCGACAGTGCCGGTATCGCCCCCTTGCCCGCCCAGCCGGCGCTCGCGGTGGCGGAGACCGTCGACTCGCTGGAGCCGGCCAGTATCTGGGTCTGGCTGCGGCTGTCGGAGGTGAAGGCGCGGCCGACCGGGACGGTGGTCGACGCCTGGACGGTCAGTTCGGCCGACCCTCCCCCACCGATGAACGCGTGCTCGACGCCGCCGGCGGCCTTTTCGGGGACGTCGAAGAACAGACGGCTGCCGTCGGAGGCCGAGGTCACCGGCTTGCCGGTGCCGTCCACGATGCGGACGCCGGTGATCGCCGCGTCCGCCGGCGGTGTCACCGTGACGCTGCGTGCGTTGGTGTGCACGGTCACCGGTCCGAGCAGTCCGCCGGGGCGGCCGGAGACCGCGGGCGGGTCGAGGGTGAGGGAGGCCTCGGGTTCCACCTGCGAGCGGGCGCTCTTCTGCAGATAGTCGGCCAGCTTCTCGGCCTGCGGGTCGACGGCGTCGACGTCGGCGCCGTCGGAGTAGCGCCAGATGGCGACCTGCGTGCCGGCCGCGGCGTCCTGCTCGGTGAGACCGCGGACGCCGGCCCGGTGCGCGAGCGCCGCGAGGTCGTTGACCTGGGGGTAAGAGTTCTGCAGGATCCAGCGGATCCGGCCGGCGTCCTTGTTGGCGCCGAGCGAGGTCCCGCTCCAGGCGGTCTCCTGGTACTTGGCGTCCTTCTGCGTGGGGTTGTGCAGATCGACACAGTACGTCTGCAGCGCGCCGCCGCCCTCGACCGACATCTCGAACAGGCCCGCGGACACCCGCTGGTCTCCACCGCCCTCGTGGATCACGGCCTCGCCGTACGTCTTCAGGCCGCCTATGGTGGCCGTCGCCCCGGCCTGCTGCTGGGGTGTTCCCTCCGCGGCGGCCAGACCGGCCCCGGAGAGCAGCCCGGCGGCCACCAGGCCGGTGACCAGGGCCGCGGCGGCGACACGGGCGGGCCCGCGTCCGCGCGTGGACCGCGCGGACGCCGTGACGAACCCCGAGAGCCCGGAGAACCCAGAGAACACAGAAAGCACCAAATTCCCCTTCGAGCAGGACCCGTCGACGTGGGGGGCACGGTCCCACCAGCAGAATCAGCAGCCCCGAGAGCTACGCCCGGCATCTTATGGATCAAGCGCACCGCGCTCGGCGGTCATTTCGTCGGATCACCGATCCGACTCGGAATCGTTATCGCCGCTGTGGCTGACGTCACGTCACCGCCACTGGGTCCGGCGCTCGTTGAGCGGCCGTGTCGGCTGTGGCCGCGGCTGCGGCGTCTACGGGCGGGGTCTCCCAGCTGGGTTCCGGTCGTCGCGGGGGTGCCGCCTCCTGTTTGGGCGTGCGCAGGAACGCCGAGGTGCCGCGCGCCAAGTCGTGTCCGATCGCCACCGCGTCGATGTCCGCGGAGATCCATTTCTGCCCGTCGCGCGTCTCCTCGCGCACTTTCAACCTGCCGTGGACGACGACGGGATCGCCCAGGTTCAGCGAGGCCGTCGCGTTGCCGGCGAGCTGACGGTTGGCCCACACGGTGAAGTAGTTCGTGCTGCCGTCCGTCCAGGTGTTCCTCTCGCGGTCCCAGTAGCGTGGCGTCGCCGCCAGCCGGAACCGCGCCGACGGCCCCGAGGCCAGATCGCGGTACGCCGGCTTCGTCGCGACGTTGCCCACCACGCACACCATCGTCTCGTTCATCGTGGATGTCCCTCCCTCGCCCGGCGGCTCCCGCCGGACGGATACGCGTACGGGCCCGTCCCGTACGGCTGCGTCCGATGCCAGACTGCCGCCGTCGGGCCGGGCCCGCTGAGCGCTGTGGACCATCGGCCGGCTGTGGAGAACTCCGTCACCCGGACGAGTGGTTCACGTTTCTTCCATCGCGGTCAGAGCACTGTGGTCCCCGTCCTCGTGACCCGCCCGTACTGCTCCCGCACCTCCTGGTATCGCAGCAGCTCCGCGGCCACCGGATCGAGCACCCGGGCCCGGCCGCAGCCCGCGGCCGCCTCCCGCAACCGGCGTTCCGCCTCCAGCCCGTACCGCCGCGCCGGGCCGCGTGCCGCCATCCGGCAGCCCCACTCGACGATCGGCCCGCCGATGATGCCGCACACCATCAGCAGCACCGGCACGCCCAGGTTGGGCGCCATGACGCCGACGATCTGTCCCAGCAGCCACAGCCCGCCCACGATCTGCAGGACGGTCATGGCCGCCTGGACCATCACGGCCACCGGCCACCAGCCCGGCCGCGGTGGGCGCCCGGGCGGCAACCCGGCCCGCGCCGCCAGCTCGTCCAGTGCCTCCGGCAGCCCCTGCGAGCCGCGTACGGCCGCCTCGCGCACCGCCTGCGCCCAGGGCGCGGGCAGCCCCTCCGAGGCCCGGTCGGACACCGTACGCACCGCCTGCTCGACCCGCTGGCGTGCCGTGGCCTCCTCCTCTGCCTGCGGGGCCGCCTGGAGTCGTCCGGTCGTGGGTTCGCGCCGGCCCTGGCACCACCGCCACAGCCGCAGCCAGGGCGTGCCGCAGGCGCGGTTGGCATTGCGCAGCCAGGCGCGTTCGGCGGCCTCCCCGGCGGCGGTGGCACCCACGGCGTCCGCAAGCCGGGCGGCGAACTCCTCACGTGCCTCCTCGCTCAGTCCGACACGCCGCCCGGTGGCGTACACGGGCTGCAGCCGGGCCGCGGCGGCGTCCACGTCGGCCGCGACCCGGCGGGCCGCCGCCCCGCGCTCGGCCACGAACTCCCCGAGCGCCTCGCGCAGATCGCCGACGCCGTCCCCGGTGAGCGCGGACAGCGCGAGCACGACCGCGCCGGGTTCGCCGTACTCCCCGAGGGCGACACCGTCCTCGTCGAGCAGCCGCCGCAGGTCGTCCAGGACCTGGTCGGCGGCCTCGCCGGGTAGCCGGTCGACCTGGTTGAGGACGACGAACATGACCTCCGCGTGGCCCGCCAGGGGCCGCAGATAGCGCTCGTGCAGCACCGCGTCGGCGTACTTCTCGGGGTCGACGACCCAGATGACGGCGTCGACGAGCCGCAGGATGCGGTCCACCTGCTCGCGGTGCTCCACGGCCGCCGAGTCGTGGTCGGGCAGGTCGACCAGGACCAGTCCGCGCAGTTGGCCCTCGTTCTCCGGGCTGTTCACCGGGCGGCGGCGCAGCCGCCCGGGGATGCCCAGCCGGTCGATGAGGGTCGCGGCGCCGTCACTCCAGCTGCACGCGATGGGCGAGGCGGTGGTCGGCCGTCGTACACCGGTCTCCGAGATGGCCACCCCGGCCAGCGCGTTGAACAGTGTGGACTTGCCGCTGCCGGTGGCGCCGGCGATGGCGACGACGGTGTGCTGGCCGGAGAGCTTGCGGCGCGCCACCGCCTCGTCGAGGACCTGGCCCGCCTCCGCGAGCGTCCGGCTGTCGAGGCGGGTGCGGGAGAGGCCGACGAGTTCGCGCAGGGCATCCAGGCGTGAGCGCAGCGCGCCGTCATAGGCCAGGGGGGTCACCGGCTGCGCGGCGGGCTTCCGGGGCTCGAGACCGGAGGCCTGGCCGGGAGGAGCGCCGGCACCGGCCTCGGTCACCCGCCGGGCGATGAGGCCGTCGTCCCAGACGTCCGTGGCATCGGGGGCCGGTTCCGATGCGGAGGGGCCGTCGTCCCGCACGTGTGTCTGCTTCCCGTTTTTCACCCGCTCGGCCTCGCCCTGGCCGGACGGCGCACCGGTGACCTCGGCGGCGGCCGCGTCCGTGACTTCCTTGGCAGCATTGTCGGACGCCTGCTGTTGAGGGGGCGTGGGGGCAGGAGGTGTTGCTGTAGGTGCTTGAGTTGCCGATGGCGCTCGAGTTACTGACGGTGTCGATGGTGCTGAGGGGGCGACCGGAGGCGCAGGGTCCCGGGAGGCCGCTTCACCGGCGGCCCCGGTCTGCCGCTGCTGCTGGTCGATGTTGCTGAGCTGGCTCAACTGACCCAGCTGACCGAGTTGCCCGAGACGGTCGAGACGGTCGACGCGGTCGATCTCCGCGTCTTCGTCGCGGTGCTCGCGCTCGGGGCGGTGGTCGGCGCTGTCACCCGTCTCCCGCACGTCCCGCGTTTCCCGCTCCGAAGGGTGATCGATGTGGTCCATGTGGTCCATGTGACCTGTGGTCTCCATGTGGCCGGTGTGGTCCTGGTCAGTGACGGCGGTCACCGGTCATCTCTCCTTCTGCAGTACGGACAGCGCGGCGATGAGTTCTGCCTGCGGGTCGGGGTGGACCTCGAGCGCGTCGAGCGGGGCGAGGCGACGTTCACGTTCGCCGTGCATGATCCGGTCGACGTAGTCGGCGAGCAGCCGGCCGGCGCGGTCGCGCAGCCGCAGCGCGCCGTGGGCGCCGATCCGCTCGGCGAGTCCTTCACCGGCGGAGCGCGCTCGGCGGCCGCCGAGCAGCGCGGTGGCCACCAGGGCGGCGACGACCTCCGGGTCCGGGGCGACGCTGCGGTCCAGCTCGCGCAGTTCGTCCTCGGCGTACTCCTCCAACTCCCGCCGCCACCGCCGTACCGCGAGACCGATGCGGTGCTCGGTGCTCTCCAGGGACGGATCCCGGTCCGCGAGCTCCGGGGCGCCCGCCGCGGGCTCGCGCCGCCAGGCGTCGTCGGCGCGCTCGTCGGCGGCGGTGACGGCGCACAGCAGCAACGCGGCCAGGCTCTCCGCCAGGGTGTCGAGGAGTTCCCCGGCGGTGCAGTCCAGCGGGAAGGCACGCCAGCGCTTGAGGGCGTCCCCGGCGAGTACGGCCCCGGCCTGCAGCCGTCCCCGGACGCGTGCGTGCTCGCTGTCGTACGCCGCGTCGACGGCGGCAGTGAGCCGCAGCGCGGCCGCGTACTGGGCGGCGACGGCCCCGGCCAGCTCGGGCAGGCGAGACTTGAGCGAGTCGAGGAGGCCGTACACGGTGCGCGCCATGACCTGCTGCCGGTGGCCGCCGTCCTGCGCCTGCTGGACGAGCCAGGCCCGCAGCGCCGCCACGGCGGTGGCCGGCAGCAGACCCCCGCCCCAGGCCGACTCGGGCAGCTCGGGCACGGTGAACCGGGGTACGTCCCCGAGCCCGGCCTTGGCGAGCAGCGCCCCGTACTGCCGGGAGACCTCGGAGACCACCTGGTGGGGCACTCGGTCGAGGACGGTCACCAGGGTGACGTCGTACTCCTTGGCGGTCCGCAGCAGGTGCCAGGGCACCGCGTCGGCGTACCGGGCGGCCGTCGTCACCATCACCCAGATGTCGGCCGCGCAGATGAGTTCGGCGGCCAGGGTCCGGTTGTCGGCGACGAGGGAGTCGATGTCGGGCGCGTCGAGCAGGGCGATTCCGCGCGGAAGGCTGTCGGCGGTCTCGATCCGCAGCACGCGGGCGGGATCGTCGCGGAGGATGGCAAGGTCGTCCCCCGCGTCCTGCTTCGGCGTCCACGCGCGCGTGAGATCCGGCAGCACCCGCATACCGCTGAACCAGTGATGGTCCTCCGGGTTGCAGACCAGCACCGGGGTCCGGGTCGTCGGCCGCAGCACGCCCGCCTCGCTGACCCGACTCCCTACGAGGGAGTTGACCAGCGTCGACTTGCCCGCCCCGGTCGAACCGCCCACCACTGCCAGCAACGGCGCGTCGGGCTCCCGCAAGCGGGGCACCAAGTAGTCGTCGAGCTGCGCGAGTAGTTCGTCCCGGTTGGCACGCGCGCGTGGAGCCCCCGCCAGGGGCAGCGGGAAGCGTGCGGCGGCGACACGGTCGCGCAGGGCGGAGAGTGCGTCGAGTAGCTGAGGCCGTACGTCCAAGGTCACCACATGCGAAGAATGCCCAATTTCGGGGTAATTCTGAAGCATATAGATATGTCTGCGCGCCGAGGGGACAGAACGGACGCAAGGGATGACTGGGACGGAGGCACAGGCCAGGCATAACGAGTGCACAACACCAGGCGCCGTCGGACGCCAAAATCGGTGCACGATTCGTACCTGCCTGCGATTATCAGGACCGCTTCACCGAACCTCCACATCGAGCCACGGAGGCGAAGCAACCGGGACAAGGATCCGGGAGCCCTATCCTTGTCCCCGGCCCCCGTAGCTCAGTGGATAGAGCAGGCGCCTTCTAAGCGCTTGGCCGCAGGTTCGAGTCCTGCCGGGGGCGCCCCTGCACCGCCCTCCTTCGGGAGGGCGTTTTTGCTGGTCAGGACGGGTAGCACGGGCTACGACGAAACCCCGGACGCCCTCCTGATGATCAAGGGCAGACTCCGGGGCTGTACGGCTGTCACCGGGTTTTCGCGGGTGGCCGTGTCGAATACGTGTCGAAGTTCTCGACCGGTCGAAGATCAGCCAACGTCCGGCACGTCTGGCTCCGGGAGATCGCCCGCGGCCTCCAGTCGCCGTTTAAGGTCCGGAAGCTGCCCGTCGATACATCGGGCGTAGGTGGCCAGGAGGACGGCGACGCTGTTCCCGGCCCACTCGGCCACCTGGGCGGGCGGGATGCCGTCGTTGAGCCACTTCGTCAGGCGCGTGTTCCGGTTGTCGTACACGCGCCGCCCAGTGGGCGACTCGAAGACGTGCGGGGGCAGCACGGCCTTACGCGCGCTGCGCCACGCCCGGCGGATGACTGATCCGGCGAGGATGCCGCCGGTCTCCCCTTGGAAGAGCAGATCACCCGGCTGGAGCTGTTCGTCGGCGATGTGCTGCCGCAGGATGCGTGTCAGGGCCGGATGTCCCGGGACCGTGCGTGTCTCGCCTTCAGCACGGCCCTTCAGGTCGCGCTGCTCGTGGATCTCCCCCGTGTCGGTCCACTGCTTTCCGACCTCCGGGGTCGCCGTGTGGATCAGCAGCTCGCACCACTGGTCGTCGGCATCGGGCTCGGGCAGGGTCACGTCCTCCACGCGCATGGCTACGGATTCCTCGGGGCGTGGACCGCAGTAGTACAGCGTGGCGAAGAAGGCGTGGAGCCGCTTCCCGCCGCGCGGCCGGCGCCGGATCCAGTCGAGGATCACCGCCGCCTGCTCGGGGTTCAGCAAGGAGCGCTTGTCCACGGCGTTCGTGGTCTTCGTGGCGGCCGTCGACTCCTTGCCCTTAGGCAGGGGGTTGGTCCGCAGGATGCGCCGCCGGATCGCGTACTTCATGGCGACGTTGAGGATCCGACGGTTGCGCTTCCGGGACCAGGCCGCCGCTTGCTTGCCGTCGAGGCGGGTGTCGATTGCTTGGAGGATCTGGTCGACCTTCTCCGGGTCCTCCCAGGCCGAGACGGGCAGGGAGTTCCGCTCGACCCACTTGAGGATGGCCACCACGTCCCGAGGCGCGTCCGGTCGCCGGTTGGTGTTGAACGCCCACTCACGCAGAGCGGTACGTACGGACGCAGGTGCGAACTGGGTGGGCTTGGCCCGCAACAGCGCGATGGTGGTCGCGGTCAGGGTCTTGGCGATGTTCTTGCGGCTGTTGCCGCCGAGCTGAGGCCAACGGGCATCCACGTACTCGACGGCGAACTTGTACCAGCTCATGGCAGCCGACTTGGAACGGTGGGACACCGGAAGACCGGTGGCGACGACAAAGGCCTCGCCCTTGCCTGTAGCTCGGATGAGTTCGGAGCGGAAGCCTTCGGCGAGCGCCACCGTGTTGAAGGGCTCACGCCAGCGCTTGCCCGCGACCACCCAACGCACGGTGTAAGTGGTCTTACGGGCGCCCTTGTAGGCGAGGATCTTGTAGATCTTCACGTCATACGTCGTCTCCATCAGGCGGCGTCCTCGCGGTCGTCGAGCCAGTGATCGAGGTCGCTCCGCCGGATCCGGAGGTCGCCGTTCGGGAGCTTGATGCAGCGCGGCGCACGGCGCTTGGCCCGCCAGTCGTAGAAGGTCGAGCGCGAGATGGCCAGTTCCTCGCAGACCTCCGCGAGGGTGAGCATGGTGCGTCGTGAGCCGATGGCCGTGGTCATTCCGTGCTCCCTTCGTTCCGGAGGGCGTCACGGGCGGTCTCGCGGTTGGTCTGGAGGTCGCGGGCGATGGTCGCGGCGAGGGCGGCTTCACCCGGTGTGTGGCCGTGGCCGGCGTACTGCCAGTCCGCCAGGACGAGGACGGTGTCCGGCTCGCGGTCGTCGAGGCCGAGGGCGGAGGCTTCCTGGGATGCGCGGTAGTCGGCGCGTTCCTTGCGGAGGGCGCCGAGGGTCGTGGAGTAGGTGCGCGACTTGGACGAGAAGTGTCCGCGGAAGCCGAGCATGTGTGCCCAGGCCCAGAGGCGCCGGTCCGGGTAAAGGCTGTCCAGGTCGCGGCACGCGGTGATGAGTCGGCGGGTGTGGTCGGGGACCTGGTGGCGGTCGAGTTCGGCGAGTTCGCCGATGCGGCGGTCCAGGGTGCCGGTGTTCTCGGCGGCCTTGGTGGCGTATTTGGCCACGTACGAGGCGACGGCCTGTTCGGTGATGTCGGAGCCGTCACCGAAGGCCTTCACAGGCCGGACGTCGAGTTGGGTGCCCCAGCGGAAGGTACGGGCGGGTTGGCCCTCGGCGGCCGGCACCGACACCGAGGTGTAGGAGTGCGCAGCGGCGGCGTCTATCGCGTCCGTGAGGAGGTCGACCGTGGCCCAGGCGGGCGGGGGCGTCCCGGGTCCCTCCGGGCCGTCGAGGCGTACGACGGCGTGGAAGTGCAGTGCGCCGCGCTTCTGGAATTCGGCGACCTTGCCGTACGAGACGCGAAGGTGGTCGGCGAGTTCCCGGCGGGGCAGGCCGGCGCGGGCGGCGAGTTCGCGGCGGAGTCGGGTGGTGAAGCGTTGCCAGAGTTGTCCGGCGTGGTTGTTGAACAGCACGGCGCCCGCGTAGTCGTAGGTGTTCGGGTCGAGGGCGGTGCCCAGCTCCGGGGCGTCGGGCGCGTGCGGGGTGCCGCAGCGGCAGGAGCCATGGTCGGGGCGGTTGTGGACCGGGCCGAAGGAGGGCGCGGTGAGGGTGGCGAAGACACGGGGGTGCTCGCGGACGGTGGCGGGGATGTCGCGGCGATGGTCACCGGCCAGGCCCGCGCGGATGAGGTGGTAGGTGTCGCCCGCGTACGTCCAGGCGCAGGACGGGCAGCGGGAGGCGCGGCGGTTGCCGCAGGCGAGGCGGAGGCGCCCGCCCGGCTCGTTCTCGGTGGAGTAGTGGTGCAGGGTCTCGCCGCTGGTCTTGTCCTTGTGGAGGACCCAGCCGGTGAGGTGGATCGGGTCGGAGCAGCCACCGGTGCGGCGGATCTGGTCCTCCCAGCGGGCGTAGTCGGAGGCCGAAGCCACCCGGAGCACGTCCCCGAGGGTGATCGGGTCAAGCAATGTGTCGGGCATGGGCGCACTCGGTGTTGCGGGTGAGGCGCGGTGGGCCATGCTGGGTGTTCCTTCCGGTTGCGAGATCGGACAGGGACGGCGCCCGGGCGGCGGATGCTTGGCGGTATCGAGGCCGCCCGGGGGCCGGTCAGCGGCGCTTGGCGTCGGAGGTGAGCAGAGAGCGCAGGACGACCGCGCAGACGGCGACCGAGACGCCGGTGATGGCGACCGCCAGGAGCAGCGAGACCAGCACGGCGCCGAGGACCAGGACGACGGCCGTGCCGCCCCCGACGAGGGCGAGCGTGGTGCCGGGGGTGAGCTGGACCGTGGGCCGGGACGGCGTCGGAGTCGTCGGGGCGGCCGACGGGGTCTCCACGTGTGGGATGACGGTGGTCGGCTCGACGACGGCGGACGGAGCACTGAGGCCCGTCGGCGTGGGCATGGTGGGGATCTTCGGGCGGAACATCGTTGGTCTCCTCTCGCGGGCGGGCTACTTGACGAGGGCGTTGATGGCCGGCGCAAGGACGCTGTCGGCGAGGAGAAAGCCGCCGAGCAGCAGTACGGCGATGAGCCAGGCGGGCGGGCGGATGAGCTTGACTCCGAGGTATCCGACGAGGAGCAGCGCCAGCCAGAGCGGCACCTGCATGGGGGTGGCCTCCTAACGGATGCGGCAGCGATGAGTACGGGCAGCGAGCTGGGCGGCGGACTGACTGGAGTAGTCGGAGGACCAACCGCAGCCCTCAGAGGTGCACACGGCGGCGTGCTTGGTCTGGCCGTTACGGTCGCGGTGCGTGCCGATCTGCACAGGGCCGATCCGGAGGACGGAGTGGAAGTTGTCGCGAGCGGGCATCGCGGGTGTCTCCTTCCTGATCAGGTGAGGTGGGCGGCGATGGCGTCGGCGAGGTGGGGCGGGACGCCGAGGCGGGAGCGCAAGGTGTCGGTGTCGATCGGGGCACCGGTGCGGGTGCGGTACTCGTCGGCGACCTTGCGGGCGTGGTCGACCAGTACGGCGGGGACCGGAGGGGCAGGTTCCTGGGCGGGAGCCTGGTCCGGAGAGGCGGGGGGCTCGCCAGGCTCGGTCACGGCTTCCGTGACTGAAGCGCGTTCGGCGACCGGGACCCGTTGCTCGGCCGGAGGCACGGCCTCCTCCGCGTCCGCGACAGGTGCCGACGGGACTGGCCCCGGCTCCGTAGCCGACGAGTGCGCGAGGAGCGTGCCGCCGAGGAAGGCGAGTGCCGGCCAGCCAGCGATGCCGAGGCGGAGGAGAGCGGGCGGGTCGGCCAGGTCGAGGAACCCTGCAGTGGCGACGTTGGCGCCGAGCGAGGCGAACAGCGCGACGACGAACCAGCACCAGGCCAGCCGTGACGGACCCTCACTCCGCAAGCGCCGCCAGGCGGCGACCAGGAGCAGGTCGACACTGACCGGGTAGGCCCACGCCTTCCAGCCGTCCTGTCCGGCAGCAGCGGCCAAGTCGTGCAGGTGAGCGAAGGACAGGGCCCCGGCGATGACGGCCTGAACCAGCACCGCGTCGACACGGAGGCCGTGACGGGAACCCATCAGGAGTCACCGGGGTAGGCCGGGCCGCCGTCGGGGTCGTAGCCTTCCGGGAACATGCCGGACGGCGGCTCGGGCAGCGAGACGGCAAGGGACGGGCTGACGGCTTCCACGAAGTCGAGGTCAGCGCCGGCCATGTCGGCGTACAGGGCGAGTTGACCGAGCAGGAGCACGGTCCGGGCGAAGTCCTCGCAGTTCGGGCACATGACGGGTTCTCCCTTCTTTGGGCATGGCAGGGGTAGGGACTTGACGCGAGGACGGTCGCGCCGACCGGGGGATGCAAGAGATCAGGCGGTGGCTGGGGAAGGCTGGGCCGACGGCAAGGCGGCATCGGCGGGACCAGAGAGGGCGGGCCGGAACGGAGCCAGCTCGGGCAGGTCCGGCGTCCGGTCAGCGTGCCGGTTGCAGATGTTCACGGCCTGTCGCAGCGAAGTGTGCGGAGCGCGGATGCGGTGCCACCCTCCGGAGGAGTCGCCCGCGATGGCGAGCCCCCGCATCTCGGCCGGGATCTGGATGGCGGCGAGGACGGCGTCCGGGGCGATGTCGCCGAACGCCATGTTGGCGGATGTCTCGTCGTTGACGCGGTGGGCGGTACGGCCGGTGAGCTGGGCACGGAGCATGGTGATGCCCTTGCCGAGTTCGGAGCCGAAGCGCTGCCCGCAGATTTCGAGGTAGATGCCGGCCGCACGGCCGAGCTGGGCGAGGCGGACCAGGGCGGTGATGATGCGGTCCCGGCGTTTCTCCTCCTCCTTGTTGGCGTACAGGGCGAGTTCGGCGACCTCGTCGACCAGGACCACGACCGGAGTCGGGCGCAGATCGGCCGGGAGGTCCCAGATGTCGGCGGCGATCTCCGCGTCCGGCACGTCGGCGGCGATCCGCTGCTGAGCCCGGATGAGCTGATAGTTGCGCTCCATCCGGACCACGAGTGCATCGAGCACTTCGGCGGCGGTGTCGGGATCGTCGGCCAGCGCGGAGAACCGGCGGGCCATCGGGAAGAGTTCAACTCCCTGCTTGCAGTCGATGCCGACGAGGGCGACGTCCATCGGCGCGAGCCCAGCGAACAGGTTGCGCTGGTAGACGGACTTGCCGGACTCCGTGGCCCCGAGGGTGAGGGCGTGGGGTATCGCCCGGTAGTCGCGGTAGTGCACCGAGCCGTCCTGCCGCAGGGCGACCGGCACCCGCATCGGCCGGGTGTCGGTCTCGGCCGGCATCTGCACGCGCTTGAGCACGTCGTAGCCGGTCATGCGCACCTCTACGACACCGGAGCGCAGCTCCCGCGAGGTCACGCCGTACATCGAGAACGAGTGCCGCAGCCGGTCCGAGGCGGCGGCGATGTCGAAGGCGTCCTGTCCGGGGCGGAGCTTGAGCCGCAGGACCAGGCCAGTACGGGTCGGCCGCAGCCGCAGGATGCGCGGGGGACGGGACTCCGGTATCGGCCGGTTGGTGGCACGGGCGAGGGCGAGCCGCCACCGCGCCGGCGGAACGGTCAGGCCGCACGCGTCCATGACCGAGCCGTACCGGACCAGGACCCGCACCACGGCCAGCGTGACCCCGAAGGTCAACCAGTACCAGGCGGGGCGCCGCCACCGCAGGAGACTAACGGCGACGGCGACCAGCACCAGGGCGACCGCAAAGCCGGTCATGCTCAGGCCGCCTTGGGCCCTGCGGCGGTGTCGGCGAGCGAGGTGACCGCGACCGCGCGGAACGCGATGCCGTGCCGCTTCTGGCCGTTGAAGTCGTTCTCCCACGGCCGGGCGATCAGACCGGTGAGCGCGACCGGCGTGCCCATGGACAGGTCGCCGGTAATCCCGGGCTCCGGGACGGTGATGGACAGAATCTCCACCTCCTCGTTCGCCGCGAACATCACGTCGACCGTCATCAGCTTCACCCCGGTCTCGGCGTCGGTGGCGATCTCGCCAGTACGGCGGTCACGAACCTTGACCTGCGGGGACTTGGCGACCATCACGACCGCACCGGAGGTGTCAACGGGGATCTGACGCACAGAGATCACTCCTCTATAGATGCTGAACTCCGCCACTCATGTACATGAGTGACAGCAAGAAGAGTGCCTCACTCCTATACATGAGTCAACCCGCCACGAAGAAGAACTCGCGACGGGCTGCGGGAAGTTGAGCGGGCGTCAGTCGGCGGCAGGGATCCGGTACTCGAAAACGAACTGGTCAGCGGCCATGAGCGTGTCGCACACCTCGACCACGAGACCCGCGGTCGTACGAGCTTCCCGGACCAGGTGAACCACCGGCGCACCCGGGGTCAGCGCCAGCTCCGAAGCTTCCGCCTTCGAGGCCGGCCGCGCCTGCAACGTCTCGACGAACTCCGCGAACTCATGCCCGTGGTCCTCGAGTCGGGCGTAGATACCCCCGCCGCCGGGGTTCTCGGAGAACAGCTCCGGGATCTCCTTCACGACGTCCCAGGGCAGGTACGAGGTCGCGGTCTCGACCGGGGTGCCGTTACGGAAGTAGAGGCGCCGGCGAGCCAGCACCTGCGAGCCGACCGGGACACCCAGTCGCCGGGCGGCATCCTCGGGCGCCTCCATGGGCCCGATGTAGAGAACGCTGACCTTGGCAGTCGCACCGGACTGCGCGGACTCCGCAAGGTAGGCCGCCTGCCCGCCCTGCCGGAGCGAGCGCCGGAAGCGATCGGAGGAACGGTGCCGCACGGGAGGCCGGTTCTTCACGATCGAGCCCTTGCCGTGCCGGGTCTCGACCAGCCCACTCGCCCGCACCTCGACCATGGCCTTGCGGATCGTCCCGCCGGACACGCCATAGCGCTCCACCAGCTCAGACTCACTCGGCACCATGTCGCCAGGCTTGAGAACCCCCGCCCGGATCTGCTGCACGATCTCGTCCGCGATCTGCACGTACCGAGGCCCGGACCCGCCCCCTCCTGCCGCAGTTCCCATAGTCCTTCTCTGCCTCCTATGCTCCTCTACATGAGTCAACCACAGGAAGCGACCCCGTCTCCCCTGCACTCCGTGTCCGTGGCCGGAGTGGTGGTGCGCGAGGATGGCCGCCTCCTGGCGATCCGCCGAGCCGACAACGGCACCTGGGAACTCCCCGGCGGCATCCTCGAACTCACCGAGACCCCCGAGGCCGGCGTAGCCCGCGAGGTCCTGGAGGAGACAGGCATCCACGTCGAGGTAGACGAACTCACCGGCGTCTACAAGAACCTGACCCGCGGCATCGTCGCCCTGGTCTTCCGCTGCAAGCCCTCCGGCGGCACCGAACGCACCTCCAGCGAGTCCACGGCCGTCTCCTGGCTCACGCCCGACGAGGTCACCGAGCGCATGTCCGAGGTCTTCGCAGTCCGACTCTTGGACGCCTTGGACGGCAACGGTCCCCACGTACGCAGCCACGACGGCAAGCGCCTCATCCCAGCGGGATAAAACCTTCTCTCCTTCATCAAGTGCGGCTCGCTCCGCTCCCCGCGCGCGGCCCGGCCCCCGGCCGGGCCTGCGCTCCTGTCTCCGCCCCGCTCCAGCCCGGCCGCCGCCCGTGCCGCGCTGAGGCAATCAGTCGCCTGATGCCAGAGAAGGGGTACGTCGTGGCTGGGGACGGTCGGCTCCACGGCTTTAGCCACCGCCCTGGACGACGACGGCCCGAAGATCTCACCAACCAATCGGCGATAACCACCTCCCGCATGATGTAGCTCGTCTAGGATGAACGTCACCTTTCTGCTAAGTCGAGCGAGAGCGGGCCGATGACGGTTACACGGCAACTGACAGGCGTCCAGGTACGCGGCCTACTCGGACGCTTCGACCACGAAATCATTTTTCCAGAATCGGATGAATTCATTATCTTGCATGGCCCGAACGGGGTAGGAAAGACCATGCTTCTAGAGCTCATCCAGTCCCTGTCTGGAAATCTTCGAATTCCCAGTATTCACCGAACACCTTTCAGTGACGTTCGGTTGACATATTCGGACGGAACGCAGTTCGAAGTCTCAAAGGCGCTTCAAGAAACCCTACCTCTGGGGGAAGAGCTTGAGAAGCAGATACAACGATTGATTTTCCGCTTGCGGCTCCCAGATGGACAAGAGGTCACGTCTACAGCTGGATTCGATAGCGAAGAACTAGCTTCTCCACGATTCCGTGACTGGGCCTCTCGGGTTTTGGATTTGGAACCCGTCGGTCCTGATACATGGCTCACCTCGGCCGGCTACACCATTTCTTCGCTTGAGCTGGTTCACAAGTACTCCGAACGACTTCCTACAAGAGCACTGCGCACAGGCGGAGGGAAAGTAGACTCTCGAATTCTCGGATTCCTCAGCGAGAATGAAGTCCATCTCATTGAGACACAGCGGCTTTTGACTCTGAATGACCCCGATCCCAGCGAATACCGACGAGGCACTACACGAACGCCTTCGGTAAGTAAAGTGGAAGCCTTTGCACTAGATTTGACTAGACGGCTAGCCGAAGCCTTGGCCGAGAATTCGCGCACATCCCAAGAACTCGACAGGACATATCCTCGGCGAGTACTGCAAGCACACACTGAATATCCGAGCGAGGAGGAGATTCGAGAGCGCTACTCAGAACAGAACGAACTTCGCAAATCACTATCCGCCATCTCACTACTCGATGAAAATGTCGGTCGGATTGAAATTCCCAAAAAGATGGAGCCTTGGCAGAGGAATGTTCTATGGACCTATCTAGAAGATACGGAGAAAAAGCTTTCTACCTTCAGTGAAATTCTCGCAAAGGTCAGCCTTCTGCAAGAGATTGTGAATACACGGTTTCTCTACAAACGGCTTGAAATCGACCGCCGTCGAGGGCTGCGTCTAGTGAGCGAGGAAGGAACTGAACTTGGACTGTCCATGCTCTCGTCTGGCGAGCAGCACGAGCTGGTTCTCCTCTACGATCTCCTCTTTAATGTACAACCGGGCGCCCTCGTACTAATTGACGAGCCCGAGATCTCTCTCCATGTTTCCTGGCAGAAGAGATTCATCGAGGACTTGCAGCGAATCGCGCGTCTCGTCAAGTTTAGGTCTGTCGTCGCAACTCACTCTCCCCAGATTGCAGGAAAGTGGATCAGCCGTATGGTTTCGCTAGGGCCTGAGGCTGCGGACTAGGGAGTTCACTTTGTTTTCTGAGCTCACTGGCGCAGAGCTTTATGCAGAAATGATCATGCAGCGGACCAACGACGCACGAAATTTCCTCGTAGTTGAAGGGGACGGCGATATCGCCGTGATCGATAGGCATCTCGCCCAAGATCGATTCACAGTGATTCCTGCCAACGGGAAGAAGACCGCACATGAAGCCCTTGCATTGGTATTTGCCGATGGCTTTTCGGGAGTCTACTCCATTCTGGACCGGGACTGGCTTGGGATGATTCCCGGAGAACTTGAGGACCCCCGTATCGTACATACGGATAAGTATGATTTAGATTCGAGTATATTCTTCCTGCCGGACATCTACGTTTCGGTGGCGAGCAGCTATTGCGTAAAGGGCGGTTATCGTGTTGGCCAACCCACATGTTCGGAAGATGACATTCGCGAGACCTGTGTAAGATTGGCATTTCCCATTGGGGTCCTACGCTTCATTTCAGAGAGAGACAGACTTGAGCTAAGGATGCGGGATTTCCCGCTGCATGAGGTTGTCGACAGACCCACCCTGACGGTCGACATTGACCTCCTTATTTCAACAGCAATAGGTCGTTCAAAGAGGGCTTCAGCAGACCCGCAAGATGTTAAAAGTGCTCTTCAAGCCGAGATAAGCCGTATCAGCGACCAGGCTGAATATTGCTCGGGGCACGACATCGCGCGAGCATTTTCTGTCCTGATCAAAGAACGTTGGTCAACAACAATGTCGGCCGACACCGTTGAGCGAAGCGCAAGGGCAGCAGTAGGCCAGGAAAAGTTCAAATTGCTGTCCATTTATTCAGATGCTGCGCAATGGTTTTCGGGTGACCCTCGAATGATTTGGGTTTGCTGAAACGCGCTCATTTCTCGGCGCAGGGCGCGCAGCTTCAAGTGCGCACTCTTCTCTAAGTTGACGTCAGACCAGCGTAGTCAAGGAGCCCTGATCATGACGAGCCGGGTACTCGCGCGGCGGTCGCGAGGAACCGCTATGTATCTTCACTGTCCTCAGATGTGTGCTCTGTGATGATGCCAAGATCAGATGCCTGGTCTTTTATCTGCTGAGGTATGGATGAATCCAGCGTGAACGCAGCTTCATGCATTTCAGCTTTCAGTTCCCGCGCCCTTGGATTCGGGCGCCTGGATGAACTCGCACGCCACCAGTGATCAATCGCAGTGCCGGTCGGTTCCAAAATCCAGTACGCTGCAAATCGGCCGCCGTGTGATTTGCTGCCGGCAGGAGTGAGTTTAGCGTCGCCAGGCTGTATTACCCACCCTGGCGGCAGGACACAGACGAGCACAACCACGCCCCCGCGCGGCATCTCTTGCCATCTTATGATATGGTCGCCATTTTTAAGGTCACCGGTTTGAATTACCCTGCAAGCGTAGTTACCGGGGATCGACGCGCAAACGGCACCGCCGGCCATCTTCTCTTGCCTGCGTGCACAGACTTCAGCCATCCAGTCAATCCGGAGAGACTCGGTAGCGTTGGCTTTTGGGTGCCAGTCGTGAACAACAGCTTTCCACTTCTTTGCATTTATGCTTATGTCTAGCACGACCAGATTCAGGAGAGCCGGTGATGAAATTGCTGGAGCGGACACAGCTGGGCTCCTTCCATTAATTCCGTTGGCTCCGCTAGAAGATGTTACGACCCGAACGATATGAGAGGAGGTCGCCAGTTAGCGACTTTCGCAGCGCTTGGATTTTCTCATCCATTTTCTTGGTCGCGGCTCCTGACTTGGCATCTTTGCCGTCACCCTTCCCCCCTGCTTGGCCATCAAGCGATTCATCTATCGCTTCAATGAGTGCCTGAAGCGAACGTTGGCTTCCGCGCGACAGGTACAGTCCGCCGCCGTTGCTGTAGTACCAATCCGCTACATCGCGCCTGAGTTGCCTAATGCTAGGGTCGGTTGGGTCATCATCTCTGTGTGAAAAGTCCATAATGGTTGGCCACAGAGCCTTGTACGCGTTATCGCGTCGATCCCGCAGGTCTTCATCTATCTTGCGGCGAGAGTCTAGGTAATTCTTCCACCCGGCGCCGAGGAGAGCAGTAACCGCCCCCACAGCGGCCGATATAGCAGTCGATGCAAGACTCAGATCAGCCATGTGAGACCTGGCCCCTCACGAAAGAGCAAGCAGCTACCTAAGTGCCCTAACTCATTCCATTGTCCCTCGACGGTCGCCCACCTGCATCTCGGCTTCCGCACTGACCGGACGGACTGAGGGGCTCGGGGAGGCCATGGGAGTTTCGAATCTGGCGCGTAAGCACCACCAGGCCCGTACCGCTGATGTTCCTCAAGTCCGAGCCATGGCGGTGGTCCAACGGGCTGGCTCCTGGGCATCCTTTGCCCGCAGCTTCCCAAGCTGAGGGCTCAGGCACCATCAGCACGTTCCGACCGTCGTAGCTTGCTCTGGTCGACGGTATTGACAGCGTGGTGGAGGCCGATGGTGGTACAGCGAGGCATACGCGCGCCTTGTCTGTGGGAGCCCCCGCCGTCGTGGCTGACTGTCGTCGGCTGAGGTCCGTGCCACAACCGTGCCAGAAGCAGGGGTCAGCTACGGTCAACACCGGTGCCCCGCGGTCGAGTAGCCGCTCGCTTCCTCGGCCGCCGAAGTCGCAGCTCAGCCCGCAGATCACCCAGCCGCTCTCCTAAAGCGGTGCTTTCCGCCTCAAAGCGAGGCTGTGAAGCCGGCGGACTGGTCGAGGTGAAACGCGGAGCCCGGAGCCGTCGGAGTCCAACCCTCACCCAGGGCAACCCACACAGCCGCGGCAACACCCGACGGCAGTAGAGGCTCTGCCTTGCGACCGATCCAGTTACTCGGATGCGGCTGGTCGGTGGTGACCACGAGCGTCGTCCCTGGAGTGTCCGCATGCTCGACCGCGAACGTGCACGGCGACCAGGCTAGGCCCTGGATGTACGTCGGCCTGCCTCGCAGCCGCCAGCGGTAGGCCGTGCCGTCTACAACGATCTGTCGTGATCCCTTGCGGACCAGTGCCATGCCTCTCCCTTCAACAGCGAAGACGCTAGCGAGCTCGGCCCCGCCGTCCGTCTCAGTTTCCGTCTCATTCGGCGCCGTTCACGGCCGTTCAGATGGGACCGGAGGCCATAGCCGCCCGGACGACCGGCCGCCCATGAACGCAGGTGAACGGCCCCGTCCAAAGCTCCCGTGACCACCAACACAGTTGGAAAGCGTGCGTCTGCGCGCTGCTCGGTGCGCGGCCGGCGCTGGCAGGTCTCTCCTTGGCCATCGACGAAGCCCGATCGTTGGTTAGGTCCCGGGTCGTGCCCGGGCCACCCCCAACAGAGCCGGGGATGCAGCTGCTCTACAGAGTTGGACACCTCGGAAGCCGACCGCGCGTCTGAGACCCTAGCCATGGGCACTGACAATGCGCCTCGCGAGCAGAGCCATACACGCCATGCGCCCGCACCACAAGCGCACCAGATCGGGCGGGGAACAGCGGGGAACCACGGTGAAAGCAGTCTGGCCCGGCAAAGCCTCACCGTGAACGTTCGCGCAGGTCAGCGCCCGAACCGGCCGCAAATGCCCGCAGCTTCCCAAGCTGAGGGTTCAGGCACTGTTGTCATGGGGCCGACCATCGTGGTTTGTATGGTCAGTTGACTGCGTCGATTCATTGACCTGCACGACACTGAGCGTGGTGAGCCGCAGCCGCAGCCGGGGGGGCGTCAATGAGTGTTTTGAACACTTCGATCACGGCAGTAGTCGCACTGCTTGGCGTGGTTCTGGGGGGGCTGGTTATCGATTCGGAATCAAGATCGCTTGTGGCGACGTGATCACGCGCGTCAGTGGCGAGACATTCGCCTTGCAGCCTACAAAGAATTCACGGCCGCCTACCGGCAGTATGTGGCGTTCGTACTGGACCCCTCTGCCAACATCGCTGCCGTCCCGAACCCGCGGTTCCCTGGCGAGCTGATGCCTATCTTTGACCAAATCGGGCGGCCTTACAAGGAACGACTTGAGGCAGCCTCCACGGCTGTTCGCCTTGTATGTGAATCATCCGATACATTGCGCGCAACGAACAATATCGTTTGGAGTGTTCGACAGATCGCCACCACGCGTGCAACGCGATCCGAAGACGCCCTGCCCTCCGAGACGTTCACAGCATTGTGGTCGGTTCAGCAAGCATTCTTGCTCGCAGCCCGACGAGAATTAGGCCTTGCTGAAATACAGTTGCCCGGTGAGGAGATCGGATGGCCATCCCTCCGTCAGAGCTAGTAGCGCAGACAGGGTCGAAGACTTCGGCAGCGTGGCCGAGGTCAGTGGGGGTGAACGCAACAGTGGAGAGAAGCCCAATTCCTAGTCAGGACTTCTCTCCCTGTGAGTGCTGGCGGGAGGGCTACCCCCGGCACTGCCGTCCGTCCCCATTCAGGGGCGGTGACGTTCGCTCGCCGCCAAGAGGTGACCGCGGCTGATCGCTACGCGGAGTACGTCCCGGAGAGATCCGGTCAGCTTGGCCGCCAGGAGGTGCACGCCCTCGGGAGCAGAGTCTTCGCTGAGGGTTTCGGAAACCTGGTCCAGCAGTTCGGCTGCCATTCCCAGTTGCACCGCCTCCATGTTGTCTGCCAGGCGGGACATGTAGCCGCCCTTGTCGTCGGTGTTCAGGTAGCAGGGCTTGCCGTCTGGCCCCGACCACGGGAGGAGCCGCAGTTCGTTCGGTGCAGTCATCCTTGCGTCTGCCTCTCATCGGTCACGTGGTGGGTGGCGAAGACCGCGTCGATGCGATCTCCCGGGAATGCCAGAAGCGCGGCCTCGACGACTCGCCCGGTGGTGTCGGTAGCGACGCGGGTGATCGCGAGGACTGGCGCAGCAGAGCCCAGCCGGAGGGCCGATGCCTCATCCGGTGTCGGTGCGCGGGCACATACCGTCTCCCAGACAGCTGCTGGCGGCGAGCTCAGGACAGCGAATCGCGTGGCCGTCTCCTGCCATGAGGAGTCGTCGCTCAGCACTCCGGCCGGTGCCAGGTCGCGCGGGATGTAGATGCGGGCCAGACCGTGCGGTGACTCTCCCTCGTGGCTGATCACGAAGAACTCGGCGAGAGGGCTGCCTGTCGGCACCTTCAGCAAGGTCGTCAGATGCCGGTCAGCCTGCACCGTGGTGGTGCGGACAGTGACGCGCAGGCCCGCTTCAGCGGCGGTCCGTGGATCCAGCGTCCCCCACCCACCGATGTACACGATCTTGCGGAGTGGACGGCGGACGAAGTTGCCTTTGCCTTGGATCTTCTCGACGAGACCTTCGCCCTGGAGGACTGCGAGGGCTCTTCTCAGGGTCACCGTACTGACCTCGTATCGGTCGGCGAGGACGGCCTCAGACGGCAGGCGTTCGCCGGGTTTGATGCGGCCGGTCGTGATCTGCTGCCGCAGATCCTCGGTGATGTCGTGATGTCGTGACGGCATGAACCGGATCACCGCCTTCTCATCATCCGAACGGCGGCGAGCCGGGTACGCGCGTGTATGGTCAGCAGCTCGCCCGACTCGAAGAGGAGCTGCTTGGCCCCCTGCGGGAGTTGGAAGAGGTCGCTCACCCGGCATGCCTTGCCGCCGAGTTGGATGACGTCGCCACGCTGCACGGTGGCCGCGGTGATCTCGACGTTGGACGCCAGCGCGCCGCCGAGTGCCCAGGCGCTCACTGCTCCACCTCCGCGGGCGTGAAGTGGTGGGGCGTCGAGTGACATGGGCAGGCGCACGTCTCGTACACGACCGGCAGGTCGATCGGTGCGGAGACCGGCGAGGACTCCGTGCAGGCAAGGTGCGTGCCGATACGGCAGACAGTCGACCGGTAGGGGACGGGCGAGACATCGGCGATGTGGGGCTGTTGGCGAGGAGGCATCAGCGGACCCCCGCGAGGCACGACCAGGTTTCAGTGGACAGGTGGGAAGCGACCACCACCGCGCGCGGTCGTGCTCGTTCCTCCCAAGCCAGCACGTATGGGCGGACGAGTGCGTTGTCCTCCCCTGCGAGCGGATGTCGGTGGTTCGCGGTGACGGAAGCCCAGTCCAGGACGACCGTTTGCGCGTCAGCGCACTTGCGGAACGCAGAGACGGCCGGCGGCCTGGAAGGCCTTAAGGGGCGGCGGTGCCTGCCCTTGGCGGTATACCGCGCTCTGGTGAGTGAGACTGCACGGCGGATACGGTTGAGCACGCTGGTCAGCTCCTATCGCTGATAGCTCGGTCCCCCGACATCGCCCGTCGTGGGGACCGCTTTGCGTACGACCGCCCAGAGGGTGCGGCCGTTCAGGCTGGTGGCGAGGAGCCCGAACCGATCGGCTTCCGCCACCACTTCCAGGACCTCCCGCCATGACTCGGCGGAGAGGGAGTCAGGCACCTCTGCTTCGACCGACGTGCACCGGTCGTGCTCCTCCACGCGCGCGGGCAGCCCGACGGCTGATAACCGGGCAGCGATGGCCGCCGCGCTAACTCCCGAAGCGGGCACAGGGCAGCCTCCGTCACTGGCGATCACTTTCAGTGAAGCTAGTTAACTAGATTAGAGCTAGTGGACTAGATTTTCCATATGCCTGAGCAGCCGCCCTACCTCCGCGTCGCCGACGAACTCCGGCGGCGGATCACGGAGCACGTATGGGAGCCGGGAGACCGCCTGCCGTCCCGCTCTCAGATCGGCCAGGAGTACGGCGTGGGCGAGAACGTGGTCCGCCGGGCTCAGGAGCTGCTGATCTCCCAGGGTGTGCTGGAGGGGCGCGCCGGGTCGGGCACCTACGTGGCCGAGCCCCGGCAGCGGGTGCGCGTCGTACGTTCATCCGCGCGCGAGCGGCCCGACGGGTCGCCGTTCCGGGCGGACATGAAGGCGTTGGGCAGGCAAGGCGATTGGGAGAGCCGGACCGAGGCGAAGGTGCCGGCTCCCGCGGACATCGCGGCGCGGCTCGGCATCGCCGAGGGCGACCTGTGCGTCCGGACAGGGTACGAATTCCTGGCGGACGGAAGGCCCGTGCAGCTGTCCACGAGCTGGGAGCCGTACGACCTCACCGCTGGCACTCTCGTCGTCCTCCCCGAGGGAGGGCCGCACGCAGGGGCGGGCGTCGTGAACCGCATGGCCGCGATCGGCGTCACCGTCAGCCACGCCGTGGAGCAGCCCGAGCCGAGGCAGGCGACCGCCGAGGAGGCGTCGCTACTGGGCGTCCAAAAGGCAGCGCTCGTCACGCACATCCGGCGGACGTACTACAGCGACCAGGGGCGGCCCGTGGAGACGGCGGACATCGTGGTGCCCGCCGCTCACTGCGAGATCGTCTACGAGATCCCGGTCAACCGCTAGCAGACCTATCTGCGTCCAGCGGCAGATCCGGCAGGTTGTGCCACGCGTGACTGCACCCTTCGGCACAGTACAGCGTCCGCCTGCGGGTATCGGCGATGCTGAAGAGGGCAACGAGAAGGCGAAATGACTTCGTGAGTTCACAACCCGGAAGCTGGGCCATCCCGAAGCGCCACTTCGTAAGCATCACGGCCGGCGTGTGAGTGGGGCGAATGCCGGAACGTGCGATGCTCTCCGGCACGTCGTCCTCGCGAGCGCGGGCCTGTCCGCAGAACAGGACTAGCGTGTGCAAGACCTTGCGCCTGTCATCCTCCGAGAGGCCCTCGAACCACTCAACGCCCTCGGCCGTCGGCCTGAGCCCCTGCGCGAGTTCGTTCAAGATCACTTCGTGTGCGTACAGCACAGGCTTCCACCCCCATGGTTCGGGCTGACGGTACGCTCACGACCGCTCGGGAGCAGCTCAGTTCTACGTCTCCTGATGGCGCGACCAGCTGACGAGGCGGTAAGGGGCTTGGCGTCGGGCGGTAGCGGGACCTGTCGAATGCGTGTCGAAGCCGCCGTACGTACAAACTCAGCGTCCGAGAACGGCCAGGTCAGGCCCGCCCATCCGGTGGTCAGCTCAAGCGCCTTCTAAGCGCTTGGCCGCAGGTTCGAGTCCTGCCGGGGGCGCCCCTGCACCGCCCTCCTTCGGGAGGGCGTTTTTGCTGGTCAGGCTGAGTGCAGCCACGAGCAGAAGAGCGCCGGACCGTTCCCCGGTGCTCGCGGGAAGGTCCGGCGCTGTCCGGCTGCCACCGGGTGGTCTGCGGGGGGCTGCGGTGAATACGCGGAGAAGTTCTCCGGGGGCCGTCAGCCGGTCTCGGGCAGGTCGGGGAGGTCTCCGCGAGCCAAAATCAGCTGTTTGAGGTCACCGAGCCGCCCCGAGATGCATCGGGCGTAGATCGCCGTAGTACGGGGACGCTGTTGCCCGCCCACTCGGCTACCTGCGCCGGCGGGATGCCGTCGTTGAGTGAGTTGGCCAGGCAGGTGTGCCGGAGGTCGTACACCCGCCTGCCGAGCGGCGAGGCGAATCCCTGCGGAGATGGCACTTCGGCGCGAGCGGTCCGCCGCGCTCGGGCGGATGACGGATCCGGCGGGGATGCCGCCCGACTCCCCCTGGAAGTGGAGATCGCCCGGCTGGAGCCGGTCGGTTCAGCGTGCGTCTGCCGCTACGGCGGCTTCCCAGGTGAATCCGTCCGGGTCGGTGAGGTCTCCGGTGGTGCTGCCGCCGATGACGAGGCGGTGCGATCCGGTGCCGGCGGGGGCGACGCCCAGCTCCTTGGCGAGGGCGTGGCGCCGGTACAGGGCCAGTTTGACGGGGCCCGGCCCGGAAGCGAACTCGGCGTACATGCGACCGAAGCTCTTCGTCACGGTCAGGCCGTGGTCGACGTAGAACCGCTTGCTCTCGGCCATGTCGGCGACTCCGAGCAGCAGTACGAGCTCGTCGATCCGGCCGGTGGCCGGGCCGGTGTTCTTCTTCGCCGAGGTCGCGATCTTCCAGATCGTCCCGTCCGGCGCCTGGACGACGCCGCCGTAGCCCCACAGGGACTTCGCCGGACGCTTGAGCGGCGTGGCGCCGGCATCGAGGGCGGCGTCAGCCAGGCGGTCGACGTCGGCGGGCTGGGACACCGTGAGCGCCAGTGTGTAGCCGCGGAAGCCGGTGGTGGGTGCCTCGGAGGCCCGCAGGTGGAACCGGCCGTGCAGACCGAAGGCCGTGTAGAAGCGTTCGGCGGCCTCGACGTCGGCCACCTCGAGGGTCAGGGATGCGATGGATGCCATGCCCTCACGCTAGGGACGGTGCGGCGGTCGGCGCTTCTCGAATCCTGACCGGTCACGTGCCGGTTTTTCCGTAGGCGGCCATGAACATGTCCAGCAAGCCGTCGATCGCGGTCTCGTCGATGGGGCGGATCGACAGCAGACCGCGGTAGTACAAGGTGCCGCACAGCACCTCGGCGGCGAATTCCAGGTTCGCGTCCGCGACCAGCTCACCGGTCCGCTGGGCACGGGTGATCCGGTCGAGGGTGCTCCGCTCGACGGTGGCGAGGAAGCGCTCGTGCAGCCTCGCCCGCAGCGCGGAATCGGCTTGGGCCTCGGCGATGACGGCGCGATAGATGGGGCCGATCGGCGGTTGGGAGAGGGCCGAGCTGGAACGGATGAACTGTTCGCGCAGATCCCCGCGGATGTCCCCGGTGTCGCGGTAGTCCAGGTCGCTGGTCCACACATGGTTGAGCGCGTCGAGCAGCAGCGCCGCCTTGGACGGCCAGCGCCGGTAGATCGTGTGTTTTCCGACCCCTGCCCGTCGGCTGACCGCCTCGATGCTCAGGCCCGCATAGCCGGACTCCGCGGCCAGATCGAGGGTCGCCCGCAGCAGCTCCTCGGTGCGGGCGGCGCCTCGGCGCCGCGGCGCGGCGGGAGTGTTGGACATGCTCCCAGCATATCGGCACGCCGCGTGCCGTTGACATGGCCGAGGGTTTCGCGCAGGATTCCGTCTCGATCGGCACGATCCGTGCCGATAAGCAGGAGGGGGTAACCATGGGCAACACCGAAAGCGGCAGGCACGAGGGCTTCTCGGCCGAGGAGCGGGCCGCGATGAAGGACCACGCGCAGGAGCTCAAGAAGGCCGCGCGGCGCGCCACGGCTGCGGAGAAAGCGGCGGAGGCGGAGCGGGACGTGCTTGCGAAGATCGCCGAAATGCAGGACTCGGACCGTGTCATGGCCGAACGCGTCCATGCCGTCGTCACGGCCAACGCGCCGGCCCTCGCACCGAAGCTCTGGTACGGGATGCCCTCCTACGCGTTGAACGGCAAGGTGGTCTGCTTCTTCCAGAGCGCGGAGAAGTTCAAGGCGCGGTACGCGACGCTCGGGTTCAGCGACCAGGCGAAGCTGGACGACGGCACGATGTGGGCGGCCGGCTTCGCGCTGACCGAGGTGACACCTGAGGCGGAGGAGCGGATCGCCGCACTCGTGAAGCAGGCGGTGAGCTGAGCCGCAGGGACGTGCGGTACGCGTGCTCTCGGGTCGGCGACACGCAAACGACGGAAGCCTCAGGTCTCGATCTGAGGCTTCGTCCGAAGAGCGGATGACGGGAATCGAACCTGCGCCATGAGCTTGGGAAGCTGGGGTGTCGCAGGTTCGAATCCCGCCGGGGGCACCAGGGACCAAGGTCACCCCCGGCACCGGCTCCCGAACCGCCGCCTGGCCATGGTCTGCAAGCTTGTCGAGTCCGCCCAGCAGCGGTGGCGGGCGGTGAACGCACCCCACTTCGTCGCCCTCGTCCGTGCCGGAGCCCGCTCGAACGCGGCTGGCTCGTCGAGCGCCCGGCCGCTCTGGCAGCATGACCGGCTTCAGCCAAGCGCCCAGGGGAGGCATCCGCCATGTCCGACCTCGACAGCCAGGTTCCTTACTGGGATGCCGCCGCGGCCACCAAGACGTTCACGCACCCGCTCCATCTGCCCTGGCTCGACGGGATCAGCAGGCACGCCGCGATCCTCGACTACGGATGCGGCTACGGCCGCATCATGAAGGAACTCGAACTGCACGGCTTCGGCGACCTCACGGGCGTCGACGCCTCACCTGCGATGATCAGTCGGGCGCGCCGCCTGCACCCCTCCATGCGCTTTGCCACCCTGGACGCACCGCTGTCCTCGTCCTGTCCAGACTCGGATGCGCTACCAAGATCCAGCAGGACGACGCGTGCATCGATGAGCGCGTCGTGCGCGGCCTGGACTGACCTGAGGGCCTAGGAACGGATGTGCGTGCGGGCTTGCTCGATCCATCCCAACACGGCCTTGGCACCGCAGATCTCGGCAACCGACTGCGCCTCGTCGAGGTGGTGGAACGCCGCCGCCGGGTCGCCGGTTTCGGCCGCGAGGTACGCCAGTGCCACCAGGCCAGCTGCTTCCCCGGGCCTGAAGCCGATCTGACGGCGCAGCGTCACCGATTCGGTCAACCGCTCGCGGGCCTGATCGAAGCGGCCTGCGTCTTTGTCGGCGAATCCGATATGCCGAATCGCATAGGACATCGTCATCCGGTCGTCGACGGATTTCGCCAGCGCGTACGACCGCTCGAAGTACGGCCTGCCGGCGACACCGTCGCCCTTGACCACCTGGTGCCAGCAGCCGACCCAGAACAACGCGTCCGCCTCACCCGAGGCATCCCCCAGGCGCTCGTACAACTCGGCCGCGCGCTCAAACAGCACCAGTTCCTGGGTGTTCTCTTCGCGGTCGTTCAGGAAACGGACGTGCAGCACCTTGCCCCGCGCCATGGCAAGCGGCGCCTCGACCGAGTCCAGCACCTCATCCGAGCGGTCCAGCGCGGCCGTGTCTTCGCCGAACATCGCCGCTTCGAACAGCTCTCCCGCACGTTCGATCCAGTCCTGACCGTGCATACCCCTACCCCCACCCCTGCCCTCCGGGCGATGACAGCGCCGAGGCTATCGCCATACTCCCGGCGGAACGCGGGAATTGTTGGGCGGCGGCGGCTCGTGGGCCCGCCGCAGCTCGTAGCGGCGGGCAACGAGGCGTTTCACGGCCTGCGCGCGATACGCGACGCTTACGCCCGGGGGGCGGCAGTCGGCTCCGCCGAGGAAGCGTCCCTTGTGAGAAGGCGTCGCACGGCCATGGCTGAGATGCGGCGTCTCATGCGTGAGGACCTGGGTTTTGGGCCCCTGGGGATCGAGTGATCGTCACCAGGCCCCGGGAATGGACCTGTCCGGGCAGCTCCGACGGCCGGATCGTCTCAACCCGGCGCTCGGCCTCCGAGGTCGCCGTGCGGATCAGTGGCTCGCACCACCGGTCGTCGGCGTTCGGTGCGCGGCGTAGGCGCGGCGTGCGCGGCCCGGCTCTCGGCCGGGCCTGCGCTTTCGTCTACGCCCCGCTCCAGCCCGGACGGCGCCCGCGTCGCGCGATCGAATGCCCGCGGCCGGCCGCGTTCACCGACTGGCGGCCAGCACTGCCGCGAGGCCGTCTTGCAGATCTTTGACGAAGTACTCGGGAACCTCCAGCGACGGGAAGTGCCCTCCTTTTCCGGGTGACCTCCATCGGACGATCCGCCGGTATCGTTCCTGCGCCCAGGGGCGCGGACACTTCTCGATGTCGCGGGGGTACACGGTGACGGCTGACGGGACGTCGACCCGGAGTTCGGGGTCCAGCGAGTTGTGGCTTTCGAAGTAGATGCGGGCCGCCGATGCGCCGGTCCGCGTCAGCCAGTACAGGGTGACGTCGTCAAGAACGCGGTCTCGGGACATCGTCTCGAACGGGCTGTCTTCGGTGTCCGACCACTCGGCGAACTTGTCGAGGATCCAGGCCAGAAGCCCGACCGGTGAGTCGACGAGCGAGTAGCCGATGGTCTGCGGTCGGGTCGCCTGCTGCTTCGCGTACGCCGCGCGGTGGCGCCAGAAGTCGCGGGTTTCCTCGGTCCATGAGCGCTCGGTCGCCGTCAGGCCGTCCGTCGGCAATCCGGGCGGTGCCTGCGCGGTCGTCGTGTGGATGCCGAGAACGTGCTCCGGGAACCTGCCGCCGAGGACCGTGGTGATCACACCTCCCCAGTCGCCGCCGTGGGCCACGAACTTGCTGTAGCCGAGCCTTCCCATCAGTTCCACCCAGGCGGCCGCGATCTTTTCGGTTCCCCACCCGGTGGTGGCCGGCTTGTCGCTGTAACCGAAGCCCGGTAGCGACGGGATCACGACGTGGAACGCCGGCGCGTCTGCGTCGTTCGGATCCGTCAGTCCGTCCACCACGTGGACGAACTCGGCGATGCTGCCCGGCCAGCCGTGCGTCAGGAGCAGAGGAGTGGCATCCGCGCGCCCGGATCGGCGGTGCAGGAAGTGGATTCCCAGACCGTCAATGGTCGTGCGGAACTGGCCGATGCGGTTGATGCGCTCTTCGAACGACCGCCAGTTGTAGCCCGTGCGCCAGTAGTCCACGACCTCGACGAGGTCGGCGAGAGGAACGCCCTGGTCCCATCGGCGGGGGTCCGGCGCGGCGCGATGGACCGTCTCGGCCTCAGGCAGCCGCGCCGCGGCCAGTCGCGCGCGCAGATCGTCGAGGTCGGCGTCAGTCGCGTGGGCTTCGAATGCCTGCACGTCGCAGGTCGGACGGGGCATGAGACCTCCTGGCCATCGCGGAACCGGCTAAGACGGTTCTAGCAGGCTCCCGAGCCGCGCCGCAACCGGCTAAGGTGGTTCCATGCGTTCTGCGTACCCTGACTTCCGCCTCGGCAAGGTGCTGGCGACCAGCTTCACGGGGACCCTGTCGGAGCGTCACGGCGACGCCGTGGAGCGCATTCCCACGCCGCACCGACTCGTCGACTGGCTGGCGGTGAACGGCCTCGCCGTGGACTCCTGCACGCCTGCCCAGCTCGACCGCGCCCGGGAACTGAGAGAGTCGATCCACGCCGCCGCGACAGCGGCCGCGCTCCAGGACGCCCTCCCTGCGTCCGCCGTCCAAGTCATCAATGACTGCAGCGCTCAGGGGCGGGCCGCGGCCGTCCTGACGCCCGAGGGTGAGCGGCGGTGGCAGCTCGGCTCGGCTTCCTGCGTGGAAGATGCCCTCGGCGTGATCGCAGCCGACGCGATCGGCATCATCGCGGGCGAGCGAGACGGAAGACTGGCCTTGTGCGCATCACCGACCTGCCGAGCCGCCTTCTTCGACACCAGTCAAAGCCGCACCCGCAAATGGTGCGACATGAACACATGCGGAAATCGCCAGAAGAAGGCGCGTTTCCATGCCAGCCAGCGCAGGAACTCCGGATCGGCGGAATGATCGTCGTTGACCGCAGACCGCCGACCGCCGACCGATGGTGGAGTGCCGGTGCCCACGGCGATGGGACCACCGCTGCGGGCGCGGAGAGCAGAACCAGGCTCAGCAGGTCGTGGCCGCCCGCTCGGCTGAAGGAAATCACATGGAGCCAGAGGTGCGGATCCCTCAGGTGTGAGTGGTTCGCGTACAGGAGGTCCATGACCGACCGGCTCGATCCCGCCGAGCCGGTACGGACCGCAGCACGCAGCGGGACCTGCTACCACAGACCCGAGTCCGGGAGGAGCTGCGCGGGCGCTCAGGTGTTGGCGGCCCCGTAGTGGAGGGTGCCATCCACGGGAAGCAGGTATCCGATGGCTCGCTCCTGCGGCATCCGGCCTGCCAGGGTTGCAGCGTCCGAGCAGCCCGAGACCTCGAACCCGACGCCCCCGAAGCTGAAGTCCGCTCTGGTGAACGTCTCCTTGCCGATGGCAGCCAGCCAGTCGTCCATCACGTCGGATCTGAAGAAGGGCCGACCGTCCCAGTAGGTCAGACCGGCGTTGTCCAGCGCACCGCCGGGGACGTAGAAGTCCAGCCAGTCGCTGCTTTCATCACCGCCCCGGATCGCCACACAGCCGCAGACGACCAGTTGGCCTGTCGGCAGCCGGACCTGACCGTGGAGATGCCCGAACTCGGTCAGTGATCCGACTGTGCAGGGCACGGGATCCTGCTCCTCAGGTTCACGATCTCTCCGTCCGAAGCACCCGTGCACGTCCGCGGCGGACCACAGAGCACTCAGTACGGCTTGAATTCGGGCATCGTCACTCGAACCGACCTCTATGGCCAGCTCGTAGTAGCCACCGGACCAGTTGGTCTGGTCCCGGAAGGAGGCCGGACTCGTCATGGCATGATCATGCGGCACAGCCCTCCCTCAAGACCACCTGCATTCAGGCGCGCCACCGGACCAATGGAGAGGGCTTCTCAGGCTCGGGTCAGGTCGGAGCGTGGGGGTTCGCATGGGCATCGACGGCTGGTTCGAAACCGAGATCCCGCTGCGCACGGCAGCCTCGTCGCCCCACGGTCTGGCACCACCCATTTTTCCGGCAACGCACCTGCCCACAGGGGGAGATGAGCAGCAGACTCCCCCCTGCTATGGTGCGCCGATGTCGTCGATCAAGAAGTTTCAGGTCACCTTCGACTGCGCGGAACCCGAGCGCGTCGCCCGCTTCTGGTGCGAGGTGCTGGGGTACGTCGTGCCGCCACCGCCGGAAGGGTTCGCCACGTGGGGCGAGTTCGATCGCTCTCTGCCGCCTGAGCGGCAGGGTGCGGCGTTCGCCTGCGGTGATCCCTCGGGGGTGGGTCCGCGGCTGTACTTCCAGCGCGTCCCCGAGGGCAAGGTCGTCAAGAATCGGGTGCATCTTGATGTGCGGGTCGGCACCGGGCTCGTGGGTGAGGAACGCCTCGCCGCGCTCGAGGCCGAGTGCGCGCGACTGGTTGCGCTCGGTGCGACACAGGTGCAAGTGCTGCTTGCCGACGAGCACAACGAGTCGTGCATCGTGATGCAGGACGTCGAGGGCAACGAGTTCTGTCTCGACTGAGCGTCCTCCGGGACGGCGAGGCGGGAGCCGTCGCCTTGGGCTCTTCTTGCGGGCGGTCCCGTGTGAGGCGGGTGTTCGCAGTCCTGCGGGCCCGCTCCCAGGGGTCGGGCCCGTACGTCGCCGGGCTCCGGCAGCGAAGGCGGGTCGTCCGGGAGCCGGTCAGGACGACGTGAGGTAGCTGATGTCGAGCGCGATCCACTCGCCGGTCGACGGGTCGCTCGTGGACGGCTGCACCAGGACCCAGCGGTCGTCGCTGGTGTGGACGCAGAGTCCGGTGCCGTCTCGCAGGGCGGCGAGGGGGACGTAAGGGCTCGTCGGTGTGCGGGCGGCGCAGTTCGGGATGTCGTCGGGCCGTATCAGGCCGTACTCGACCTGGGCGGTGCCCGGACCACCCTGTGCGTCGGCGAACTGGAAGGACTCCCCGGCCACGGTCACGTAGAACTCGCTGTCGGCGGTGTCTCCGGAATCCGCCACCGCGCTCCGCCGGTCCAGGTCGACGAAGGTGCTCGGAGCGACGAACATCTGGTAACGCCCGTCCACGGACATCGCGCCGGCCCGATTCCGCTCCGTCCCGTCATGTCCGGGGGCGGCTGACTGCGGGCTCCGTTTTACTCCGCCGTCGCCGCCACCGCCGTCGCCAGTGCCGTCAGCGCTGCCGTCGACGTCTGCGTTCTTGTTGCCGCAGTTCCGGGTTCTGACGCAGTGGTTGTCGTTCTGTACGCATCCGCTGCCCGTCAGGAGAGTCAGGAGTACAGCTCCGCTCAGCGCCGCGCAATGGGCCGCTCTCACCGTCGGCACCTTTCCCGGGCGTCACACGCATCCGATCCCTTTCCCGGGTGCGGGTCGGGTTTTTCCGGGCTTGCCGGTCATGGGATCGGGGATGTACGTGACCGTGTGGGCGTCGGCCTTGCCCATCGACTTGAACGGGCCGATGACCTTGCTGTACGACCTGCCGTCGTAGGAGTAGTCGATGACCAGGGACCAGGAGTAGTTGCCTCGGCAGGCCTGGGTGTCGATGCGCACGACGGCCGGATCCTCGGAGTTGACCTTGAAAGCAGGGCCGAGCGGGTTGGCGGGGGCCGTGGGATCGCCCGACTGGGGCATGCCCTGCACGCCCTTGTCGGTCAGTTTGGGCCGGTCGAGGTCGAGCTCGAAGGACCGTCCGTAGACGTCACCGCAGCCTCCCTGGGTCAGCGCGACCCAGGCCGGCGGCTTGATGCGTTCGGGGACGCGGGACTGCAGCCGGATGTCGTCCACGACGACCGTCTTGCCCTGTTCGGCACTGATGTCCAGGTAGAGGTGCCCGGCACCCCAGACGCCGCCCCCGTGCGGCGTCACTTCCGTCCGGAAGTCCTGCTGCTTCAGGGCGAACGAGTCCAGAGCCCGTCCGCCGACGGGCATGGCCACGGAGGTGGCACCGTCGCAGTCCCGTAAGGCCGGCCAGTGCGTACTGAGTCGCAGGGGGCCTTCAGTCGCCGGTTTCGCGTCGGCGTCGACCACGGACTTCGGCGAGGCAGCCGCCGCGGAGTGCTCCGTGGCCGCGTTCTGGTTGCCGCAGTTGGTGGTGTTGTTGCAGGTGTTGTGCTGCTCGGCGCAGCCGCCGGTTCCCAGGAGCAGCGTTCCCGTCAGGATCAGGCCCCCGACGGCGCGCACGCCCGTTCCGTTCGCACTCATGGATCCGCTCAACCATTCGTTATGTTCATCGAGCGGAGCCGCCGGCAGCCGCTGATTCCGTTGACGATGTGTTGATGTTGATGCGATTGCTCTTGCCGCAATTCTGCGTGGCCCCCTGATCGCTCTTGCAGGAATTGGTTTCTTCGGAACCACTGTTTCCGATCAGGGCGATGAGACCCGCGACAAGGAGGCCCACCGCCCCGATGACCGCCGCGATGATCATTGCTCTCGCCTGCGTCATTCCGGCCATCACCACTCCCCCGACAACCACTGATACTGGCTGGATTCTGGCACGGCTCGACGAGACCGGTGTGGCTTATCACGTGCGCAGTCATAAGGCGTGAGGAAGGCGGCAGAAAGTGAAGTTATTCGTTCAACAGGTTGCGGGAAATGACACGCGCTACTGTCATGACGAGCGCGGCGGGGGTGACGATGCGTCCGCTGCCGGCCAGGCCCCGAACGGTGAACTCCGCCCGAGCCCGCCGTGCGGGGCCACGCCCGGGTCTGACACGACCAGCAGAAGGAGCAACCGGGTTCCCGGCACCCGGCCGCGGTGGCACGTCACCCATCGGGCCCACTGGCACGGGCCCGGTAGGGGCGTACAGCCACGTGTGTTCTTCCCGTGGCACGCTGATCGGCCGGGTCCGGTGAAGCCCTGACACGTGGCACCACTATGGGCCGGAACGCGCCGGGTGGCCTGTGGGCCTACTCCCTTCGGACCGGGTGAAACCGCCGGAACGGCGATTACGGGACGTCAATGACCTGAGCTTCCGCTCTTTCGGCGGACTCGCGGCCGGGTCCGTGCGAGCTGTCGGCGGAATTCGATGCGCTTTGCGGTTGCGGCATCAACCGGGCGGAGGCTTGCTAGAGATCTGTTCCGAGAGAAGACCGGCGTCCGTCGAGCGTGCGCCGCGACATCCGCCAGAGGGAGCCCCCTGATGCAGTCCTCCATGTCTGAAGCAGTCATCGCAGAGGCCGGCGCCGCGGACCTGGAGTCCCTCCCCGTGCCGGAGTACTTTCCCGCCGCCACGGTACGGGCCGAGGACATCGACACCTTCCAGTCCGTGGAGGACAAGGACGTCCGGAAATCCCTCGCGGTCACCCAGGTCCCCATGCCGGAACTGGCACCCGACGAGGCCCTGGTCGCCGTCATGGCGAGCTCGGTGAACTACAACACCGTATGGACGGCGATGTTCGAGCCGGTGCCCACGTTCCAGTTCCTCAAGCAGATGGGGAAAGCGGGGGGATGGGAGGCCCGGCACGATCTCCCGTACCACATCGTGGGGTCCGACGCGGCGGGCGTCATCGTCCGCACCGGCTCCTCCGTGCGCAGATGGAACGTGGGTGATCACGTGGTGATTTCACCCGCCTACGTCGACGAGCAGGATCCGGACACCCATCGGGACGGGATGCTCGGCGAAGGCCAGAAGGCCTGGGGTTTCGAGACGAACTTCGGCGGCCTGGCGCACTACGCGATCGTGCGGGCCAGCCAGTTGATGCCGAAGCCCGCCGCCCTGAGCTGGGAGGAGGCCGCGGCCAACCCGCTGTGCGCGAGCACCGCCTACCGCATGCTGGTCAGTGAGCGCGGAGCCCGGATGAAGCAGGGCGACGTCGTCCTCGTCTGGGGTGCCACCGGTGGGCTGGGCGCCTACGCCGTCCAACTCGTCCTCAACGGGGGCGGCATCCCCGTCGGCGTCGTCAATTCCGCCGAGAAGGCGGAACTTCTCAGATCTCTGGGGTGCGAGGCCGTCATCAACCGCTCGGACATCGAGGAGGGGGACCCCACCCTCCTGCAGCAGCCGGAGGGCTGGAAGAGAATGGGTCGCGCCATTCGGGACGTAGTCGGCGAGGACCCGCACATCGTGTTCGAGCACGTCGGCAAGAAGACGTTCGCGGCATCGGTGTTCCTCGCCAGACGGGGTGGCACCGTGATCACCTGCGGCTCCAGCACGGGTTACGAGCACCTCTACGACAACAGGTACCTCTGGATGCGGCTGAAGAAGATCATCGGAAGCCACGGTGCCAACCTCCACGAGCAGTGGGAGGTCAACCGGCTGATCGCGCTCGGACACCTGGTTCCCGCGCTGTCCAGGACCTACACCCTGGACGAGGTCGGTGCGGCGGTGCGCACCGTCCAGACCAACCAGCACATCGGCAAAGTCGGGGTCCTGTGCCTCGCCCCGCGGCCCGGGATGGGAATCACCGATCCGGAGGCGAGGTCACGCATCGGCGAGGAGCGCCTCCAGACGTTCCGCCGGTGACGGTCGGGGGCGGTCAGGACCGCCAGGACGGCCGGGACGGCCAAGACGGCCAGGACGGTCGTTCATCGACGGACCGGCTCGCACGACGAGCCGGTCCGTCAAGCTCTGCCGTAGCGCACGCTCCCCCGTTCGAGTGACATCCCTGGAGGGGCCTTGTCGGCGCGCCCACATGCCAAGTATCACTGAAATACCGGCGGGCAGCCCATCCGCGCCGGACAGCGCGACATCTCGAGTGTCCGCCGGTCTGCGGAGCTGCCCAGCTCTTACGGCGTCGTGGTGCCCACATTGACGCGGCAAGCAGGCCACACGGTGGTCCGCTCCCAGGGCCACTCTCACTCAGCGAGCCGTTCCGATGCGTGTCTCTCCGTTCTTTCCGTGAGCAGACCCACCTCTGGCAAAGCCGACGGCGTCACAGGGCTTGTCCGTCGCTCGCGATCAGGGGTCGACGCGGCCTGTTTCCGTGTGAACGCACACCGCGCCATCGGGCGGATCAGCCACCGACAACTCCTCCAGGAGACCTTCATGTCAGCGAATCTGCTGCCCGGCCTGCCCGCCGTCCTCACCCAGCCGACCCTGTTCGCCGCCGTACCGGGCTTCGGGCCCACCACCGGCGGGAACCAGGTGCTGCTCATCGGGGCCAACCTCACCGGAGCCACCTCCGTCACCTTCGGCGGTACGCCCGCGACCATCGTGTCCCAGGACCCGTTCGGTTTCCTGCTCGTCGTCACCGCGCCCGCGCACGCCGCGGGCAACGTCCCGGTCGTCGTCACGACGCCCGCCGGCACCAGCTCGCCCGCGAACTACACCTACATCGCCCCGACGGTTCCGCCGCCGCCCACCGTCATCGGTATCACCCCGCCGACCGGACCGACGACCGGTGGTACGCCGTTCACCATCGTGGGCACCAACCTCACGGGTGCGTCGGTCACCTTCAACGGGGTGCCCGCCACCAACGTCAACGTCATCGGCGGAGTGGTGCTGACCGGCCTGACGCCTGCCGGGACCGCGGGCAACGCCACGGTCCAGGTGACCACCCCGGCGGGCAGCGTGACCGTCCCCGGAGGCTTCACGTACGTCGCCCCCACGCCGCCGACCGCCACGACCATCCTGCCGGCGACCGGACCGGCCGCGGGCGGTACGCCGTTCGTGATCACCGGGTCGAACCTGACCGGAGCCACGGTCACCATCGGGAACGCACCCGCGACCAACATCGTCGTCGACCCCACCGGAACCTTCGTCGCCGGCCTGACGCCTGCCGGAGCGGCCGGTAACGCCCCGGTCGTCGTGACCACCCCCGCCGGAAGCACGAGCGTGACGGGCGGCTTCACCTACACCCCTTAGCCGACAGCACCACCGGTGGCCCGGCCGACGGCCGGGCCACCGGCATGCCCGTCAACAGCCGGTCAACGGACGGCACCGTCAACGGATACCGCCCAAACGCATCCCTCTGTGGAGCGCGCACAGGGGCATTCGGACCATCCGACTAACCACTCCGAGCTCCCTGCGCCCACAATCACATCCCGAATTCCCCCGTCCCTCACCTTCTCCCTGGGTAGCGTCTAACTGCCCGTCATGGATAACCGCACCAGGGGGTCAATGGTGGAAGAAGTCGACCAGCCGACCTGTCTTTCCTCCGGCGCAACATGCCGATACCTGGATTTCCTGCACCGCATTCCGGGAACATGCGCGCAGCTGAATACGTCCTTAGCCGATCAGGGCGCCGAGGCGATACTTCTCAGGTTGCCGTGCACAGCCAGGTCGGTGTCCGTCACACGGCGGCAGGTACACGAGGCCCTGGCGTCCTGGCAGGTCGGTTCCGCGGCGACGGACAGACTGCTCCTCGTGGTGTCCGAGCTGGTCACGAACGCCGTGCAGCATTCCGGCTCCCACGAACCGGCTTCCCGGAACGGTGTGGGGGCCTACTTCGAGCTGGCCGTGCGTCTGCTCATGGACCACATCCGGGTCGAAGTGCTCGACACCAACCGCGGTCTGCCGGTGCACCTCACCGCCCACGAGTACGCCGAGAGCGGAAGAGGAATGGAAATCATTCAGTACTGCACCCGAAGATGGGGAGCCGACAGACTGTGCACGGGCGGAAAAGTGGTCTGGTGCGATGTGGATATGGACGAATATCCTTCTGATCGCGGCGACCTGCTTCAGGCACCTGCTTGGCGGCTGCGCTGATCGGACGCACGGTTCCACAGACCGCGGGCCGACGCAAACCCATCATGCGCCCCGCGGTACGCCCCTCCAAAAGGGTGACAATACCTCACGTCTCTTGCGGGCATTTCCAGTTCCTGCACTCATACCAGTAGTGGCAAGACTGCGCCCCCATCGAAACCGGGACACGCCCATGACAGCAATTCAGGCGACAGCAGACGAGAACTTCGACGAAGGGTGCCGCACCAGCCGGACGGCGCGCCCCGTCACCGTCGCCGACGCCGCGTCAGCACTGGCACCGCTGGACCTCGCCGTTCTGCGGAAGCTGCCGGAGGACGAACTCGAGCAGCAGCTGGAGGCCCGCTGGGCTCTGTACCGCCACCTGGACGCCGCGTCCGGCGGGCGGCACGGCCCGAGGCGCCGGGACCAGACCGGGGAGATCGAGGCGGCGCTGCTCGACCTGATCGGCTCCCTGGTCATCAATGTGCACGAGGCAGAGGCGGGTCTGGCAGTCCGGCGCCGTGAGGCGCCACCCGCGCCGCTCCGCACGACGCGCCGGCAGGCGGCAAGGTCGGCCGACCGTTCCTGACCGCCCGTTCCACGACGTCCGCGGCCGCCCGCGCACCACCGGCGGTCCGGACTTCCTGCCGCATCCTCCGCACCCGCGCCGCGATCCGGTCGTCGGAGACCACATCCAGGAACGCTTCACGAAGCGCCCCCGGGGTCAGGCCCTGCGGTGGGAGGCAGCGGCCGAGGCCGAGTCGCTCGACCTGGCGGGCGTTGACCATCTGCTCCGCCATCCGCGGGACCACCACCAGCGGAACCCCGTGGTACATCGCCTCCATGACGCTGCCCATCCCGCCGTGCCCGATGAAGGCCCCGGCCCGGGAGAGGACGCTCAGTTGGGGGATGCGCCGCATGAGGTGGAAGTTCTCCGGTACCGCGGATCCGTCCCGCGGACCGATCCGGTCCCCCACCGCCATGACCACGTCCCAGCCGACCGGCTCGAACGCTTCCACGCAGGCCTCGACGAACGAAGGGGAGACGTCCGGGGAGGAGCCCATGGCGATCGCCAGCAGGGGCCGGTCCGTGCGGGGCCGGTGCCAGTCCCCCTGGAAGCTCCGCGGTCCGAGCGCCGGCCCGACGAACGTGTGCGCCTCGCCGACCGTCTCGGGCCGCCGCTGGAAGGACTTCACCGTGAACACCACGCCGGACGACGGTTCGGTGAGGAAGGACTCGACGCCGGCGCCGACACCGTTGCTGCTCAGCAGTGAGCGGAAGGCGTCGTGGAACGCGGCCTGCCGGAGCGAGGAGACACCGCACATCTCGGTTTCCCAGCCGGCGTACGGCGCGTGACTGCAGTTGAGCTGCACGGCCGGGACACCCATACGGTACGCCGCCACCTGCCCGCCCCAGGCCAGCAGGTCATGGAGGACCACGTCCGGTGTGTCCCGGGTGAAGGCCTCGAGCAACCGCGGTACCAGTTCGCCCGCCTGGCGGGCCAGCAGCAGCACCCCGGCCTCCAGGTCGCCGTCCGGGATGGCACCCACCGGCGGGCGGCCCACCAGGGGCAGGAAGACATCCGCGCCGGCCTCACGGACCGGCCCGGCGAACTCCTCGCTCGCCACGTACGTCACGCGGTGGCCGCGCCGCACCAGTTCGCTCACGACCGCGAGCGTGGGCAGGACATGGCCCGGCTGCGGAATGGTGACCACGGCGATGTGCGCGCCACGCGCCTGCCCGGGCGTGCGGGACGGCTGAGCCTGCCATGTCACGGTGGCCCCTTTCGGCCGCGGGTCGGCGCGAGTACCCCCAGGTGCAATGCCAGCACAGGGGGCGGGCGACGGCACCTCGAGGAGCTCCGGGCGGGTTCCGCCGGCCGGGTGCGGCCCACGGGTCAGCTGTCGGGCGTGCGGACACCGAGCGCGGAGAGCACCGAAGGCCACATGCGGTGCAACTCCCGCTGCCAGTAGGGCCAGGCATGGGTGCCGGGCTTGAACAGGTCGGTGGTCACCTTGACGTCGCCGGCACGGAGTGCGCGGGCGAACGCGTAGGTCGAGCGGCCCAGTGGTTGCTCCAGCAGGGAGGCGGCGAGGTCGAACCCCTGCTCGAGTCCGCCCGGTACCCCCGTCCCGGCGTAGAGATAGACCCAGGTGTTCCTGAACCCGCGCACCATCCGGGAGGGGTTGTGGGCGTCCCAGATCCGTCTCTGCGCGTCCGGGCGTCCCCACAGGCGTACCGGGTCGACGTGCTCACGCCTGCATGTGACGTCGATCCCGAACCGCATGACGGGGTCGGAGGTGTCGACGATTCCACTGAGGGAGCCGGCGAAGCGGTAGCTGTCCGGGTGACGTGCGGCGTAGTTCAGCGCACCCAGCCCGCCCTCGGACAGTCCGATGACGGCCCGTTGGCGGCCCGCCCGGAACGCGCGCTCCATCAGCTGCCTCAGTTCCCCGGTGTGGAACGTCTCCCAGCGCGGGGCCGTGCTCCTGCCGTGGTCCCACCAGTCGGTGTAGAAGCCGGCGCGGCCCCCTTCCGGCATGACGACGAGGACGTCCGTGCCGGCGGAGAGTTCCTCGATGTCGGTTTCACGGGTCCACGAGGTGTAGTCGTCGCTCGCGCCCTGCAGGAGGTAGACGACCGGGAAGGTCCTGTGCGGCTCCTGCCGCCAGTGCGCGGGCAGGAGGACGCGTACCGGCATGCCGGCTCTCATGGCCGGTGATTGCACCGTGAGGTCGAGCACCCGCTCGGCAAGCCGTTCGACGTGACTGATGTAGGCGCCGTCGTCGGCACGGGCCCGCACGGAGCCGGCCCCGCCCGCCGCGGTGTGCCCGCCCGCCGCGGTGTGCCCGCCCGCCGCGGTGTGCCCGGCCGCCGCCGCGTGCCCGGCCGGGGCCAGGGAGGACAGCAGCAGCACACCGCCCAGCAGGTACGTCCGGATGCGCGGCCGGCGCGCCCTGCGGCTCATCCGGTCACCGCCAGGGACCGGACGAGGTGGTGGGCGATCGCCGTCACGTGCGGCGGGTCGATCAGGGACAGGTGGTCGCCCTCGACAGGCACCACATCGAGACGGGGGCACAGCGGCGCCCAGCCCAGATCGGTCTCCGACCTGAGGTAGCGCGGGTCGAGGGCCGTCGTGAGGCGCTGTGCCTGCTGCGCGCGGTAGAGCACCACGGGGCCGCCGTACGGGCGGGGGACGTAGCGCTCGCCGACCCGGGCGTCGATGTAGGAGGTGCGCTGGTGTTCCATGACTCCCGGGCTCATGTCGAGCCCTGCCTGCGCCGCCACGCGCATGACGACGTGGATCTGCTGGTCGTCGGGCGTGGCCGCGAGTTCGTCGTAGGGCAGGTCCAGGCGCTGTCCGTAGGTCTTCTCGATGTACTCGGCGAACCGGCGGAAGCGTTCGAGCAGCAGCTCCTCGGAGTCCAGGTCCGGCAGCGCGGCGGGCAGGATCGTGTCGATCATTCCGAGGTAGGCGACGCCCTCGCCCGCGTCCGTCAGCTGCTGTGCCGTCTCGTAGGCGAGGCAGCCGCCGAAGGACCAGCCGAGGAGCCGGTAGGGCCCCTGCGGTTGGATCGTCCTGATGAGGGACAGGTAGTGCGCGGCCTTCTCCTCCATCGTGTCCACGGAATCCAGCCGCTCCATCCCGTACACCGGCTGCTCGCGGGGGAGGAGCCGGGTCAGCGGCTGGTAGACGGACGTCGGGCCGCCGGCGGGGTGGAAGGTGAACAAGGGCGGTCTGGAGCCCGGTCGGGACGGCCGCAGGGTGGTCAGGACGCTTTCGCCGGTGGCGTTGACGGCCGGCCGGACGAGTTCCGCGACGGCGGCCACCGTCCCTTGTTCGAGCACGGTCTCGGGGGTCAGCGTGAGCTCGGTGTCCTCGCCCAGGCGACGGCGGATCGCCTCGATCAGTTCCTCCGCGACCCGCCGGTCCGCGCCGACCGGGAGGTGGCAGCGGACGTCCGTCGGGGGCTCCGGCAGTACTTCCGCCCAGGCACCGGCCACCAGACGCTCGGCGGCGTCGCGCGGCTGGATGGAGGAGGGCAGCGTCGCGGCGGGCAGGACCGCGGCGGGACTGCGGGTGCCGGGGGCCGGGGCCGCGGCGGTGTCCTGTTCCGGTGGGTCCTGTTCCGGCCCTTCGTGTGCCTCCCCTCGCAGTCCGAGCTCCGCCAGGACGGTACCGCCGACCTCGGTGAGGGTCGCCCCGCGCAGCATGAGGTCCGGGGACAGCTCGACGGCGAAGTCCTGCAGGACGGCGTTGCGGATACGGACGGCCATCAGGGAGTCCAGCCCGAGCGCCGGCAGCGGAACCGCGTCGTCGAGGTCCGGGACGCGGAAGCCCATGATCGCGGCGGTCCGTTCGGCCAGCCGCTCGCGGATCTCGTCGGCGGCGTTCTCGCCGAGGGTTTCCAGTGCGCCGGGCCCGGGCCAGTCGTCCGCGGTGGTGTCGTGGGCGCGGAGGCTGTCGCTGAAGAAGGGGATGTCGGCCAGGGAGGGGAAGGCCTCGAGGACGCGCCGGCCGTCGAGGTGCAGGACGCCGGTGTGCGTGTGGTGGTGGACGACGAGGGTCTGCAGGGCGTCCAGTCCCTCGGTCACGGTGAGGGACTCCAGCGCCAGGGCCGGGTTGGCGGGCGCGGCGCCGGCGTCCCGCCAGGGGCCCCAGGCGATGGACGTGGCAGGTCTGCCTTCCGCTCTGCGGCGTTGGGCGATCGCGTCCAGCCAGGCGTTGGCGGCCGCGTAGGCGGACTGGCCGGGCGAGCCGAGGAGGGCGGCCGCGGAGCTGTAGAACACCCACCAGTCGAGGTCGTGGGAGTCGACGGCCGCCTCCAGCCGCAGTGCCCCGGTGACCTTGGGCCGCAGAACGGTGTGGATGTCGTCGGAGTCCAGGTCGGTGATCATCCGGTCGTGCAGGACGCCGGCGCAGTGGGCGACCCCGCGCAGCGGGTGCCCCTCCCCGACCGCGGCCCGCACCAGGCGGGGGGCCACGTCGGGGTCGGCGATGTCCCCCCGCACCACGGCGACGGACGTCCCGAGCTCGCGCAGGCCGGTGATGACCTCCTCCGCCTCGGGTGTGGCCGGCCGTCTGCCGCACAGGACCAGCCGCCCGGCTCCTTGTTCGGCCAGGCGGCGGGCCGTCGCGAGTCCCAGGCCGGTGAGGCCGCCGGTGACGATGTAGGAACCGCTCCGGCGCACGAACGGTGCCTCGTACTGCTGCTCCGCGCAGTCGGCGGGCGCGAGCCGGGCGACCTTGCGGGTGCCCGCCCGCCAGACGACTTCGTCCTCGGGGCTGTTGCCGAGGAGCTCCTGCACGAGGTCGTCCACGTGGTCGAACTGGTCGTCGATGTCGACGAGGGTCGCGCGCAGGGCGGGTTCCTCGAGGGCGAGCGTGCGCACGAGACCGCGCAGACAGGCCAGCTCGGGCTTGCCGGGCTCGCCCGGTGCGGCGGACCGGGCCCGTACGGTGACCAGCCAGAGCCGGGGCCGGTGCTCGGCGTGCCGGTCGGCGGCGAGCTGCCGCGCGACCCGTGTGGCGCCGCACAGGGCGTCGGCCGGGGACCCGGGGGTGGCGTCGAGGAGCAGGACGACGGCGCGGGGAGCCGCCGGAGTCGTTCCCCGCGGCCAGTCGTCGAGCAACCGGTCGGCGGGTGCGGTGAGCGGCCGGGTCGTGGTCCGTACGTGCTTCGCAGCCAGCGCCTCCGCGAGATCGGTGGCCAGGGCGTTTTCGCCGTCTTCGGGGTCGCCGGCGAGGATCAGGGCGCTGTCGAGCGGTGCCGGGAGCGGGACGGCCGACTTCTGCCACTGGATGTCGTGGGCGAGTGCCTCGAGGTGCCGCGGGACCTCGCCCTGCTCGGCGGGGCGCAGCCGCAGCCCCGTCGCGGTGATGCGCGCGTCGGCCGCGCTCGCCACGACGTCCCAGCTCCCGTCGGGCTCGTTCTCGTAGGCGTGGAGGGTGTACGGCGTGTTCGTGGCGCCGGGGTTCTGGATGTGCAGGCACCGCAGACCCGCCGGAGTGGCCTCGGCGTCGGCCGGCGCGTACAGCATCGCGGCGAGGAGTTCCTCGTACGACTCCCCGGCGTGGTCGCCGGTGCCGGCGCGGCCCCAGTGGCTGACGACGGCCGGGGGGACGGGCGGGACGCCGGGAGCGGGTGCGGGCCCGGCGGGGATCCGCGCCGATGCGTGACAGGTCCAGGTGCCGCTGGTGGTGCGGGCGTTGACGGTGACGGTGACGTGGGCGTCGGAGGGGTCCCAGACGACGGTCACCGGTGTTCTGCCGGCCAGCGGCAGCCACCGATGGACGACCACGTCCTCCAGGCGCAGTTCGGGAAGCCCGTCCCGTTCGTGGACCTCCCGGGCCGCCGCGATCATGAGTGAGGCGGCCGCGGGCAGGGTGAGGACGGTGCGGCCGTGGAGCTGTCGTACGGCCGTCCGGTCGTCGTCCGCGCTCAGCTCGGTCTGCCAGAGCACCGCCCCCGTACGCGGGTCGTCGGTGCGGCGGCCCAGCGGGGAGTGGCCGGTGCGGGGGTCGCCGGCTGCCGGGCCCCGGCGGGCGAACCAGTGGCGTTCGTGACGCCAGGGCGGGCTGGGCAGCGGGATCCGTGTCCCCGTGGGCCAGAGCCGGTCCTCGTCCACCCCGGCTCCGGCGAGGTGCAGCCGGAAGAGCGCGCCGCGCAGGGCGACCGCTTCGTCGACCCGCTTGTGCAGGGCGGGCACCACGACCGCCTGGGGGGCGCCGGCGGCCTCCAGGGTTTCGGTCAGGGGGATCAGGGCGACGGGGTGGGGCGAGATCTCCAGGAAGAGATCGTGCCCGTCGGCGGCGGCCGCGGCGACGGCCTGTCGCAGCCGGACGGGGCGGCGGACGTTGGCGCACCAGTAGGCGGCGTCGGCCCGGACGGGGGCCCGCGGGTCGTCGAGGACGGTGTTGTACCAGGCGAGGTGCGCGCTGCCGGGCCGGAGTGTGCCCAGTGCCTCGCGCAGCCCGGGCACGATCGGGTCGATCGCCGCGGAGTGCCCCGCTCCGCCGACGTCGAGGAGCCGTGCCATACGGCCCCGGCCGGTGAGTTCGCCGACCAGGTCGCGGACGGCCCGGGCCGGTCCGGCGACCGTGGATCTGAGCGGGGAGAAGTGCACGGCGATCTCGACGCCGGGGAAGCGCGACAGGACCTCGTCGCTCTCCTCGTCGGCCAGTTCGACCGCGGCCATGGCGCCGGCGCCTTCGCTGTCGAGGCCGGCGAGCCGGGCCGACCGCTCGAGGACGACCCGCAGGCCGTCGGCGACGTCCAGGGCACCGGCGACGACCGAGGCGCCGACCTCTCCCACCGAGTGGCCGATGACGGCGGCGGGTTCCACCCCGTAGGCGTCGAGGGTGCGCGCCAGGGCGATCTGCATGCCGAACAGCAGCGGCTGGAGGTGCTCGACGCCCGGTCCCGCCCCGGTCCGTCCGAGCATGTCCCGCAGCGACCGGCCCGTTCGGGCGAGGTACAACGGGTCCAGCTCGCGGACCGCCGCCTCGAACACGGGATCGTCCCTCAGCAGGCCCAGCCCCATGCCCTGCCACTGGGAGCCGTGACCGGAGAAGACGAGGACGGGACGGCGGGTGCCGACTGGCCGCGCCGCTCGGTCGTCGGTGCCGGGAGGCACACAGCCCGGGGCCTCCTCGCCGCGGGCCAGGGCGCCGAGCAGTCCGGCCGCCTCCTCGTGGGTGCGCGCGACGACGGCCGCGCACACGGGCCCTCTTCGGTTGCGGGCCAGGGTGTGGGAGGCGTCCCCGAGCGCTGGTGCGTCCTCGGCCGACAGCCGCCGGGCGAGGCCGGTCGCGACGTCGCCGACCCTGTCGCGCGAGCGGGCGGACACGACGAGCACATGTGCGGGCGGGGCATGGCCGTCCCGGCCCCCGGTGTGCGGTTCGGCGGCCGCCGCCCGCTCCAGGACGACGTGCGCGTTGGTGCCTCCGAAACCGAAGGCGGACACGCCCGCCCGGGCCGGGCGGGCGCCCCGGTCCGGCCAGACGACGGGCTCGGTGACGACACGCAGACCGAGGGAGTCGAAGTCGATGTGCGGGTTGGGCCGGTGGAAGTGCAGGGTGCCCGGGATACGGCGGTGGTGCAGCGCCAGTACCGTCTTGATCAGGCCGACGATCCCCGCGGCGCCTTCCAGATGGCCCAGGTTGCTCTTCACGGAGCCGATGAGCAGGGGCTGGTGCGCCGGTCTGCCGCGGCCGAGGACGGCACCCAGCGCGCCGGCCTCGATGGGGTCTCCCAGCAGGGTGCCGGTGCCATGCGCCTCGACGTAGTCGATCCCGGCGGCGTCGATCCGGGCGTCGCCGAGCGCGCTGCGCAGCAGACGTTCCTGCGCCGCGGGGTTGGGGGCCATCAGGCCCGCCGACCGGCCGTCGCTGTTGACCGCCGTCCCCCTGATGACGGCCAGGACCCGGTCGCCGTCGCGCAGGGCGTCGGCCAGCCGTCTGAGGACGACCACGCCGCAGCCCTCGCCGCGGGTGATGCCGTCGGCGGCGGCGTCGAACGGTTTGCAGCGGCCGTCCGCCGCGAGTGCGCCGGCCTGCTGGAAGGAGGCGGTGACCGTGGGCGAGAGCACGACGTTGACGCCGGCCGCGAGCGCCGTGTCGCACTCACCGGAGCGCAGGCTGCGGCATGCCTGGTGCACCGCCACCAGGGACGAGGAACAGGCCGTGTCGACGGTGATGCTCGGTCCGTGCAGGTCGAAAAGGTAGGACAGCCGGCCCGCGGCGATGCTCCCGGCGGCTCCCGTGCTGGTCCACGGGGTGAGCCGGGCGGGGTCCGAGGTGGTCAGGTGTCCGTACTCCAGTGCGCTGAGACCGACGAACACCCCGGTGTCGCTGCCCTGGAGGCTGTACGCGGGACGCCCGGCGTGGTCCAGGGCCTCGCAGCCGACCTCCAGCAGCAGGCGCTGCTGGGGGTCCATCACCTCCGCCTCGCGCGGCGTGATGCCGAAGCAGTCGGCGTCGAACGCCTCGACGTCGTCGAGGAAGGCTCCCCGGCGGGTGGTCCGTGCCATCAGTGCCGCGGCGCCGGGCAGGGACGCGAAGTCCCGCCAGCGCCGGTCGGGAACGGTGCCGACGAGGTCGCTGCCCGCGATCAGGTGCTTCCAGAAGGCCTCGGGGCCGCCCACGTTGCCGGGAAGACGGCAGCCGACGCCGATCACCGCGACGGGGCCGGGCTCTGCCGCCGGTTCGTCGCTGCCGCTACCGGTGTCTTCCTCCGGCCCGGTCCCCCCGCTCCCGGTCAGCCGCTCCACGAGCGATCCGATGGTGGGGTTCTCCCACAGCAGCGTGGCCGGCAGAGGCGCGTCGAGGAATCGTTCGAGGCGTCCGGTGACCCCGACGGCGGCACGGGACGTCAGGCCGTAGTCCACCAGCGGCCGGGTGTCGTCCAGGCCGGCCTCGGGGATGCCGCAGGTCTCGGAGAGGAGCCGGCGCAGGAATGCTCGTAGCTCCGCGGCGGAGGCCGGTTCCGGGCCGGGCTGGGCGGCCGACTGCATTGCTCGCATCTGTCCCTCTCCCTGCGGCCCGCACACTGCCGGTCATCGGTTCCGGGTGCCTGTACCGTCGGCCCACGCACCCGCCAGGTACTGGTCGCGGCAGGCGTTGCGGGCGACCTTGCCGCTGGTGGTGCGTGGAACGCTGCCGGGCGGTGCCAGCACGAAGTCGTGGACGGCGACGCCGTGCTTGGCGGCGACCGCGGACCGCACCGCCCGGCTCACCTCCTGCTCGAGTCCCCGGGACCCGGTCACGTCCCGGGCGTGCTCGGCCACGACGGCCAGTCGCTCGCCGTCGCTCCCGGCCAGGGAGAACGCGGCGATGTGGTGCGGGCGGATCGCCGGATGGGCCGACTGGACGGTCTCCTCGATGTCGTGCGGGTAGTGGTTGGTCCCGTCGATGATCACCAGGTCCTTGAGGCGGCCCGCGACATAGAGCTGCTTGTCGTACCACACGCCCAGGTCGCCGGTGCGCAGCCAGGGTTCGGTGGGGTCGTCACCGTCGAGGACCGCGTGGAAGACGGCTTCGCTCTGCTCGTGGTGGTTCCAGTAGCCGCGGCCGATGTTGGGGCCGCGCAGCCAGATCTCACCGACGACTCCGTCTTCCCGGCGTCGTCCCGTCACGGGATCGACGATCGCCATCTCCTGCCCGTTCGGCCGGCCGCAGCCGACGAGCTCGACCACCGCACGGTCGTCGTGGCTGTCCAGCGTGCGGGCGATCCCCTCCCCGAGGGCCTGCCGGTCGAAGGAGGTGACGGCGGGCTCCTCCCCCGCCGGTGACGCGCACACGAACACGGTCGCCTCGGCCAGCCCGTAGGAGGGGCGCATCGTCGTGCGTCTCATCCCGACGGGCGCGAAGGCCGTCTGGAAGCGCTCGAGGGTGCGGGGCGCGATGGGTTCGCTGCCGTTCACCATGGCGGCGACGGAGTCCAGCGAAAGTTCGGCGCGTTCCCCGTCGTCCACCCGCTGCACGCAGTAGTCGTAGGCGAAGTTGGGCGCGGCGGTGAAGGCCCCGTGGTGCCGGGTCAGCAGGCGCAGCCAGCGCACCGGCTGCTGGACGAACGCCAGCGGGTCCATGAGGACCGACGGCAGGTGACCGATGATCGGCATGGCGATCACCGACACCAGTCCCATGTCGTGGTACAGCGGCAGCCATCCCACGGTGCAGTTGCGGCCCCGGCGGATGTCGTAGGCGTCGAGGGCCTGCCGGGCGTTGTCGCACACGTTGGCGTGCGTGATCGCCACCCCGGACGGAATGCGGGTGGATCCCGAGGTGTATTGCAGGTACGCCACGTCGTTCGGCACCGGCTCGTCGGGATCCCCGCGCAGTCCCGCGGAATTCTGGGCCAGTTCCTGTTCGGTGACGACGCGGAAGTCGGCGGACATGCCGTGTGCCGCGCAGAAATCCGTGAGCGGCTCGCGCTGTTCCTCCACGGTCAGCAGGAACTTGGGCGACGCGTCCCGCAGCACCGCGACGAGCTTCTCCCCGTGCCCCGGCAACGAGGGCGGGAAAAGCGGAACCGCGATGGCGCCGGCACAGGCAGCGGCGAGAAATCCGACGACGTATTCAAGGCTTTGCGGAGCGACCACCGCCACTCTTTCCCCGGCGGTGTCGGCATGGTGCAGGGCGCGGGCGGTCCGTCGTACTCGCCGGTCCAGCTCCTGCCAGGTGAGCGAGGAGGCCACGCCCCTGGTGTCGGCGCTGTGGTCGACGAACGTGAAGGCCGTTTCGTCGGGTGTGAGAGCAGCGGCTTGGGCTAGATGGTGGCTGATGGTTTCTGTCACCAGGAATGGCACTGGCTCACCGAACCTTCACGCGCGACGGGTTCCGGACGAAAGCGGCGGAACAACAGCGAAGAACGACAGCCAAACACGGAGCTGCGGCCCTTCTCCAGTGACACGCCGATACAATCCGCCGATACGCTCAACCCACGAGTCACCAGCGCCTATATTTCGCACGTGAGGCTTCGCACCCTGAGCGTCATTACGGCGGTCGTTCTCGCCACGTTCCTGACGGCTCTCGACAACACCGTGGTGAATGTCGCCCTGCCCGAGATGCGCAGGGAACTCGGTATGAGCGACACGGGCCTGAAGTGGGTGGCGACCGCATATCCGTTGTCGCTCGCCGGTTTCCTGCTGTTCGCGGGCCAGCTGACCGACGCCCGGGGACGGCGCTGGTCGCTGCTCACCGGACTCGCCCTGTTCACCGGCTCCTCGGTGTGCTGTGCGCTGTCGGGCACGGAGGGGATGCTCGTCGGCTTCCGCGCCGCGCAGGGCGCCGGCGCGGCGTTCATCCTGCCGGCCTCGTTGGCGGTGATGTCGCACGACCTGCCACGCGGTGTGCGCACGGCCGGATTCGGCGCCACCACCGCTGCGTTGGGCTCCGCGCTGGCCTTCGGGCCGGTCGTCTCCGGTGTCGTGACGCAGCACCTGGGCTGGGAGTGGCTGTTCGCTCTGAACGTCCCCCTGGGAATCGTCGGCTTCCTGGTCGGCGCCCTCGCCCTGTCCGGCACCGACCGCGGCGCACCCCCCTCGCCGGGCGGTTTCGCGGCGGTGCCGCACCGGGTGCTCGCACTGACCTGTCTTTCCCTCGCCTCCCTGGTCTACTGCCTGATCCAGGGGCCCGTGTACGGATTCGGTGAGCCGGTGGTCGTCGTCTCGGGTGCCGCCGCCGTCGCCGGGGTGGTGACGCTGTGCTGCTGGCAGGAACCCCGTCGCAGTGCCGCGCTCGGCCAACTGCTGCGCCGTCGGCCCTTCCTGGGCGGACTCGTCGCCCAGCTGCTGTGGGGGCTGGGGGTGACCGGTGTCTACTTCTACACGTCGCAGTTCCTGCAGAGCGGCCTGCGGCTGAGTCCCACACAGGCGGGCCTGGCGTTCACTCCGGTGGTCCTGGCGCTGTGTGTCACGGCTCCGTTCATCGCGGCCCTGGCCAGGCGATGGGGGGACGGCCGTATCGCCGCGTCGGGCCTGCTGCTGGTGGCCTGCGGTCTGCTCCTGGTCGCGTGGGGCAGTTCCTACGGCGAGCTCGTCGACCTGCTGCCGGGGCTGGCGGCGGTGGGTGCGGGTTCCGCTCTGGCGCTGCCGGTGACGACGCGGGCCCTCGAGTCCTCACCCCGCCGGCTGTCCGGCTTCGCGGCCGGGTTGTTCAGCGCCACCCGTGAGCTCTCCGGCGTGTTCGGCATCGTGTTCGTGGGCGCCGTCGTGACCTTCGCGCAGCGCTCGGCGCGGTCCGGGGGCGCCGCGCCCCCCGAAGCCCTGCGGACGGGGTATCAGGCCGGGCTCTGGGTGGCGGCGGCACTGGTGGGAGCGGGCGCACCGGTAGCCGTCTGGGCGCTGCGCCACCCCTGGGAACCCGACCCGGAACGTGGCTGCCGGGCCGTCGAGTCGTCAGCCGGGAGCAAGCCGTGATCCCCTCTCGGCGCTGTGCACGGCTGCCAGGAGCAGCGAGAACAGGCGTACGAAGCCCTCACCGGTCTCCGCGAAGGCGTCGACCCGGGGGGCGTCCAGGATGAGGACGCCCACGGGCCGGTCCACCACGTACACGGGAGCGACGATGGACGACCGGTAGCCGTCCCCCAGGTTGATCGTCGGGTAGCCGCTGGTCGAGAACGTGTCGTCGATCCTGACGGCGGTCTTGCGGCCGAGGGCCCACAGCAGGTCCCTGCCGTCCGCCTCGTCGGCGGTGTACTCGTCGGGCGCCTGGCTCACGTCGCCGTACTGCCCCCGTCGCCTGAGGCGGCGGCCGTCCGCCTCGAGGGCGTAGTAGGCGCACCTGGTGCCGGGCCCCGCCTTCGTGGCGACCAGGGTGACGATCCAGTCGACGGTCTGGATCCTGAGCTCATTGGTGCCGTTCGGCTCATGGGCGAGCCGTACCAGGTTCTCGACTATGGCGCAGAGACTCTCGCTGAACGCCGCGATCTCCGCGTCGGCGAGTTTGGCCTTCGCGCGCAACGCGACATAGGCGGCCAGGCTGGAGCAGGCGGTTCCGGCCGCGATGAACGTGACCTGCACGACGCCGGCGACGTAGTTGACGACCGAGCCGACGGCGAACGCGGCGCCGGGGAACAGGGCGGCGGCCGCGGTGATCACCATGCGCCTGGTCTTTCTCGATCGTCCACCCATGGCTGCCCCTTGCCGGAAAGCTCGCTGCGATTCTCTCGGCGCAGTGGATGGGCAGGGCACTGGCGTCTACACCCAGTGACCCCGACGGCGGCGGCAACACACAATAAATATGGCGAAAAATCATCCGAACGGATTAAGAGCTCGCCCGGAAGTCACCCACCGGACAGAAATGGCCGGGCCCCGTCATCGGGACCCGGCCATTCTGCGCCGCGCGGAGCGGTGGACGTCAGGAGTTCTTGCCGGGGACGGCGGCGCTGCTGACGCAGGTGATCTGGCCGTGCGCGGCAGGGCAGTCCTGCGTCGAGTCGTTGACGATGGTGATGTTCCCGCGCTTGTCGCTGGTGATCTGGTACTGACTCACCTGCACGCAGCGCACGTGACCCTTGCCGTCGTCCGCGCACTTGCCGTAGCCGTCACCGGCGAAGGCCTGGACGGCACCGGCACCGATCAGAGCGAAGCTCCCCAGGACGCCCGCTGCCGCTGCGACTTTCTTCGAATTGAGCATCTGCCTTTTCCTTTTACAGTCGGCCCCCGTGACCGGACGGCGAAGCCGTCGTCACTTGACGGGGATGGCCTGCGTGCAGTTCACCGACTTGTGCTTGCTCAGGTCGTTCATCTGAAGCCCGAGGACGTTGACCACGACATTGACGTTCTTGACGTTGATCAGCCCGCCGGACCAGTCCGACTCGTTGGCCGAGCACGTCTGGTCGGCCTTGGCCTGCGGGGTCCCGTCCGCGGCGTTGCCGACGCCGGCGCCCAGGATGCTCACACTGCCGAGCATGGCCGCGGCCACTGCCGCCTTGTGGTACTTGCGCATTGCTTCTCCTTCTCGGGTTGTCACAGGCCGTAGCGAGCCAGCCACCGACAGTCGCCAACTGTAGGGGACGCTTGCGTTGTTCAAGCGGTTGAACACGCGAACGCGCAACGTCACCAAAAATGGCATAATTCGATACTTATCCGGGGAAACGACAGGCCCCGGACTCCGCGCACTCGGCGCGGAAACCGGGGCCCGCTCAGATCAGCTGATCGGTGTCACTTACCGATCGTGAAGAGCTGGGTGCAGGTCACCGACGTGTGCTCGCTCTTGTCGTTGTACTGAAGACCGGCGCCGTTGATCGGGGCGAAGGTGTTGCTGGCCGTCTCCGAGCCCGTCAGGTACGTGCCGTCAGCCGAGCACTTCTGGCTCTGCTTGTTGTCCAGCTTGACCGTCGCGTCGTCATCGCCGTGAGCCTGGCTGATGCCCGCGCCGAGGAAGCCGACGCTACCGAGCATGGCCGCGACGACGGCGACCCTCTGGTACTTGCGCATTACCACTCCGTTTCTCTGTCGACACAGACCGTGATGGACTGGTCACTGACAGTTGACAACTGTAGGTGACGTTTGCGGCTTTTGACGGGAGAAACGCGCTGGCGCGTGAGTTTCTTGGGTGGCCGCCCGGCAGCTCAGGGCTCCCCCGAATGCAAACAGCGGGCCCCGGGATTCGAACGGAAATGGTTCGAATCCCGGGGCCCACCCGGATCAGTGATCAGTGATCAGCGATCAGTGCCCGACGGTGAAGAGCTGGGTGCAGGTCACGGAGCGCGACTTGCTCGCGTCACTCTTCTGGGCGCCGTCGACGTTGGCCGGAAGGAAGGTGCCGCTGCCCGTCTCGGAGCCCGTCACGTACGTTCCGTCCGCCGAGCACTCCTGGCTCTGCTTGTTGTTCAGCTTGATCGTCGCGTCGTCGTCGCCAGCCTGGCTGACACCCGCACCGAGGAAGCCGACGCTACCGAGCATGGCCGCGACCACCGCGACCCTCTGGAACTTGCGCATTACCTCTCCGTTTCTCATGTCGACACAGCCCGTTATGGCCTGGTCACCGACAAGTAATGACTTTAAGGATCATTTGCGGCTTTTGTTGGCAGAAACGCTCTGAATCGCAGCTTTTTGATCAGTCAGCCTATTAATCACTTAAATACAAATGACAGGCCCCGGGGGTGGACGGACTCGTCCACCCCCGGGGCCCACCCGCGATCACTTCATCGACGATCAGTGACCGATGGCGAAGAGCTGGGTGCAGGTCACCGACGTGTGCTCGCTCTTGTCGTTCATCTGCGTGCCGGCGGCGTTGGTCGGCAGGAAGGTGTCACTGGCCGTCTCGGACCCGATGTAGCTGACCTCGTTGGCCGAGCACTGCTGACCCTGCTTGTTGTCCACCTTGAACTTGCCGTCCTCGTCCCCATGGGCCTGGCTGACACCCGCGCCGAGGAAGCCGACACTGCCGAGCATGGCCGCGACCACCGCGACCCTCTGGAACTTGCGCATTACCACTCCGTTTCTCTGTCGACACAGACCGTGATGGACTGGTCACCGACAGTCGACAACTTAGAGGATCTTTCGAAAAACCGACGTTCTGACACCGACGCCCGTACACCGGGTGGCCGAATCCGACACTTTCCTCAAAGGGTGATCTGGGGACAAACGCCGTAACTAGCCCCGCCGCGTCGCGTTGAGCGGGAAGTGCGGTCGCGCAAGATGCCGCCGCGCTTACCAAGTCACTAAGGAGAACGTGATGTCTCTCATCGCGAAGGCGGGGGTCGCCGCTATCGGCACGGGCGCCGTGGTCCTCAGCGGGGCCGGGATCGCCGCGGCGGGCGCGGGCGCCGAGGGCGCGGCGATCAACTCGGGCGGCGTGACCTCCGGCAATGTCATCCAGGTGCCGATCCACGCGCCGATCAACATCTGCCACAACACCGCCCACGTGGGCGGCCTGCTCGACCCGTCCTTCGGTGGCGCCTGCGTGAACGGGCACCACAAGAAGCACCACTACGGCAACTGACGTCAGCCGTCCTGTGACGAGAGCCCCGGCGCGACCGAGGATGCTGTTGGTTAATCCGGGGCCTGCTCACTTCGCCCCGTCGATCGTTTGATCGGCGGGGCGAAGTGCTGCGAAGTGGCTGGTGCGGGTGCGGGCCCGGGGTTGGCCGGTGAGGTGGGCGTCGAT